>NZ_JAKSYN010000148.1:0-135783 GCF_022829565.1 Methylobacterium sp. J-001
GGCCACTTCGCGCACCATCTGGGCGCCCATGTTCTCGAACTTGTCGGCGAGCTCGATCTCCTTGGCGACGGTGACGCCGTCCTTGGTGATGCGCGGGGCGCCGAAGCTCTTCTCGATCACGACGTTGCGGCCCTTCGGACCCAGCGTCACCTTCACCGCGTCGGCGAGGATGTCGACGCCGCGCAGCATCTTATCGCGGGCGTCGGCGGAGAAACGAACGTCTTTCGCTGCCATGGTTTGCCTCTTGTGGTTGGGTTGAACCCCAAGGCCTCAGACGGCCTCAAAGGGCTGGAACAGAAGAACCGATCAGAGGGCGACGACGCCCATGATGTCGGATTCCTTCATGATCAGGAGGTCCTGACCGTCGATCTTGACCTCGGTGCCGGACCACTTGCCGAACAGGACGCGGTCGCCGGCCTTGACGTCGAGCGCGTTGACGCGGCCCTGCTCGTCGCGTGCGCCGGGCCCGACGGCGACGATCTCGCCCTCCTGCGGCTTCTCCTTGGCGGTATCCGGAATGATGATGCCGCCCTTGGTCTTCTCCTCGCTCTCGATGCGACGGACGACCACGCGGTCGTGCAGCGGACGGAACTTCATGAGCTGCCCTCTTGCTTCAAGTCTGCAGTTGGCGTTGATGCGGCCGGCAAGGCCGCGTCGCAGCCGGACTGTTAGCACTCTGTCTTGGCGAGTGCCAATGACGGCGGCGAGATAGCCCTCGCGCGGTTTCGAGTCAATGCTGTCGCACCCTCGCGCGACGGTCCGATGACCTGAAAACGACCTCCCTTCCCCATGGATGATGCGCTCTCATGCTGAGCCTGCACGGACCCGAGGGCGCGGTGACGCTCGACCCGGAGGGTCCGATTCCACGCAACGCCGTCTGGCTCGACCTCAACGATCCGACCTCCGAGGAGGCTGCTGCCGTCGAAGCGGCCACCGGTCTGCGCGTGCCGTCCCGGGCTGCCCTGTCGGAAGTCGAATCCTCCAGCCGGCTGCGGCGCGTCAAGGGTGGGCTTTCGCTCTCGACGCCGATGATCACCTTCGAGAGCAGCGAATCGCAGCTGAAGCCACTCGGCTTTCTTTTGTCGAAGGACCACCTCGTCACCATCCGGTTTCACAACCTGCGGGCCGTGGATTCCGCAGAGAAGCGTGTCGCTGACGGCGATGGTAGCGTGACGCCGAGCGAGATCTTTCTGGTGATCCTGGAGGAGCTCGTCGACAGCCTCGCCGACGCCCTGGAGGACATGGCCTCCGAACTTGACCAGCTCTCGACGCGGATCTTCGACTTCGACGTGCGCGGCGCCAATCGCCGGCGGCTGGAAAGCCCTCCGCCGCGCCGGCGCGACCTGGCGCTACGTCGCATCCTGCGGGGCATCAGCAACCGCGGAAAGGTGCTGGGTAAGATCCGCGCCAGCCTGCTTGGCCTGGAACGGATCGTCCCCTTCGTTTCAGCCGCCTGCGATGGGTTGGGCCTGCCCGAGGACGGCCGCTTCGAAACGATCCGGCGGGACATCGAATCGCTCGACGAATTCGAAACCCGGCTTGCGGAAAACGTGCAATTCCTCTTGGACGCAACCCTCGGCCTGATCAACATCGAGCAGAACAACGTCTTCCGCGTGCTCACCGTCGTGTCGGTGGTGGGCGTACCGCCCACGCTGATCGCCTCGATGTACGGCATGAACTTCAAGCACATGCCGGAGCTGGACTGGGCCTACGGCTATCCCTATGCCCTCGGTCTGATCCTATTCAGCGCGTTAGCACCAATTGTCTACTTCCGGATACGCGGATGGTTCTGATATTCGACCCCAAGCCGAATAGTGATCAGCCATGCCGCGACTTTTGGAAAGGCGCGTATCCATCGAATGATACGCCACGCGGAAAAAGTTCCGGTCTGTGAGCGTTCTGTTTCTGGGTTCCATTTGAAACCCCCGAAATTAGATAAAATTTAACGCAATACGGGTTACGTGCTCACCCAAGAAGCGCGAGCACTGACATGTTCAAGAAATCTGCTTACAGCGATTCACAAGCCAAGCTGGACGCTTTAAACCGGTCGCTGGCCATCATCGAATTTTCCATGGACGGCCAAGTTCTTGACGCCAATCAGAATTTTCTGAATTTGATGAATTACACTCTGGCGGACGTCCAGAACAAGCATCATCGCATGTTCGTCGATAAGGCGTATGCCGGCAGTGCAGAATATGCCGAATTCTGGACGAGGCTGAAGGATGGCCAGTACGTCACCGGAGAGTTCTTGCGCCTCGGCAAGGATGGTGCGGAGGTCTGGCTGGAGGCGACCTACAATCCCGTCCTCGACGCACGCGGCCGGCCTGTAAAGGTCGTCAAGTTCGCCGCTGATATTTCCATCAAGAAGAACCAGATCGATCGCCTGATGTCGATGATCGACAACATGCCGGTCGCCGTGATGACCGCCGATCCGCGCAATGAATTCAAGATCAACTATTTGAATGCCACATCGCGCAAGACCCTTGGGCCGCTGGAACAATACCTGCCGATCAAGGTCGACGAGATGCTCGACCATTCGTTCGACGTGTTCCACAAGAACCCGCATCATCAGCGCAACATGTTGGCGGATTCGAGCCGGTTGCCGCATCGGACCAAGATCAGGGTGGGTCCGGAAACGCTCGACCTGCAGGTCACGGCTGTCAACGACCGGAAGGGCAACTACATCGGGCCGATGCTCACTTGGGCCGTGGTCTCTGCCCAGGTCAACATGGCGACCGACGTGAGCCGTGTGGTCGATGCGGTCGGATCGGCGATCCGAGAGATGCAGCACTCGGCCGAGGGGCTGACTCAATCGGCTGATGCCGCCCGGCACAAGGCGTCGTCGGTCGCGGTGAATTCGGAGCAAATGAATAGCGCTATCCAGGAGATCTCCGGCCAGGTCGGGCGGGTCTCGGAGCGCGCCCGGCAGATCGCGATCCAGGCAGAGACCACGGATGCCACCATGCGCCGACTGGCCGAAAACGCGCGCGAGGTCGACGCGGTCGTTGGCATGATCAAGTCGATTGCCGGGCAGACCAACCTCCTCGCGCTTAATGCCACGATCGAGGCGGCCCGGGCCGGTGCCGCCGGACGAGGCTTCGCGGTCGTCGCCAGCGAGGTCAAAGCCTTGGCCGAGCAGACCGCCAAGGCGACCGGCGACATCACCCAGCAGGTCGCGGCGATCCAGAGCGCGACCGGCGAGGCGGTGGGAGCGATCGAGATGATCACCGCCGCCGTCGCCGAACTCTCGAATCTGACCCTGGCGATGGCCAGCGCCGTCGAGGAGCAGGCGGTCTCGACCCACGAGATGTCGGGCAATATCGGCGGGGTCTCACAGGCCGCCAATGCCACCGGTCAACTGGCCGAAGCCGTTCTGGGAGTCGCCGAGAGCCTGGCCGTCCACTCGTCGGATCTGTCCGAGAGCGTCACGCGGTTCATGAAGTCAGCCTGATCCGGATCAGGGGAGAACCGCAGCGTGAAACCGGCATGCGGTTTCCCCCGTATGGGGGGTTGAACCCATCCGGATGGAGCTGAACCGATCCCTTACGTCCTGAACAGAGCCTGGAAGGCTTTCCTCGTGGCGCTTGCGGGGTCGACCCCGGCTTTCGCCATCGCCGAACCAGCACGGCTAGCCCCACCGCCCGGAAGCCTGCCGATCGTGACCCTCGCCGCGCGCGGCGTACAAATCTATGCCTGCATCGCCGGGGAGGGCGGGCCAGTCTGGAGTTCGGCCAAACCCGACGCCGAACTCGTTCAGGCGGACGGGCGCACGATCGGGCGCCACTTCGAGGGTCCGACCTGGGAGGCACAGGACGGCTCGCGGGTGGTCGGAACGGTCATCGGTCAGGCGCAGGCGCCACAAGCCCACGCTGTTGCCTGGTTGCTGCTTGCCGGCCGGGCAACGGGATCCGGCCTGCTCGCCGGGACACGCTATGTGCTGCGCAGCGATACGGCCGCCGGGGAGAAGCCACCGGGCGACTGCGCGATGGGTCAAACGGTGCGCGTGCCCTACCGCGCGACCTACACCTTCTATCGCTGAACGACGTCGCGCGTCAGGCGCAACGCAGCGCCCGCGCGCAACGACGATATCCAGCCACTCGGTACGCGTCGCCGTCAGTCCCGAGCGAGCTGTGCTCGACCGATGGTAAAGACCCGTCCATCCCCGAGCAGGTGGGCCGTGAACCCGTTCGGGAACAGGCCCTCGATCGCCCGATTGCGGACGTTGAGGCCGCCCGCATAGGCGCCGAAGGCCGGCATCACCAGGCGGCTGCCGTCGGTGACGAAACAGCGCCGGCGCACCGCCCGGCCGCGCATCGCGACCTTGCCGCAGGGATGGAGATGGCCGGCGATCTCGCCGGAAACCGGTTCGGCGCTGGGCTCGTGGCGCAGGATCAGGCCGCCGAGGGTCAGCGCGTCGGCGTAGCGACCACCGACGCCCTCGCTTACCGCCGCATCGTGGTTGCCGGCGATCCAGACCCAGTCCCGGCCCTCCTGCAAGGCCGCCACCATGGCCCGATCGCCCGGCTCCATCCGCTCCGGTCCACGGGCGTCATGGAAGGAATCGCCCAGCGCGACCACTCGCGCCGGATCATGGCGGGTCACGGCCTCGTGCAGGCAGGCCAGGGTCTCGCGGGTATCATAGGGCGGCAGGAACTGGCCGGTGCGGACGGCGTAGGACGAGCCCTTCTCCAGGTGAAGATCGGAGACGATCAGCGTTCGATGCTCCGGCAGCCACACGCCGCCGCAGAGATCGAGCATCAGGGTCTCGCCTCCGAGCTGCAGGGTCGGGTGCTTGTGAGTCTTCTCGAGTCGCAGGCCGGCCGCCAAGATCGCATCCTCGGTCTCAATGGGGGAGGGCGGATCGCCGGTCAGGACAGAGCTTCCTGAAGAAGCTCGGCCTCTGCCTCGGCCAGGATTTCGTCGGCACCTTCGCCGTAGACCCGCTCGCGCCCGATTTCGAGCATGACGGATACGGAGAGCGGCGAGACCCGATCGAGAGCCTTGTGAATGATTCGCCCCTGGATCCGCTCTAGCATCATGCCAAGCCGCCTCACGTCGAGGAGTCCGGTTGCCGCATCCTGCCGCGCGGCCCTGAGCAGAAGGTGGTCCGGTTGGTGCTTGCGCAGCACGTCGTAGATCAGATCGGTCGAGATGGTGACCTGCCGGCCCGACTTCTTCAGGCCCGGATGATGCCGCTCGATCAAGCCGGCGATCACCGCGCATTGCCGGAAGGTGCGCTTCATCATCGCCGACTCATCGAGCCAGGCTTCGAGGTCGTCGCCCAGCATGTCGACGGCGAACAGGTCGCCGATGAAGTCAGGGTCCAGCGCGGCTCGCTCCGAAACGTCGCGGGTGGTCCAGATCGCGATCCCGTAATCGTTCGCCGCGAAGCCGAGGGGGCGCAGCCCGTCGCGCTCCAACCGGCGGGTGAGCAGCATGCCGAGCGTCTGGTGGGCGAGTCGACCCTCGAACGGGAAGGCCGTCAGATAGTGGCGCTTACCCCGCGGGAAGGTTTCGACAAGCAAATCGCGTTCGCCCGGCAGGACCGAGCGGCGGCGCTGCTGCTGCAGGTACTCGCCGATCTGCGTCGGCAGGCGATCCCATTCGAACGGGTCGGCGATGATCGCCCGGACCCGTTCGGCCAGAAACGTCGAGAGGGGAAATTTAGCGCCCGCATAGGAGGGGATTGCCGGATCGGTGCCGAGCGGCGCGCGTGTCACGAGGGCCTCGTCCTCGGCCAAACCCTCGAACCGAAGAGTCTCTCCGGCGAACAGGAAGGTGTCCCCGACGGTCAACGTGTCGGCGAACTCGTCCTCGATCTCGCCGAGCACCCGGCCGCCCTTCGGTAGGACTGTGCCGGGCTTGCTGCGCAGCGTCCGGCCGAGCCGCACCCGCACCCGCGCCGCCTCGACGATCGTACCGACATTCATCCGGTAGGCCTGAGCCGTGCGGGCATCGCGGACCCGCCACAACCCGTCGGGACCACGCAGAATCTTGGCGAAGCGCTCGTAGGCGCGCAGAGCGTAGCCGCCGGTCGCTACGTAATCGACGACCTGTTCGAACGACTCCCAGGTTAGCCCTGCATAAGGCGAGGCGGAAATGATCTCCTCGTAGAGGCTGAGCGGATCGAAGGCGTCGGCGCAGGCCATGCCGAGCACGTGCTGAGCCAGCACATCGAGCGCGCCGAGCCTTGCGTCGGGGGTATCCTGCGCGGCCTCCTCGACGGCGTCGAGCGCAGCTTGGCACTCCAGCATCTCGAAGCGGTTGCCGGGTACCAGATAGGCCTTCGACGGCTCGTCCATGCGGTGGTTGGCGCGGCCGATCCGCTGCATGATCCGGCTCGCGCCCTTGGGCGCCCCGACATTGACCACGAGATCGACATCGCCCCAGTCGATGCCGAGATCGAGCGTGGCGGTGCAGACGATCGCCCGCAGCTGGCCCTCCGCCATGGCGGCCTCGACCCGCCGGCGCTGCTGCGCGTCAAGCGAGCCGTGATGTATCGCGATCGGCAGCGCATCGTCGTTGAGCTGCCACAGCTCTTGGAATGTGTACTCGGCTTGCAGCCTCGTGTTGACGAAGACCAGCGTCGTGCGGTGTTCGCGGATCAGGTCGTAGATCGCCGGCATCGAGTGCCAAGCGGTGTGCCCCGAGATCGGCAGCGACCGCCCGAGATCGAGCATACGCAGATCGGCCCTGGCCCCGCCCTGAACGGTGACGAGGTCGGCCATGGCGGGAGCGGGAGCCTGCACCTGTGGCACCAGATACTTCCGTAGCTCGTCCGGCTCGCGCACGGTGGCAGACAGGCCGATCGCCGCCAGGTCCGGGCTCAGGCGGTGCAGCCGAGCGAGCGCGAGGGACAGCAGATCGCCCCGCTTCGAAGTGACGAGGGCGTGCAGTTCGTCGAGGATGACGCAGCGCAGTCCGGAGAAAAACTCGGCAGCGTCGCGATGAGCAATCAGCAGAGCCAGCTGCTCGGGCGTCGTCAGCAGGATGTCGGGCGGGCGGCTGATCTGGCGGGTGCGTTTGTGCGCGGGGGTGTCGCCTGTCCGGGTCTCGACCCGCACGGGGAGCGCCATCTGGGCGATCGGCGCATCGAGGTTGCGGGCGATATCGACCGCGAGGGCCTTCAGCGGCGAGACATAGAGGGTGTGCAGCCCCTTCGTCGTTTTTGGCGACGCCTTCGAGGCTGCCCGCTCCGACAGCGAGATCAGGCTTGGCAGGAACCCTGCCAGCGTCTTGCCGGCTCCCGTCGGTGCAACCAACAGGGCGGACTGACCGGCGTTTACGATCCGCAGCAGGTCGAGCTGGTGCGACCGGGGTGTCCAGCCACGCGCTGCGAACCATGCCTGAAAGGCCGCCGGCAGGAGTTCTGACGGTTTGCTCAGGCCAAAGCCATCAGGAAGCGGTCAATCAGTTCCAGGGCACGCTCACTCATCGGGCTCGGATAGCGGGCGAACACATGGCAGCCGCCGGGATAGATCGCCGTGTGGCCGCCATTGCCGGCCGCCGCCCAGCGCGCGGACATATAGAGCGTGTCATCCAGCAACGGATCGGCGGTGCCGATGGTGAAGAGAGCCGGTGGCAGACCCTTCAGCTCGGCATAGATCGGCGACACGTCGGGACGGCGGCGGTCGATTCCCTCGCGGACGTAGCCGTCGGCAAACTTCGTGAGGTCGCGGGTATTCACGACGAGGCGCTCGTCGCCCCAGTTGCGGACCGAGGGCGTCAAGCCCAGGTCGTAGAAGCCGGCGTTGAGGTTGGCGCCCCGAAACGCCCGCGGCTGGTTGTGCCGGTCTCGGAGGCGTAACAGCACCATCACGGCGAGGTGGGCCCCGACCGATTCACCGCCGATCGTCAGGGCGTGGATGCCGAACTCGGTCCGGCCCTGTCCGGCGAGCCAGAGTGCTGCAGCCTCGCAGTCCATGAGGGCGGCGGGGTAGGGATGCTCGGGGGCGAGCCGATACTCCACCGACAGCACCACGAAACCGCAGGCATCGGCGATGCGCTCGAGCCACGGATCCTGCTCGTCGGCCGCGCCCCAGACCCAGCCACCGCGGTGGATGTGCAGATAAGCGCCACGGAGCTTCGCGGCGGCCTTGGGGCGGACCACCCGGAGCTTCAGCGGGCCGCCGGGGCCCTCGATCGTCAGCCATTCGGCCCTAGCGCTGTGAGGCATCGCCGGCGCGGCCTTGGTCCCGGCGCGGCGGCGGGCACGCACCTCCTCGATCGGCAGCGACCAGGGATCGGGCAGAGCGGCGTGCGCCGCGACGATCTCGGCATTGAGCCGAAGCGTCTCGGGATCGATCGTCGCCGGGTCGAACAAGGCGTGGTCGATCATGCTGGGTCTCGTCCCCGTCGGCGCTGTCCCGCGGCCATTCCCGGCATCTTGGCGGGACGGGTCTCGCTTGCCATCTCGGGTCCGTGGGTGAAACCCGCTAACGTTTGATCCGGGATCCGGTTTCGGCGCGGTGTGGTGCTCCGGCCACGGTTCTGCCCGTTTCATCGCCGATCGGGACACCCTCTGGTTTCATGAGGACGCGATGCTCGTCGATCACGACCGGCGCCGGCACGGCGCCCCACCGCCGAATGGCGCCTACGGTGCGGAGGCCTACCCACCACGCGCCTCGGCGCTGCGCCGATTCTTGGGCGGCTCGCCCGCCGGCGTGTTCCTGCGTCTGCTGTTCCTGTCCGTCCTGGTCGGCGCCTTCATGTCGATGCTCGGCCTCACACCGGGCCGGCTGTTCTGGCACATCTATGATTCCGCTCGCGCACTCCTGGAGATCGGCCTCGCTTCGCTGCACGATTTCGGCGGCTGGATCGTCGCGGGTGCGGTCGTGGTCATCCCGCTCTGGCTGATCTCGCGCCTGTTCGCCGCCTCACGCTGAGCGAGGAAGGCTGCGGCATGACGCATCCGCCTGCCGCCGCCCCGGTCCTGCCGACGCATCGCCGCGTGCTGGCCTTGGCCCTCCCGATGACGTTGGCCAACGTCACGACGCCCATGCTCGGCTTCGTCGGCGCGGCGGTAATCGGCCGGCTCGGCGACGCGGCCCTGCTCGGCGCGGTGGCGCTGGGGGCTGTGATCTTCGACGCGATCTTCTGGTCCTTCGGGGCGCTCCGGATGGCAACCGCCGGCATGACCGCTCAGGCGGTCGGGGCCCGAGATGCGGCGGAGGTCGACCGCGTGCTGGCCCGGGCCCTGGCAGCGGGCGCCGTGATCGGCCTGAGCCTCGTTGCGCTGCAAGAGCCGATCGCTCAGCTCGCCTTCGCGGTGAGCGGCGCCAGCGCGGCGGTGATCGCAGGCATTGCGACCTATTTCCATATCCGTATCCTGTCCGCCCCGTTCGTGCTGGCGAGCTACGGCGTGCTCGGCTCGGTTCTGGGCCGCGGACGGACCGATCTCGGCCTGCTGCTGCAGGTGGCGATCAATCTGGTCAACATCGGCCTGACATTGGCCTTCGTGCTCGGCCTCGGCCTGGGGCTCGCCGGGGCGGCGCTGGCCGCGCTCTGCGCGGAAGCGGCCGGGCTCGGCCTCGGTTTGCTCGTGCTGGCGCGGCTCGACGCGCGTCCGTTCCGGGTGCCCCTGCGGGAGTTGCGGGATGCCGCGGCTCTGCGCCGGACGGTCAGCGTCAATGTCGACGTCGTCCTGCGCACCCTCGCCCTGATCACCGCCATCGTGCTGTTCTCCGCGCTGGGCGCCCGGCAGGGTGACGTGGTGCTGGCGGCCAATTCCATCCTGTGGAATCTGTTCCTGATCGGCGGGTTCTTCCTCGACGGCTTCGCCACAGCTGCGGAAACACTGTGCGGACAGGCGGTTGGCGCCCGCGACGCGGAGGCGTTCCGACGGGCATCGACTCTGAGTCTGCTCTGGTGCCTCGGTTTCGGGATCGGCGTCAGCCTGCTGGCCTTGGGCGGTGGAGCCGCCTTCATCGATGGCGTCACCACCAGCGCGGCGGTGCGGGAGACCGCAAGAGCCTATCTGCCGCTCGCCGCCCTCGCGCCGCTCGTTGCGGCGGCACCGTTTGCCTATGACGGGATCTATATCGGCGCCACTTGGACCCGGGCGATGCGCAACCTGATGCTGGGCGCGCTGACCATCTACGGCGTCGTCCTGGCGGTGGTGCAGAGCCTGAACCTCGGCAATACCGGGCTGTGGCTGGCCTTCGTGGCCTTCCTGGGGGCGCGGGGCCTGTTCCAGGCCTTCGCATTTCCGGGCCTGGCCCGCGCGACGTTCGGGACCTCTTCGGCGAAACCGATCCGGAAAACGGCGTCCGACTTCGCATAGCCTTCGCAGGCTGCAGGTTTGCACGGCCCCGCTGCCAATTCTTCGACGCGCGAAGACCTACATCCTAGGTTGCGCGGCGATGCGATCAGCGCGGGTCCTTCCAGGCCGTGGCGGCCGGCGGTGCGGTTCGGGCGACGGCCCCGGTGGCGCGCGGCAGATCGGCCTCGGCCCGGCGTTGTGGCGCCCGGCGGAGGCTGCTGGTATGCCGGCGCCGGCGGACATGACGGCGCCCGCGCTCCGTCGAGTTGCCGACGAACCCGCCGACAACGGCGCCCGCCACCGCCCCGATCGGGCCGGCTACCAGGGCGCCCGCCACCGCACCGGAGCCGACCCCCAGCGTCGTCCGGCTCTGGGCCCGGGCGAATTCAGGGGATCCGGCCAGGATTAGGCCGGCCAGGACGAAGACGGACGAGAATGAGCGCTTGGTATCGGATCCCGGAATCCAGGGATTGGACGTGACGGCCTTTAGCCGTTCGAAGATGACCAAAGCGGGGCCGGAGACTGCACAGCCGCGGCCGGTATCAAACGTCGCACGGACTCACCGATCTCATTCCCGCAGGTGTGGCCAGGCCGATCCCGTGCTTTAGGGTGCGGCGCAACGAAGACCGGCCGCGATGCGGCTCTGTGAGGGAGATGCCCATGGCCACGACGACCGACCTGCGCCTGCGCCGGAGCGTGCTCTACATGCCCGGCTCGAACCAGCGGGCGCTCGACAAGGCCAAGACCCTGCCGGTGGACAGCATCATCCTCGACCTGGAGGATGCGGTCGGCCCGGAAGAGAAGGAGATCGCCCGGGAGCAGGTCTGCGCCGCGGTCAAGAGCGGTGCCTATGGCAGCCGCGAGCTGGTGATCCGGGTCAACGCCCCCCAGACCCCCTGGGGCGAGGCCGATCTCCACGCCGCGATCGAGGCCAAGCCCGACGCGATCCTGATGCCCAAGGTGTCGTCCTCGGCGGTGCTGGAGAGCATCGCCGACCGGCTTGAATCCCTCGACGCCCCGGAGGGCATCGCCGTCTGGGCGATGATCGAGACCCCGGCCTCGATCCTCAACATCCAGGAGATCGCCCGGGCCAAGCGCGACCCGCGCAAACGCCTGACCTGCCTGGTGCTCGGCACCAACGACCTGGCCAAGGACACCTGGGCCAAGATCGTGCCCGGCCGGGTGCCGATGCTGCCCTGGATGATGATGGCGCTCGCCGCCGCCCGGGCCGAGGGCCTGGCGATCCTCGACGGCGTCTACAACGACATCGCCGATACGGAGGGCTGCCGCGATGAATGCCGCCAGGCGCGCGACCTGGGCTTCGACGGCAAGACCCTGATCCATCCGACCCAGCTGGAGCCGGCCAACGCCTCTTTCGCGCCCACCGAGGAGGAGGTGCGCCGGGCCAAGCTGGTGATCGAAGCGTTCGAGCGCCCGGAATACGCCAAGCGCGGCGCGATCAAGCTCGAAGGCCGCCTCTACGAGCGCCAGCACCTCGGCGTGAACCGCCGCGCCGTGACCTGGTCCGAAGCGATCAAGGCGAAGGGGTTCTGAGGGGTTCTCCAAGCACGGGGGCCGAATAAGCGAAGGCATGCCGTCGTGCCCGCAGGAAGGAGGCTTCGGCAAATCTCTCCGGAAGACGTGCGGTGCGGTCAGCCGTCCGTCTGGATTTCCCGACTTCATGCCGCGGGATGCCTGGCAATCAGGGGAGATCTCGCGCGACCGCGCTTCTTGAGCGGTCGCGCGAACCGGCGCCGATACGATCTCCAGGCCGATCGTCGTCGGGCTTTCCAGTCGTTGCGAGCGATCTGACCCAACACAAGAAATCGGCGCCGTTTACAACCAGGTGGGATAGGATTGGCTTCGCGGCAAACAGTCCACCGCGGACGCAACTTCCATCGCGCTCATGTCGACCATTTCTATGTGCCATCAAAACAGCCGGAGGAGCAGCCTTCGGCGACAGGGCAATTCTTTGTGTGCATGCTGTCGCTAGACTCTTTCAGTCTTAAAAATAATATTTCAAATGACAAAATATTTCGTTTCTATAACTACAAGCCTCACTGCAAAAACATTTCCAATGTCAAGATTTGACGAGATTATAGGAATTAGAGCTGAAAAAGAATTAAAATTTGTTGCCCCGTTATGTTGACACGAGCCAGTGGCAAAAATATGCATGGCGTAACAGCAGCAAAATCTATAGATAATGACCGATAAAAATTGCCTCACATCGGCAACTGCATTGCAGGAATTTAACAAAGATCTGATCATGAGCTTGCAGCGCTACCAAGATAGCCTGCATATCGCGAATCAGATGGCCAAAACGGCGGCTGAAGACCGTGATCGCGCCGTAAGCGACGCGTCAGCGCGTCTGGAGGCTATGCAGTCGGTGATCACCGCACTGATCATGAGCTTGCGACCCTACGGCCTTGATCGCAAAAAATTCACCGCCTCAATTCGCTCGATCGCCCAACGGACGCCGACGGAGGGTCCGAAGGCTGTCCAGCATACCGTGCTGTACTCGGAAAGCATGCGGGTCCTGAAGCCCGGCATGCGCACGTGAGGAACAGCACCAAACATTTCGGAATGCTTGAGGGCGGGGCGAAACGTGGACGCTGAGATCTTAACGGTTTTCAATTCCTTCATCCATCTGCGAGAACGTCTTCATACGCGACCGCATCTCTACGCTGAAGAACTCGAATTCATGTCGTTTGCGGCGAAAAGGTGCCCGATTTCGTGCTTACAGATCCTGCAGGACATTTGGGTCCTCTATGAATTGAACGAGAAACGCGGTGGATATTTTGTCGAATTCGGCGCGTGCGACGGGGTCACGTTAAGCAACACCTTGTTGCTGGAAAAGACTTTTGGCTGGCAGGGAGCTGTCGCCGAGCCGGCCCGCACCTGCGAAGCTGCCCTTCGCACCAATCGAAGCTGCTATATTTCGAACAAATGCGTTTATCGCACCGATGGTGCCAAGATCCAGTTCCGTGAGACCGATCTTCGTGAACTCTCAACCCTTGAGGAACTCAAGGATCTCGATTTCCATGCGCCTGCCCGCGAAGGCGGATCGCAATATGAGGTCGAAACAATTTCCCTGACAAATTTTCTGAAAGAGGCGCGCGCGCCAAAAGATATCGATTATCTCAGCATAGACGTCGAAGGCGCCGAACTCGATATTTTAAAATCTTTCGATTTTGACGATTACAACATCAAGCTGATTACAGTGGAACACAATTTCACCGAGCAGCAGCAGGAGATTTGCAACGTTTTGGGGAAATTCGGCTATCGCCGAAAATTTGCTCAGCTCTCGATGTTCGATGATTGGTACATTCGGCACGATCTCGTCCCTGGATGCAGGTGAGGTTGAACCATGTCAGCCGAGCGCGCTATCGAGATCCTCGACTCAGCCCATGTGCTGATTGGGCAGATGTCTCAAGGAAACGCATTAGGTCTCCACTTGAAGGAGATAGCGAGGTGCATGTGCCCTTGTGGTGAGCGAGTTGCCACGACCGGACAACGTGGCGGGGGTCGTCAACAAGCTGCGGTCCGCCGCCGCCTGGTACGCCGTCCGGTACGAGCGCAATCCGGTCTCGGATGCGGCGCGATCTGGCAACCAAGCCCGGTTGGATACGCTGATATCCGCATATCAAGAGCTGCGGGCGCACCTGAGTTTACAGATTGGCGTAAAACTGGTCGACGGAGCGGCACCACGTCGAGGTCGCTTTTGATGAGTGTATCGTATGAACCCGACGAATTCATCAATTCAGACATATGAAACAATCGCTCGAAGACACATTCGCGGCTATTTATCTATCTGAAAAATATGATTTCTAGAAGTACTTTTGCAGCTAGCCTACCGCTATGATTTGGTCCTGGGCTGAATTTGGGAATTTGCCTTCGAATATTGAAACAGCGCTGATCTCGAGCTGACTGGGCATTGTACGAGGCCGCGGAGCAGCGGAGGGGATTATGCTCATCGGCGGACGCTTCTGCGGTGCTGTCCGCTACGAGGCCCGGACCGAGCTATTCCGCGAGACGAATCGCCCACAAGCCGATTGTCGGCGGCACGCGAGCCGCGCGGTTCTCGGTGTCTCGGTCAGTATGCTTGCTGGTGGCCAGGACGCCCACCGCGTTCCGCTCCAACCCGGGCGGTACCGCCCTGACCTCCAAGGCCGATGCCGCCCCGGACGCAATTGACGTGACCATCGCACGCCTGGACGAACTGGGTCGGGTTTTGCCGAAGGGCCGCGCCCGCACGGGCAGCATGCTGGCAGCCTCGGAAACCGGCGCATGCAGCCAACGCGCGCCGCGCTAAATTGCTTCACAGCACTCGCGATCGCACCGTAGCACCCAGCGCTCCACGGGTGGCTTGGACACCGCGCATCCAGCGAGGAAGCCGTGCGGCCGGCGGGGGGAACGGTCGGCGATGATCACCGGCACTTCCGGATGGCTCAATCAACGCCGGCGGACGCGCAACCCAGTCCAGACTGAACTTCGCAAATCCGGCCCAACCTTCATACCAGGTCGAGACGAATGCGCCTGCATCTCCAGCAAGTCCGACGTCCGCACATCCCGCAAAACAGGCGCATATTTCAATATTCACGGCCATCTCGACCGATCGATCCTCCGATGTCACACTATTGGATCGGCGGCGCCGGTTGATTCCTAAAACCGCGGCGCAAGACCGCAATCGGGGAACGCCAGAATGAGCAGCGGAAATCCTGAGATGCCGGTTCCGGCCCCGGTGAAGGGCGGGCTCGTGGCCTACCTGACGGTGGACGGCGCCCTGAAAGCCGCCGAGTTCTACGTCCGTGCCTTCGGCGCCGAGATCGTCACAGCCATGCCGCCCGACGAACACGGGCGGACCATGCATGTGCATCTCTACGTGAACGGCTCGTCGCTGATGCTGAGCGACGCTTTCCCGGAACACGGCCATCCGCTGCTTGCGCCCCAGGGCTTCACCTTGATGCTGATGGTCGAGGGCATTGACGCCCGCTACGTCCAGGCCGTCGCGGCGGGGGCCACCGCCCTGATGGAGCCGGCCGAGATGTTCTGGGGCGACCGCTACGGCCAGCTGCGCGATCCATTCGGGATCGTCTGGGCGATGAACCAGGGCAGGCGCTAAGGGCTGCCACGCTCGCGGCGGCTTGCGATGCCGCAGATGACCGGGCCCGGACCGGGAGGGGACGTCCTCGAACGGAGCGCCGCGCCGATCAGCGCGCCGCCGCTTCGTAGCGCGTCCGCTGCGTGCGTGCATCGCGCGCGGTCACCGTGACGTGGCCCGCCTCCTCCAACGCCGAGAGCGCACGCAGTACCAGGGCGTGCTCCACCCCGAAGCTGCGGGCGAAGGCGCGGCTGTCGCCGGGCAGGCCGAGGTCAAGGGCCGCCAGCAGTCCCGCCTCCAGTGGATCGATACCGGGACGGGCCGCGGTGATACAATCGAGGGCGGCGACGAACGCCGCCTCGTTGAGCTCGCGATCCATGCGGCCTACGCCGCCGCCCGAGCTTCCAGGGTCACGAGCACCGATTTGGAGGTTGGCGTGTCGCTCTTCTCGCCGAAGGTTGAGAGCGGCACCAGCACGTTCAGCTCCGGGTAATAGCCGGCGACCGCGCCCCGGGGCATGTCGAAGGGCACCAGCCGGAAATCCTCGGCCCGCCTTGTCACGCCGTCGGCATGGAGGCCGACGATGTCGACCCGCTCACCGAGCCGGTCGCGGATCGCCACCAGGTCGTCCGGATGGGCGAACAGCACCTTCCGCTCGCCGTAGACGCCGCGGTAGCGATCGTCGAGGCCGTAGATCGTGGTGTTGTACTGGTCGTGGCTGCGGAAGGTCTGCAGCACGTAGGTGTCCCGGGATTTCGTGGCGATCTGGTGCTCGGTCTCGACCGGAAGCGGGTCCGCCGAGAAGTTGGCCAGACCGGTCGCGGTCTCGAACACGCGCTCGGCGGCGAGGTTGCGCAGCATGAAGCCGCGGGGCTTGCGCACCCGGGTGTTGTACTCGGAGAAGCCCGGGATCGTGGCGGCGATGGCGTCGCGGATCCGGTCGTAATCGGCCGAGAGCCCGGCCCAATCGATGGCGGCCGAGCCGACGGTGGCCTGGGCGATGCCGGCGATGATCGCGATCTCGGAGCGCAGTTCCTTCGAGGCCGGCTTGTTGATGCCCCCCGAGCCGTGGACCATGCTCATCGAATCCTCGACGGTCACGATCTGGGTCTTGCCGGCCGCGTTCCGGTCGATCTCGGTGCGGCCCATGCAAGGCAGCAGGTAGCCGATGGCGCCCGGCACGAGGTGGGCGTGGTTGAGCTTGGTCGCGATGTGGACCGTCAGGCGGCAGGAGGCCAGGGCCTGCGCCACCACCGGGGTATCCGGCGTCGCACGCAGGAAGTTGCCGCCCAGGCCGATGAAGGCCTTCGACGTGCCGTCGCGCATGGCCCGGATCGCCGCCAGGACGTTGTGGCCGTGCCGGCGGGGCATGGCGATGCCGAAATGTCGCTCCAGCGATTCGAGGAAGGCCACGGACGGGCGCTCGTTGATGCCGACCGTGCGGTCGCCCTGCACGTTGGAATGGCCCCGCACCGGGCACAGGCCCGCGCCCGGCCGGCCGATATGGCCGCGCAGGAACAGCAGGTTGGCGATCTCCCGCACGGTCGCCACCGAATGGCGGTGCTGGGTCACGCCCATGGCCCAGGTGGCGATCACCCGCTGGGCGCCGAGATAGACACCCGCCATGGCGGAGATGTCGTCGAAGGTCAGGCCCGACTGGTCGAGGATCGCGTCCCAGCTCGTCGCGTCAACGGCGGCCCGGTAGGCGTCGAGCCCGGCGGTGTGGTGCTCGAGGAAGGCCCGGTCGAGGAGCGAAGGCCGGCCGGAGGCGAGCGCCTCGGCATCGCGGGCGAACACGATCTTGGCGATGCCCCGGAAGGCTGCCATGTCGCCGCCGGAGCGCGGCTGGAGATAGTGGCTCGCGATGGCGCCGCTGGCGCCGCGCAGCATCTCCACGGTGTTCTGCGGGTCGGCGAAGCGCTCGAGACCGCGCTCGCGCACGGGGTTCAGCACCACGACCTTGGCGCCACGCTCGGCCGCCCGGCGCAGGTCGCCGAGCATGCGCGGATGGTTGGTGCCGGGATTCTGGCCGACGCAGAAGATCGCGTCCGCCTTCTCAAAATCCTCCAGCAGGACCGTGCCCTTGCCGATGCCGATGGCGTCGATCAGCGCGACGCCGCTGGCCTCGTGGCACATGTTCGAGCAGTCGGGGAAGTTGTTGGTCCCGTAGGCGCGGGCGAACAGCTGGTAGAGGTACGCGGCCTCGTTCGAGGCCCGGCCGGAGGTGTAGAACTCGGCCTGGTCGGGATGGTCGAGGCCGCGGAGCGTCGCGCCGATCTCGGCGAAGGCCTCGTCCCAGCTCACCGGCAGGTAGCGGTCACTCGCCGAATCGTAGCGCATCGGGTGCGTCAGGCGGCCCTCGCCCTCCAGGGCGTAGTCGCTCCAGCCCCGCAGCTCGGTGAGCGTGTGGCGGGCGAAGAAGGACGGCGGCGTGCGCTTGTCGGTGGCCTCCCAGGAGACCGCCTTCACGCCGTTCTCGCAGAACTCGAAGGACGAGCCATGCTCCGGGTCGCCCCAGGCGCAGCCCGGGCAGTCGAACCCGTCCGGCTGGTTCGCCTTCAGCAGGGCGCGGGCGCCCGACAGCGGGGCGCGCGAGCCGAGCAGGTGCTTGCCGCAACTCTTCAGAGCGCCCCAGCCGCCGGCGGCGGATGAGCGCTTGGGAGCCCCGTCAGGCTGGGCCATGGATTGTCCTAGATGTTCTCGGGAGGCGAGCCGAACTCGCCCATTCGCTACCGCGAGATAAGCGGCTTGGGACACCGCTCACAATGGCAGGCGCGCGCAGGCCCCTCATGCACGGGACACAGGCTAAGTCCCCGCTTGGCAAAGCCTTTCTAAACTGGCGGGTCGGACGCTCTGCGGCCGGTCGATCCCGCTCCGTCATGACGCGCGCAGCGAAGCAATGCAGGGCAGCGCGCGAGCCCCGGTTGGGAAACGGGATCGAACGGCGCTCACGCCGCGCGGGCCAGTTCCTCCGCGCCCCGGCCGACGACCCGACTCAGCACGGTGACGCCCTCCGCCGCCATGCGCTCCAGCAGGCCGGTCTTGATGCGATCCACCAGCCCCGGCCCGTCATAGATCAGCGCCGAATAGAGCTGGATGAGGCTCGCCCCGGCCCGAATCTTCGTCCAGGCGGCCTCGGCGGAATCGACGCCGCCGACGCCGATGAGCGGCAGCCGATCCCCGACCCGGAGCCGGGTCTGGGCCAGCATCCGGGTCGCCGGTCCGAACAGCGGGCGGCCGGAAAGGCCACCGGTCTCGCGGGCGAGGTTTTTCTCCTGAAGGCTCTCGGGCCGAGCCACCGTGGTGTTCGAGACCACCAGCGCCTGGACGCCGCGCTTCAGCGCCGTAGCGCAGATCGCGTCGAGGGCGTCCAGCGCCATGTCGGGGGCGATCTTCAGAAGCACCGCCGCCCTGGCGCCGGCCGTATCCCGGGCCTCGACCGTCCGGGCGAGCAGCTCGTCGAGGAAGGCCTCGCCCTGAAGGTCGCGCAGGCCCGGCGTGTTGGGCGACGAGACGTTGACGGTGACAAAATCGACCAGCGGGGCGAGGGTCGCGGTGCAGGCGGCGTAATCGGCCAGGCGGTCTGTGGATTCCTTGTTGGCGCCGATATTGACCCCGACGATGCCCGGACGGCCGGCCCGGGCCCGGAGCCGCCCGGCCACCACGTCCAGCCCCTCGCTGTTGAGGCCGTAGCGGTTGATCACCGCCCGGTCGGCGGGAAGGCGAAAGGCCCGCGGCTGCGGGTTGCCGGGCTGCGGCCGCGGCACCACGCCGCCGACCTCCACGAAGCCGAAGCCGAGGCCGAGCATCGCGTCCGGCACCCGGGCGCCCTTGTCGAAGCCGGCGGCGAGGCCGACCGGATTGGCGAACCGGCGCCCCAGCAGGTCCACGGCCAGCCGCGGGTCGTCCGCGGCCGGCTTCCCAGGCGGTAGCAGCGACAGGGCGCGGAGGGTCAGATCATGCGCGCGCTCGGCGTCGAGCCGGTGCAGCAGCGGGCGGATCAGCGGGAAGGCGGCGGCGATCATGCGCGCGGGATTCCCGCCGGCAGGGCATGCTGCCCGTCCTCGCCAAGCGGCAACTCCGCCACAGACACGACCGCGGAGAGCGGCAGGTCGCCGTAGAGGTGCGGGAACAAGGCTCCGCCGCGCGACGGCTCGTAGACCAGGGCCGCGCCCAGGCTCTCGGCCTCGACGGCGATCAGCAGCAGGTCGGCTTGGCCGGCGAAGTGGCGGGACGCCGTCTCGGCGGTCTGCTCGGCGGTCGAGAAATGAATGAAGCCATCCGCCTGATCGACGGGGGCACCGGTGAACCGGCCCGCCGCCTCGGCCTCGCGCCAGAGCGCGCGCGGACAAATCTTGTAGATGAGCGGCATCGGCATTCCCTGGGCGTCGGAGGGTCCATAGCTCATCACTCCGGGCATCGGAACCGTGGCCGACCGACGGGGGGGGACGGCGATCGGGCCGACGGTCTAGGTTCCCAGCAGCAGCCGGAAGCACCGATCCCCCCGTCATCCTCAGGTGGCGGAGCAAGCGCCCTCCTCGACGACGCTATCGCCGCATCGCTGAGGTTTCCGGAGTTCGCCTCTTGAGCGGCTTCGCAATACCTCAGGATGAAAGAACTGGGTGGAGGGGCCTCGATCTGAGCGACGCCCAATGAGCAAGGCCGTCGATCGGCAACGTCGGGAAACCAAATCGATTCCCAGGGCGATTGCATTCTGCAGGTTGTAGTTCTACTTTCCTATGACTAGGCTGAGCGTCACAGACCCGCGCCTGAAACGGGAGACGCGGGCCGGCTCGTGACGGTCTTCAGTATTCCGCGCATCTCCGGCGGGTTCGGTCCGCATCCTCCGGGGAAACTGCCGCCGTGCCCCCGAGGCAGCCGGGTGCCGGCTGGCGAGACGGGGGCGCCGACCCGCCGAGCTTGAGCCGCCGAGCCCGACATGCTGTCTCACGAGCAGATCTGGAACGCCATCGACCGCCTGGCGGAGCGTCACGGCTATTCCGCGTCCGGGCTCGCCCGGCGTGCGGGCCTCGATGCGACCAGCTTCAACCGTTCCAAACGCATCGGCGCCGACGGTCGCAAGCGCTGGCCCTCGACGGAATCCGTCTCGAAGGTCCTGGCCGCCACCGGCGCCAGCCTGGACGAGTTCCTGCGGCTGATCGAGGCCCGGGAGATCCCCGCCCGCACCATGGTCCCGCTGATCGGCCTCACCCAGGCCGGGGCCGGGCGCCTGTTCACCGACGAGGGCATGCCCACCGGCGGCGCCGGCTGGGAGGAGATCGAGTTCCCCGATCTCGGCGAGGAGCGCGCCTTCGCGCTGGAGATCCAGGGCGATTCCATGCAGCCGCTGTTCCGCGACGGCGATGTGCTGATCGTCTCGCCGACCGCCAGCGTCCGCAAGGGCGACCGCGTCGTGGTGCGCCTCCACGGCGGCGAGGTCCTCGCCAAGGAATTGAAGCGGCGCACCGCCCGGACCGTGGAGCTGGTCTCGCTCAACCCGGAACACGAGGACCGCGTCCTCAATATCGGCGAGGTTGCCTGGATGGCCCGGGTAATGTGGGTCCGGCAATAGCCCGCGCGCTCCGAGATCAAACCCCGCCCACCTGGACCGCCCACTCGGGCCGCCCACTTGGCCCGGCCACTATTCGTCGCTATCGCGGGCCTTCTCGCGGGTTTCCCGCACCCGCTTAGCTCGGACGCAGCATGACGCAGCCCGGGATGGATCACGGCGTGGAGGGCGGTCCGCTGACGGGGCAGGCCCGCGCGCTCCTCGACGCGCTGCCGACGCCGAGCTTTTTGATCGATGCGCAGGGTCGCATCCGGCAGGCCAACCCGGCCTTCGAGCGCCTGACCGGTCATCCGGCCTCAGCCCTGGCGGAGCGCGGCCTTGACCTGATCCTGGCGAGCCGCGGTTCGCCCCCCGACCTGTCCGCCGACGGGCCGCTGGAATTCCTCGCCGTGCGGTCGGACGGGACCAGCTTCTGGGCGAGTCTGGCCGCCGGGCCGCTTCCCGGCGCCGACGAGAAGATCTGTCAGATCCTGGATGTCACGGCACGGCGGGAGGCCGAAGGCGCATTGGCGCTGTCGCGGCAGCGCGAGGCCCTGGGGCTGCTGACCAACAGCGTCGCCCACGAGTTCAACAACTTCCTGCAAATCCTGATCGGCTACATCGATGGCCTGAAGCGACGGCTGGGCGACCGGCCGGAGCCGTTCATCCAGCGGGCGCTCGTCCGCTCGGCCGACGCCACCGAGCGGGCCGCGATCCTGACCCGCCAGCTCCTGGCCTATTCGCGCCGGATCGCCCCGGACGTGCGACCCATCGATCTCGACGCGATCGTGGCGGAGGTGGCCGAGCGTCTGGCGCCGGATTTCCCCCCCGGGATCCGTCTGGTCGTGAACCCGACGCCAGGCCTGCCGCGGGCGATCAGCAACCCGACCCAGATCGAGTTCGCCTTGCGGCATCTGGTCGCCAATGCCTGCGAGGCGATGCCGTCGGGGGGCACAGTGACACTCTCGACCTTTCGGGTCGATCCCAACGATCGCGCCATGCACCAGCCCGGGCCGGGCACGGTGGGCATCCAGGTGGGCGATACCGGGACGGGCCTATCGCCCGAAATGCTGGCCCGGGCTCTGGCGCCGTTCCAGACCAGCCGCGAGGCGGGACGGGGCGCGGGGCTCGCGATCGTCCATGGGCTGATGAAGCGGCAGAACGGAACGATCACCCTGGACAGCCGGGCCGGGGAGGGGACGCAGGTCCGCCTGGCCTTCCCGGCTGCTCCGGACCGGACGCTGCACTGAGGCTACGGCCGGCGACAAACGTCATCACGTCGTCGAGAGCCGCGGACTAAAACCCGCGCTAAGCCGTCACCATATAGTCGTCGGCGGCTTCCGCCACTCGGTTCTCGTCCTCAGAGGCGCGTACATGCTCACCCAATTCTCGCGTCGTCGGCGCACGGCCGCCTACCTGGCGCTGGCCGCTGCCCTGACCGTCGCGGCCCCCATCGCCGAAGCCCGTCCGGGCGGCGGCGGATCCTTCGGTTCGCGCGGCTCGCGCACCTACACGGCGCCATCGGCCACGCCGACGGCGCCGGGCGGCGGCATGACCATGCAGCGGTCCCAGACCGCACCGTCCCCCGGCATGTCCAATCCGGGGATGCAGGCGCCAGCCGCCCAGGGTCGTCGCTTCGGCGGCGGTTTCTTCGCGGGTCTGCTCGGCGCCGGCCTGCTCGGCGCCCTGCTTGGCGGCGGTTTCTTCGGCGGCCTCGGCGGCCTCGCCTCGATGATCGGCCTGCTGTTCCAAGTCGGCCTCGTCGTGCTGGTGGTGATGCTGGCGGTGCGGTTCTTCCGTCGCCGCAGCCAGCCCGCCGGCGCCGGCGCGCCCTACGCCCGCTCGACGCTGGATGGCGGCCCGAACCCGGGTGGCCCGATGGGCGGCTCGGCCCCGCCGGCCGGCGGCTCCTTCGGCGGCGCGCGCCCGGTGCAGACCCGCAAGGTCGAGATCGGCCCGGCCGATTACCAGGCGTTCGAGCGGCTGCTGGGCGACATCCAGGACGCCTACACCCGCGAGGACCGGGTGACGCTCGGCAATCTGGCGACGCCCGAGATGGCCGGCTACTTCGACGAGGAGCTGCGCAACAACGCTGCTCAGGGCGTGGTCAACAAGATCACCGACGTGAAGCTGCTGCAGGGTGACCTCGCGGAAGCTTGGGGCGAGGATCGCACCGACTACGCCACCGTGGCGATGCGCTACGCCCTCAAGGACGTCATGGTCGACCGCGCCAGCGGCCGGGTCGTGAAGACCGAGCCGGCCCCGGAGGCCACGGAGCTCTGGACCTTCCAGCGCCAGCCCGGCCGCGGCTGGGTGCTCTCGGCGATCCAGCAGACCCGCTAATTTTGGGATTTGGCGTCCCGGCCGCTCAGGCCGGGGCGCTCCTTCAAGCCGGTGCCGTTTCTGCGGCGCCGGCTTTTTTGTGCGCGTCCCACAGGTTCGCCAGGGTGACGAACCCGGCCACCGGCACCTCCTCGGCCCGGGCCGTCTCCAGGATACCAGCTGCCGCCAACAGGGCGCCGGGCTCGGGCGTCAGCGCCTTCAGGCTCTGGCGCAGCATCTTGCGGCGCTGGCCGAACGCCGCACGGGTGACGGCCTCAAGTGCGCCGGCCCGGCAGGGCAGGGGCTGCGCCCGGGGCACAAGCCGGACGACGCTGGATGTGACCTTGGGCGGCGGCACGAAAGCCGAGGGGCTGACGTCGAACAGGATGTCGGCTTCCGTGCGCCAGCCGCACAGCACGCCGAGACGGCCGTAATCGGCCCGGGTCTCCGGCCCGGCGACGATGCGCTCAGCGACCTCGCGCTGGAACATCAGCACCGCCTGATCCCACCAGGGCGGCCAGGCCTCGCAGTCGAGCCATCCGGTCAGCAGCGCCGTGCCGACATTGTAGGGCAGGTTCGCCACGATCCGGACCGGGCCGTCTCCGATCAGCGGCCGGGGATCGAAGGCCAGCGCATCGGCGTCCACCACCTCCAGCCGGCCGGGATAATGCGCGGCGATCTCGGCCAAAGCCGGCAGGGCGCGGGGATCGCGCTCGATCGCCACGACCCGGGCCGCGCCCTCGGCGAGCAGCGCCCGGGTCAGCCCCCCGGGGCCCGGCCCGACCTCCACGACGGTGACACCCTCCAGCGGTCCCGCCGCCCGGGCGATCCGGCCAGTGAGATTGAGATCGTACAGAAAGTTCTGGCCGAGAGCTTTTTTCGGTTCCAACCCGTGCCGGGCGACGACCTCGCGCAGGGGCGGCAGCCCGTCTCCGTCGCTCACAGCTCGTCCTCGGCGTCGAAATGCTGGGCGCCGGATGCGCGCGGCCGTCCGGCATAGATGCTGAACGGGATGATGTCGGCGCCGGCAAGCCCCGGTCCGGCGCGCGCCGCCTCGGTGTCGGCGAGCCGCCGCGCCAGCCGCAGGGCGGCGATCAGGCTGTCGGGCCGCGCGACGCCGGTCCCGGCGATGTCGAAGGCCGTGCCATGGTCGGGGGAGGTCCGCACGAAGGGCAGCCCGAGGGTGACGTTGACGCCGTCGTCGAACGCGATGGTCTTGATCGGGATCAGCGCCTGATCGTGGGTCGGCGCGAGGGCCACGTCGTAGGTCGCCCGGGCGCGGGCGTGGAACAGGGTGTCGGCGGGGAGCGGCCCGCGGATGTCGATGCCGGCGGCGCGCAGCCGCGCCACCGCGGGGGCGAGCACGTCGCGATCCTCGTGGCCGATGGTCCCGGCCTCGCCCGCATGCGGATTGAGCCCGGCGAGCACCAGGCGGGGCTCCGGCAGGCCGAACCGGTCGCGCAGGTCCCGGGCGACGATCCGGGCGGTCTCCTCCACCAGCTCCTGGGTGAGCAGGCCGGGCACGTCCTTGAGCGGCACATGGATCGTCACCGGCACGACCGCGAGGTCGTCGCTCCAGATCATCATCACCGGGCGGGGCGGCGTGCGACCCGGCGCGACCGAGAGGGCGGCCAGGAACTCGGTATGGCCGGGATGGGCGAAGCCGGCCCGGGTCAGCACGAACTTGGCGATCGGGTTGGTCACCACCGCGCTGGCGCGCTTGGCCGCCACGAAGGCGACGGCAGCCGTGATCGACTCGATCACCGCGCCGGCATTGGCGGAATCCGGTGCGCCAGGCTCTGCGGAGATTGTCGCGCCGCTCGGCAGCGGCACGACCGGCAGCGCCCGGGGAAACACCTCGACGGCGGTCTCGGGATCGACCTCGGCGACCGGCACCAGCCGGTGCAGGCGGTTGGCCAGGCGCTCGATGAAGTCTGGATCGGCCACCAGGAAGAACGGCGGCAGCGGGTCCGGGCCGCCGCGGGCGAGCCAGGCGCTGAGCGCCAGCTCCGGGCCGATCCCGGCCGGGTCTCCGAGGGTGAGGGCGAGCGGCAGCATCGGGGGTCTATAGCGCCGGTGGGGCGTGGGCGCATCTCTTTGGGGTGACGCGATGGTGCTTTACCGCGTCCCGACCATCACCGCACGGTGGCGATGCCGTCCGCG
Organism: Methylobacterium sp. J-001; assembly: GCF_022829565.1. NCBI lineage: Bacteria > Pseudomonadati > Pseudomonadota > Alphaproteobacteria > Hyphomicrobiales > Methylobacteriaceae > Methylobacterium > Methylobacterium sp. J-001. The sequence continues at coordinate 25,396 of NZ_JAKSYN010000148.1, forward strand.
GTGGTGGCGGTGCCGACGTTCTGGCGGAGATCGGCCTCGCCCAGGGTCTTCAGCTCGAGGCGGAGCAGCACGGTCTGGTTGCGCTCGCGCACGCCGGTCGCGGTGGCGATCGGCGAGTTGATGTAGTTGAGCGAGATGGTCGTGCACTCGTCCTGGTAGCCGCCGCCGAAGCTGGCGCCGGAGAGGTAGAACCGGCCCGGGTTCTGGTAGGTCGGCACCGTGCCGATCGGGTTGGACAGGTAGGCCGACAGGGCGTCCGTGTAGGTGTTGCGCACGTCGAGGTAGTGGGTGAGATCCACCAGCAGCGAGCCCGAGACGAACCAGTTCGGGGTGATGTTGTAGGTGGCCGAGGCGGTCACGCCCTCGCGGTAATGGCTGTAGCCGAGCAGCGGCTGCGCCTCGTAATACGAGTAGAAGGCCGAGACCGTGAGCGGCAGGAACGGCGCGAACCGTGCCGTGGCGCCGGTCTCGAGCCGGGCGACGTGGAAATCCGCCTGGTTGAAGCGCGCCCGGGTGATGAAGGTGATGTTCTGGTTCGGCGAGACCTGGAACCGACCCACGAAGTCGGAGCGCTGCGTCTCCAGCCCGGAATCCAGCCCGACATTGGCGATGTCGCCCCGGCGGAACGAGTTGACGCCCGCGAGCTGGATGGACTCGCCGAACATGACGTTGGTGTACCAGCCGGATGGCGTGACCACGGAATACTGGCCGCCGAGATTGGTGCGGACGCCGCCCTCCACCCGGTCGTAGCCCGAGAACTTGTCCCATTCGAACAGCGACGTGTCGTCGAACACTAGGCTCTGGGCATCCTCGTTCGGCAGGCGGCCGATCCGGGTCTCGGACGGGCGCGCGATGACCTGGCCGATCGGTTCCAGGGTGTGGACGCCCAGCGCGCCGAAATTGGCGACGAAGGGGTAGCGGTAATCGAGCCCGATCGCCGGCATCACCCGGCCGGCGAAGCCGTCGTCGATCTTGGCGACCTGGGGGGCGAGGTCGTTCTGGTAGCCGGAGAAGCTCGGATTGGTGAAGAACGCGTCGGTGCGCAGATACGCGAACGGCGTGAACTTCTGGCCCCAATCGTCGATGAAGCTCCGGCGCCAGGACAGTTCGGCCGAGGCGCGCGTGTTGGTGCCGGCGAGCCCGTCGATCGCGCACAGGCCACGCTGGAAGTAGGTGCAGGTCTGGTAGAGCGGGAAGCTGATCCCGTTCACGCTCGGCGAGAACAGATAGCTCGACGTACGGGGCAGGCCCTGGAACTGCGTCGTCTCGCGGGTCAGGCTGGTGATGTTGGCCTGGAACCGGACTTCGCCGCCGATCTCCGACGGGCCGTTCACCCGCTTGTCGTAGTCGATCACCGGGGCGACGATGGGCTGCTGCTTCTGCCAGTCGAAGCTCGACAGGCCCTTGAAATAGTAACCCCGCGCCTCGAACCACGACCGGTCGCCCTGGCCGACGAGGTAGGCGGTCGAGGTCGCTTCACGGAAATAATCCGTGGTGATGTTCTGGTTGCGGATCCGGTAATTGTCGAGGAACCACTTGTCGGTAACGCCGACGAGGTCCCAGCCGGTCCGCCAGCGGTCGTTGATGTAGAACCGCCCCTGCGATTCCACCGAGCCGCGGAAGTCGCGCTCGCCCGCCCCGAGCGGGCTCGGCAGGAAGGCGGACGGCGTCGTCTGCGAGATGCCTGACAGGCGGATGTTGTAGAAGCCGTTGTCGATGCGCTGGCGGAACTCGGCCTGGCCGAGCAGGCCCTGGCGGCTGAGCAGCGTCGGCGTGATCGTCAGATCATAGGTCGGCGCGAGGTTGATGAAGTACGGCAGCGACACGCCCCGGCCCAGCGCCGTGGTCGAGATGAAGCGCGGCGTCAGGAAGCCGGTCTTGCGCTTCACCGTCGGGTCCGCGGCCTCGAAATAGGGCAGGTAGGCGACCGGGATCCCGGCGATCTCCAGAGTGGAATCGTCGAAGTAGATCGTGTGGGTCTCGTTGTCGTGGATGATCTTCTTGGCGCGGATCTGCCAGAGCGGCGGCGTCTCCGGATTGTCCTTGCACGGCTCGCAGGCGGTGTAGCTGCCGGCCTCGAAGCTGGTCTGCTCGCCGTTCAGGCGCTCGGCCCGGGGCGCGGAGAAGCGCGTCCGCACCGTCTCGGTGCGCCGCTCCACCGTCTGCTGGCCGCGGAACGCGTCGATGAAGCCGGTCTTGAAGTCGTCGCTCAGCTCCATGCGTTCGCCGGTCACGACGCCGCCATCGGCCTCGGTGAGGCGGACGTTGCCCTGGGCGAAGACGCGGCCGGTCGCCCGGTCGTAGCGCACGCTGTCGGCCTGGAGCGTCCGGGGGCCGAAATGCAGCTCGGCGTTGCCCCGGGCGGTCACCGTGTTGTGGTCATTGTCGTAGATCAGCTCGCCGGCCTCGACGAGCAGCTTGTCGCCCGGCTTGCCGACCTTGGGCGCGGCCATCCCCTGGGCATGCGCCGAGACGCCCCCGGCCAGCGGCGCGGCGAGCGCCAGCGCAGCCAGAAGGGCCGTCTTCCGCAGGATGTGGGCAACCTTACGCAACGCGCGACCCAACCCCTGTGACGTGATCCGCCACGAACCTCACACACCCGTCTCCCGTCCCGCGATGGATCGCGGGCGTCAGCCGTCTTCCTGGTACAGAAGCGTAAGCGTACCGAGAAGACTGCCTACCACGGCCGGGAACCAGGCCGCCACCGGTGCGGCGACGAGTCCGGACGCGCCGAGCCCCTCCATGACCTGTCGGACCACGTAGAGGGCGAAGCCTGCCGCCACGCCTCCGAGGACGAGTTTACCGACCCCACCAAAGCGGAAGAACCGTAAGGAAACGGTTGCAGCGACGATCACCATTGCCAGGAACAGAACCGGCCGCGCCCACAGGACATCGTACTGAAGACGGTACCGCGTGGCGTCGAGACCGGCCCGCTCGGTCCGCGCGATGGTTGTGGGAAGTTGCCAGAAAGGCACAGATTCCGGGGGGGTGAAACGCTGCCGGACCTGCCCCGGGTCGAGGTTCGAGGCGATCAGGTAGGTGTTGAACGACTCAGGCGGCGCGTCGGGCGCCAAGAGGCGCGTGTCCGAGAGCTCCCAGTAGCCGTCATGAAGCGTCGCACGGGCGGCCATGATCTGCTCGGCGAACTTGCCGGCCGCGTCGAAGGTGAAGACCGAGACGCCGGCCAGCGTGGTGGTACCCTCGATGGCGGTCTCGGCCCGGATGATCGCCTCACCGTCCAGCCCGCGCTGGCGGATCCACAGGTCCTTGCCGGAGGACGCCTTCGTCGATTTCGCGAAGATCTTCGCCTCGATCTCGGTCGAGCGCTGCTTCAGCAGGGCCGAGACCGGGTTGTAGATCCCGACCGCCACCGCCCCCAGCCCGAGGGCCACGAAGAAGCCGGGCTGCAGGAACTGCCAGGCCGAGATCCCGGCGGCCCGGGCCACCACCAGCTCCAGCTTGCGCGAGAGCTGGAGCAGGGCGGCCATCGAGCCGAACAGGACCGCGAAGGGCAGCACGCCCTCGGCCACCGCCGGGGTGCGGTAGAGCGAGAGCAGCGCCATCAGCCCGGTGGAGGCTGCCTCGGCTTCGCCGGCGCGGCGCAGCAGCTCGACGAAGTCGAGGGTGTAGACCAACGCGAACACGGTGACGAAGACACCGAGCACCGTGCGGGCGAACCGGGCGGCGAAATAGCGCCCAAGGGTCGGACCGATCAGCATCCGAGGCTCAGCGGGCTGGCGCGAGACGCGGAGCGCGGAACAGGGCACGCACGGCCCCCGCCAGCGCGGCGTTGAAGGCGCGCACGCGCGGCCCGAAGAAGATCAGCAGGCAGGAGAGGGCGATCGCCAGGATCGGCACGCCGTAGATCGCTGCCACCGCCCCGGCGCTGCGCGCGGCGGCGCTCACCGCAGCGAAGCCTGCGATCCGCAGGGCCACCACCGCCAGGATCGCGCCGGCGACCGCGAGCCCCCGACCCTGTCGGGTGGTGCGGGGATCGCCAAGCGCCGCGAAGGCGATGAAGACCAGCGCCAGCGGGTACAGGCAGGCCGAGAGCCGGTCATGCAGCTCGGCCCGGAATCGACCCTTCTGCAGCTTGTAGTAGCCCTCGGTCTGGTCGGGGAACAGCAGCTGCGACGTCGAGCGCTCGCGCGGCTTGTAGATCGTATCGGAATCCGGGGGCGCGAAGGCCGCGAGGTCGATCGTGTAGCGCTCGAAGGTCAGGATCGAGGAATCGCGGGAGTCCTTCTGCTGCTGGTGGACGCTGCCGTTTTCCAGGATCAGGAAGCTCTGTCCGTCGATGTCGGCCGCGGTACCGCGATCCGCCAGGTAGACCTTGGTCTTGCCGGCTTCCCGCCGGTCCTGGATGAACAGGCCCTTGAGGACGCCGCCGGGCCCGCGCTCGCGGAAATGGAAGGTGATGCCGTTGTCGAGCTGGGTGAATTGCCCCTCCTTGACGACGTTCGCGATGAAGTCGCCCCGGACCCGGGTGATCACGTCGCGCAGTTCCTGGAAGCTTGCCGGCATCACCACCAGCACCAGGAAGCCCACCAGAAAGCTCACGAAGAGCGCAAGCGTCAGGAACGGCCGCAGCAGCGCGCGCGGCGGCATGCCGGCCGCCGACATCACGATCAGCTCGGAATCGCCGTTGAGCTTGTTCAGCGCATAGACGGTGCCGATGAACAGCGCGACGGGCGCGATCACCACCACCAACGTCGGCAGCGACAGGCCGGTGACGAACAGGAACACCAGGAGCGTCTGCCCCTTGGCGGTCACGAGATCGAGCTCGCGCAAGGCCTGCGTCAGCCAGATCGTGCCGGTGAGGCCGATCAGGCAGGCGAGGCTCGCGCCCAGGGCGATCCGGAAGATGTAGCGCTCGATCTGCCTCATTGGCCCGGCAGTTCCGCCCGTGCTCTCGCGCCCTCGACGGCCAGGGACCCGACAAAAGGGGCGATTCCAGGGCTGCTGCGCCGCGTTGCGTTTGCCGCCTCAGCGGCTACACAGAGCGGATTGCGCTCAGCGTGACCGCGCGGGTGCGTCGAAAACTGCGGAACGACGGGCAGGGCGACGGGTATGGCGGACGGTATCGAGATCGGTTTCGGCCCCCTCGAGCAGAGCGGCCAGGGCCCGGGGGGATCGGGCGATCTCGTGGTGTTCGTCGGCGACGACCTCGCCCTCGGATCTGCGGCCCGGGCCGCGCTCGGCGCCGCGGGCGCAGACCTCGTGGCGAAGGCGGCGGCCTCGGAGAAGTTCAAGGGCCGCTCGCTCAGCGCCCTGACCCTGCCGGCGCCGGCGGGCGTCAATGCCGACCGGCTGGTGGTCATCGGGCTGGGTTCGGAGAAGGACCGGGCCAAAACCGATTGGCCGGCGCTCGGCGGCTTCACCGCCGGCAAAGTCTCGGGCCGCGCGGCCCGGGTCGTGCTCGATTGGCCGGGCACGACGGTGAGCGCTGCGCAGGCCGGCGAGTTCGCGCTCGGCGCACGCCTGCGGACCTACACGTTCGACCGCTACAAGACCAAGAAGAAGCCGGATGCCGAGGACAAGAGCGGCACCACGCTCACCCTCCTGCTCGCCGAGCATGGCACAGCCTCTCGCGAGGGTGAGGGCGCCCGGACCCTGTCCGAGGGTGTCATCCTGGCGCGCGATCTCGTAAACGAGCCGCCGAACGTTCTCTTCCCCGAAGAATTCGCCCGGCGCGCTGCGGACTTGTCGAAGCTCGGCGTCGAGATCGAGGTTCTGGAGCCGGCGCGAATGCGCGAACTCGGCATGGGCGCGCTGCTCGCCGTGGCGCAGGGCTCGGTCCGCGAACCGCGGGTCGTGATCATGCGCTGGAACGGCGGCCCGGCCGGCGAGGCGCCCATCGCCTTCATCGGCAAGGGCGTGGTGTTCGATTCCGGCGGCATCTCGATCAAGCCGGGCGGCGGCATGGAAGACATGAAGGGCGACATGGGCGGCGCGGCCGCGGTCGTCGGCGCACTCCACGCGCTCGCCAGCCGCAAGGCCCGTTGCAACGTCATCGGGGCCATCGGCATCGTCGAGAACATGCCGGACGGCGGCTCCTACCGCCCGTCCGACATCATCACGTCGATGTCGGGCCAGACCATCGAGGTGATCAACACCGACGCGGAGGGCCGGCTCGTGCTCGCCGACGTGATCACCCACGTGGTCCGCAGTGCCAAGCCGAAGGCCATGGTCGATCTCGCGACCCTGACCGGCGCGATCATCGTGGCGTTGGGCCAGGACATCGCCGGGATGTTCTCCAACGACGACGCGCTCGCCACCAACATCAACGCCGCCGGCGAGGCCACGGGCGAGAAGGTCTGGCGGATGCCGCTGATCCCGGCCTACGACAAGGCGATCGACTCGAAGTTCGCCGACATGAAGAACACCGGCGGCCGCCACGGTGGCGCCGCCACCGCGGCCTCGTTCATCAAGCGCTACGTCGAGGAGGTGCCGTGGGCGCATCTCGACATCGCGGGCGTGGCGATGTCGTCGAACGCCAGCGAGATCAACCGCTCCTGGGGCGCCGGCTGGGGCGTGCGCCTGCTCGACCGGCTGGTGCGGGACCATTACGAGGCGCGGTGAGGCGGATCATCTGTCCAAGCCGCGCAGCGTCGGAGATGTCGTCGATTGTTCTATGGACGGCAGAAAGACAGATCCCTTTTGTCATTCCGGGGCGCCGCAGGCGAACCCGGAACCCATAACCGCCGACGATGCCAGGTTTTGATCTGTCGGCGGCTATGGATCCCGGGCTCCGCTGCGCGGCCCCGGGATGACAGGAGGGTGCTCAGGCGGCAGCGTGATCCGGGAGCTGGCAACGGAACACTCTCTTGATAGATGCGCGCCCTATGCCGTCCGTTGCGCGTGACCAGACCCATGCGTCTGTGGCCGATCTGAAAAAGATCCTCGCGGCGATCCCGATCCTGGCCATGCTCGCGGCGCTGGTGCTGGTGGCCGTCACAGGCCTCAGCCAGCGCTCGAGCGTGCCCGAGGCGGTCGAGCCCTGGATCTACGGCTACTTCATCACTCGCTATCCGCTTTTTGCCTTCGCACTCATCTACGGCATCGCGCATCTCGCGGTGGTTGCGGCCGGGCCGGGCCCGGCCTCCGCACTCCGTCGAATCCTGTTCGCCACCATCGGCACCGCCGCCCTCGTGCTGGCCGGGCTCTACCCGACCGTCGGCGGCCTGATCCTGCGCGGCGGCTTCGCCACCGGCGGAATGGCGTTCCTGACCCATCAGCCCCTGTGGCTGGCCTACGGGCTCGGCGCCGGGGTCGCGGCGGCGATCTTCGGCGGGATCCTCGGCGTGTTCGCGATCACGGCCAACCGGCCGCTGCGCCCGAGCCTCCGGCGAATCGGCGCTGGCCTGCTGGCCTTCCTAGCCCTCTGGTTCGGCGCCTGCGTGATCGGGCTTGCCGGCGACTTCGGCCTCGGACCCTGGCCGCGCCGGGCCTTCAGCCCCTCCGAGGCGGTCGTTGCCGCGCTGCTGCTCGTCATTGCCGCCCTGCCGCACGCAGCACTCACGACATTGAGCTGGCTCCGTCGGAGAGCCTGAGGTCGCCGCCTTGCTAGTGGCCGCCCGTTCGCCCACAGTCGGGCCGTTCTGCGTAGGGACGGGATGCGGCCGTCGAGAGCCGTGCCCGTGGGAGACGACGCGATGCGCGAGGCCAGCTTAATCGAGCAGGGCACGACGGCACGCCGGCCCGGATCCGAGCCGGCCCCCGCCTTCGCCGATCTGTCACCGCGCCCGTGGCTCTCCTCCTATCCGCCCGGCGTCCCGGCCGAGATCGACGTCGAGTCTCTCGGCACCCTGGCCGACCTCTTCGAGACCAGCGTGGCCGCCTTTGCCGACCGCCCGGCGATCCTGTGCTTCGGCTCGACCATGACCTATGCGAGCCTCGGCAAACAGGCGCGGGCGCTCGCAGCCTGGCTGCGGGCGCAGGGATTGGCCAAGGGCGACCGCGTCGCGATCATGCTGCCGAATGTGCCGGCCTACGCGGTGGCCCTATTCGGCGTGCTCTCGGCCGGTGGGACCGTGGTCAACGTCAACCCGCTCTACACGCCCCGGGAATTCGGGCAGCAGATCAGCGACTCGGGCGCCCGGTTCCTGATCGTGCTGGAGAATTTCGGCCCGACCGTCGCGGGGGCGCTCGCGGATGTCGCGCTGGAGCGCGTCCTCCTGGTCGGCCCGGGCGACGGGCTCGGGCTGAAAGGCCATGTCATCAACCTCGCCAGCCGGCACGTGCGCAAGGCCGTACCGCCGTTCCAGTTACCCGATGGGCTGGCGCTGCCGTTCACGACGGCTCTGCGCCGGGGCAGCGGCATGCCGCACGCCTCCGTACCGGTCGATCCCGAGGATCTGGCCTTCCTGCAATATACCGGCGGCACCACGGGCATCGCCAAGGCGGCGATGCTGACCCACCGCAACGTCATGGCCAATGTCGAGCAGTCGCAGCTGTTCTTCAATTCGAAGGATCCGAGCATCCTCCGCTGCGCCGTGACGGCCCTGCCGCTCTACCACATCTTCGCGCTGACGGCCTGCTTCTTCCAATTCATGCGCAACGGCGGATCGTGCCTGCTGATCCCCAATCCGCGCGACTGCGATGGCATGGTGAGGACCTTGAGCCGCAACCGCTTCACGCACCTGATGGGCGTGAACACGCTGTTCAACGTGCTGATCAACCACCCGAAGATCCACACGGTCGACTTCTCCCATCTCGACTTCGTCGTCGGCGGCGGGACGGCGGTGCAGCGGCCGGTCGCGGAGCGCTGGAAGGCGCTCACCGGCAACACGATCCTCGAAGGCTACGGCCTGTCGGAAACCTCGCCGGTGGTGAGCGCCAACCCGCCCGGGATCAAGGCGTTTTCGGGAACGATCGGCTACCCGTTCCCCTCCACCGAAGTCTCGATCCGCGACGCCGCCGGCAAGCCGGTGCCCGGGGGCCAGCCGGGCGAGATCTGCGTGCGCGGCCCGCAGGTGATGCGCGGGTACTGGAACCGCCCCGAGGAAACTGAGCGGGCCATGACGCCGGACGGTTTCTTCCGCACCGGGGACGTCGCCGTGATGGAGCCAGACGGCCAGATCAAGATCGTGGACCGGATGAAGGACATGATCCTGGTCTCTGGATTCAACGTCTACCCGAACGAGGTCGAGGAGGTGCTGGCCGCCCATCCCGGCGTGCTGGAATGCGCGGTGGTCGGCGCCCCCAGCGAGGAGACCGGCGAGATGGTCGTCGCCCACGTGGTGATGAAGGACCCGGCCGTCTCGACCGACGCCCTGCGGGCCCACGCCCGCACCCAGCTCACCGGCTACAAGGTACCCCGCCGGGTGATCCTGCACGATGCGCTGCCCAAGACCAACGTCGGCAAGGTGCTGCGCCGGGTCCTGCGCGACGAGACCCCACCGGGCTGATACCCCGTTTTGCCCGCGGCGGATCGCCGTCGCCTCCGCACGTAACCGCCTGTCCGTGATCGCCGAATGGTGAGGCTGCGGCGCTTGCACCCCTGTCGGCCCACGCCGATCTGTGGGTTGTACGTGCCGGACAGGTGAGGAGATGGCGATGGTGATCCGGAGCAGGCGCGGGTGGGAGATCCCGGAGAATCAGGCCACGCCCGAGGCGGTCTTCCTCAATCGGCGTGCGCTGCTCGGCGCCGCGGCGGGGCTCGCGGCAGGCTCCGCGCTCGGCGGTCGGAGCGCCTTCGCGGCTGCCGGTGACGCAGCGCTCTATCCGGCCCCGCGCAACCCTGCCTACACCCTGGACCGGGCGATCACGGCGGAACGCTTCAGCGGCGCCTACAACAACTTCTACGAGTTCGGCACGTCCAAGACCGTGCTGCCGGCCGCAAACGCGCTCAAGACGCAGCCCTGGACCCTGAAGATCGACGGCTTGGTTGAAAAGCCCTTCGAGATCGGCGTCGACGACCTGATCCGGAAGATCGGCCTGGAGGAGCGGCTCTATCGCCATCGCTGCGTCGAGGCCTGGTCCATGTCGGTGCCATGGACCGGCTTCCCTCTGTCGAAGCTCGTGGCCCTCGCCAAGCCGACCTCGGGCGCGAAGTACATCCGCTTCGAGACGTTCATGGACAAGGCGATGGCGCCCGGCCAGCGCGCCTTCTACTACCCCTGGCCCTACACCGAAGGATTGACTCTGGCCGAGGCCGGCAACGATCTCGCCTTCGTAATCACGGGCGTCTACGGCAAGCCGCTGCCGAACCAGTTCGGCGCGCCGATCCGCATCGCGGTGCCGTGGAAATACGGGTTCAAGTCGGCGAAGTCGCTGGTGAAGGTGTCGTTCACCGCCGACCGCCCCAAGACCTTCTGGGAAGGGCTGCAAGCGTCCGAGTACGGCTTCTGGGCCAATGTGAACCCGGCCGTACCCCACCCACGCTGGAGTCAAGCGTCGGAGCGAGTGCTGGGCACCGACGAGCGGGTGCCGACCCTGATCTACAACGGCTACGGCGACCAGGTCGCCGACTTGTACAAGGGACTGGAGGGCGAGCGGCTGTTCGTGTGACGGCCGCCGCGACGCCAAACCAGGAGATCCCCCAAGGGCATCCCGCCCTTGGGTGGGGCTCGGGGGCGGAGCGAACGGGCGATCTGCCGGGCTTCGCCCTGCACACGCAGAGAGGCGGGGAGCCTCTCAACCCGACCGTTCGGGGGCAGCGATCGGTCAGTAAGTCCAGCGCTGCGCCTTCGACACCAGAAAGTCGCGAAACGCCTGGACTCGAGCGACCGAGCGCATCTCCTCGGCATAGACGAGATAGCTCTCGAGGCTCGGCATTTCGGTGTCGCGCAGGACCTGGGTGAGCTGCTGGTCACCATCCACCGCGTAGTCCGGCAGGATGCCGATGCCGGCGCCCGCCTCCATGGCCTTCTGCAGCGCGCCGATATTGTTCACCGTCAGGTGGACGCTGCGGCGGTCGCGGCCCTCGCGCCCGGCATCGGCCAGCCAATGGGCCGCCAGCAGGTAGGACGGCTCGTTTCCGCCGAACGAGACGAGGCGGTGATTGTCGAGTTCCTCGATGGTCTTGGGCTCGCCGAAGCGCTTGACGTAATCGACGCTCGCGAAGGCGTGGTAGTGAACGGTGAACAACCGGCGTTGGATCAGGTCCGGCTGGGCCGGACGGCGCATGCGGATGGCCACATCGGCCTCGCGCATCGCGAGATCGAGTTCTTCGTTGGTCAGGATCAGCTCGATGCGGACGTCGGGATACAGATCGAGGAACTCACCGACTCGCTGCGCCAGCCACGATGTGCCCAGACCCACGGTGGTGGTAACCTTGAGATCGCCGGTTGGCCGCTCAGAGGTTTCGACGAGACGGGCTCGGGTGTTCTCCAGGCGCAGCTTCATGTCCCGGGCGGCGCGGAACAGCAGGTCGCCCTGTTCGGTGAGGATCAGGCCGCGGGCATGACGGTGGAACAGCGGTGCCTTCAGTTCGCGCTCCAGGGCGCTGATCTGGCGGCTCACCGCGGACTGGCTGAGGCCGATATCGTCGCCCGCCTTGGTGAAGCTGCCCGCCTCTGCGACGTTCAGGAAGATCCGGATCTTGTCCCAATCCAAGGCGAGAACCCCCACCGACGCCAATCCGCACCCGATGCCCGGCTCGGACCGAGCCGCACCTGCGTCGGGCGATTGACCGGGCGAAGCGCGTATCGCCGACGCCAAGCGGGCGCGGCCGGCGCTGCAGGGGCATGCATCGATTGCAGCCCTGCCCGGTCAGAACCCCTATGCGCCCGGCGCATGGTCGGACGCAAGGGTTCAGATCGCGATCTTGTTGACAGGACTTTGGTCCAACAGCGCGGTGCTGCCCGCACTGCGTGGTCTCACTCGGCCGCGGCGGCCTGAACCGGCGTCTCGCCGATCTCGAGGTTCGCCAGGAATTTCTCCGCTTCGAGCGCAGCCATGCAGCCCATGCCAGCGGCGGTGATCGCCTGCCGGTAGACGTCGTCGGTGACGTCGCCCGCAGCGAACACACCCGGAATCTCCGTTTCGGTGGTGCCGGGCTTCACCGACAGGTAGCCGCCGTGGCGCATCGGCAGCTGGCCCTCGAAGATCGCGGTGGCCGGCTGGTGGCCGATCGCCACGAAGATGCCGTCGGCCGGCACTTCGCTGATTTCCCCCGAGCGCGGATCCTTGAGCCGGATATAGGTAACCCCCGGCGCCGGCTTCTGGACGCCGCAGATCTCCGCAACCTCCCGGTGCCACAGCACCTCGACATTCGGGTGCTTGAACAGCCGCTCCTGCAGAATCCGCTCGGCACGGAAGCTATCGCGGCGATGGACGACCGTGACCTTCTTGGCGATATTGGCGAGGTACAACGCCTCCTCGACGGCGGTGTTGCCGCCGCCGACCACCACGACGTCCTTACCGCGGAAGAAAAAGCCGTCGCAGGTGGCGCAGGCCGAGACGCCGCCGCCCTGGAACGCCGCCTCGGAGGGCAGACCGAGCCACTTCGCCTGGGCGCCGGTGGCGATGATGAGTGCGTCGCAGGAATAGGTCTCGCCCGAATCCGCTTCCAGCCGGAACGGCCGCTGCTTGAGATCGACCGCCGTGATGTATTCCGAGACGATCTTCGTCCCGACATGCTCGGCCTGCAGGCGCATCTGTTCCATGAGCCATGGCCCCTGGATCGCCTCGGCGAATCCCGGATAATTCTCGACATCGGTGGTGATCATGAGCTGACCGCCGGGCTGGAAGCCGGAGATCAGCAACGGCTCCACCATGGCGCGGGCCGCGTAGATCGCTGCCGTGTAGCCGGCGGGACCGGAGCCGACGATCACGAGCTTGGCGTGGGTGTGGGCCATCTCTCGGTTCCTTCAGGTCGGTCAGGCCGCGCGATGCGCGGCGTAAGCCTTGGCCAGCGCCTCGGCTATCACCGGGGTCGCGTCGATCGGCTTGTACGGCAGATCGATCAAACGACCCGTGAACGGCCGCAGCGCACCGGCGATCGCCAGACCGGCGAACATCCGCCGATGCCGGATATAGGTGCGGGGCAGGTCGAACAGCAGGACGGGGGCGCCGGTCGCCACAGCCTCGCTGACCATGTTGGCGGAATCCGAGGTCACCACGATCGCCTCGGCCAGCGCCAGCATGGCGACGTAGGGGTTGCCGCCGGTGCCATCCCAGAGGAAGCCACCGGTCTCGGCGGTCAGCGTCTTGACCGCATCGCGCAGCGGGTTGGGGGTGCGGCGGGAGATCGTCACCATCAGGCGGCAGCCCTGGTCGATCAGACCGCGCAGTTCCCCCACGAGGCGTTGCATATCGGTTTTGCGGTAGCTCAGGTGCCGGCTGTCGCCGCCGACCAGCACGGCCACCCGCGGGCCATCGAGGCTGGCGAGCCGCGGATCCGGATGGGCCCGCGCCTCAGCCAGCCGGGCGGCTGTGACGAGGTGCGGCGCCGTCAGGGTAGTGAACACGTTGGGGCCGCGCAAATCGTCGTAATCCGGCACCCAGATGAAATCAGCGCTGTCCGCACCGGTGCGCGGATCCTTGAGAAAGGCCGTGAAGGGCCGGCCGCCGGTCGCGTTCCGCAATTTTCGAAGATATGGCACTGCCCGGCGGCCCGAGGCGATCAGCAGATCCGGATAGGGTCCCGACAGGGCGCCGTTGCGGCGGCGCGGGCTCTCACGCGGATCGATCGGTCCCCAGGGGGCGATCCAGCCGAACGGGCCGGCAGCCGGGACCTGGCGGATCTCGAACGCAACACCGAGCGTCTCGGCGATGCCGACGCACTGGTTCTCGTCGCCGGCCTTGCCGTCGGTGATGATCCAGGCACGGGCCCGAGACAGGTCGGGAAGGGGCTCGCGCCGCACGGATGTCTGGGCCGCGATGGCGGGCTTCGCCTCCGGCACGTCGATGCTTCTCATCGGAAACGCCTTACACCGCAGGCCGAGCTTGGGCTAATCCCGCGGCAGGTCGCGGGCGAGCCACTGGGCGTAGATGTCGGCGATGGCCGCCAGACGGCGCGCCTCGAAGTCCGGGGCGTACCAGGCGCCCCCATAGCTCGACGGCGTCGCGGTCATCTGCGGATGACGGCCGAGCACCTGCCCGGTGCGCCCCACGAGCAACGCCTCGCCCTCCAGGTAGTCGGTCTCGAAATTGCCGCCCCGGCCGCGAAGCGCGCCGCCGCCGACATAGGGCCGCAGCGACAGCGCGGTCACGACCACCACCAGCCGCGGCCCGGCACCGCCGATCCGTCCGGCGAAAGTCCTGCGCAGGGCCGCATTCAGGTCGGCGGCGAGCGCATCGGCCTGGAGGCCGGCGCCCTTGTCCCGGAGCGGCCGCACGTCGACGCGGATGTCGGAGAAGATCGCCGTCGGCGGAAAATCGCCTGCCGCCATCGCGGATGAGAGCCTGCACAGCAGGAAAAGGCCGGCGAGCCAGCCGCGGCTCAGCGCGATCATCGCGCTCAACCGCCGTACTGGACGCCGACGACCTCGTAGGACTTGCCGCCGCCGGGCGTCGTCACCTCGACGGTGTCGCCGACACCCTTGCCGATGAGCGCGCGGGCGATCGGCGACGTGATCGAGACGCGCCCGGCATGCACGTCCGCCTCGGGCTCGCCGACGATCTGGTAAGTCTTCTCTTCCTCGGTGTCCTCGTCCACGAGCTTCACGGTGGCGCCGAACTTGATCTTGTTGCCCGAGAGCTTCGACACGTCGATGATCTCGGCGCGCGCGATCATGCTCTCGAGCTCCATCACGCGTCCCTCGTTGTGGGACTGCGCCTCCTTGGCGGCGTGATACTCGGCGTTCTCGGACAGGTCTCCGTGCGCGCGGGCCTCAGCGATCGCCGCGACGATGCGCTGACGCTCGACCTGCTGGCGGTGCTTCAGCTCCTCCTCGAGAGCCGCAAAACCGCGTACCGTGATCGGAACCTTGTCTATCGTCATCGTCTCGCGCCACAATGAAGAGGCCCGGCCGAGAGTGTAGCACTCTCCCCGGGCCACGAAGTTAAGTCAGCGGGACCCTGAGGCTCAGGCCGCGAAGTATTCTTGCAAGGCACGAACCTGGAGATCGCCTTCTAGATAGGCCTTGATCCCTTCGGCCGCCGCCATCGCGCCGGCTAGAGTGGTGTAATACGGCACCTTATGCAAGAGGGCCGCACGCCGGAGCGAGCGCGAGTCCGAGAGTGCGCCAGCCCCCTCCGTGGTGTTCAGCACGAGCTGGATGTCGCCGTTCTTGATCGAGTCGACCACATGCGGCCGGCCCTCGAGAACCTTGTTCACACGCTCGGCCGGCACGCTGTTCTCGACCAGAAATTTCTGGGTCCCGCCGGTGGCGAGGATCGAGAAGCCGAGATCGGACAGAAGTTTCACGCTCGGCAGGATCCGCGCCTTATCGGCGTCGCGCACCGAGACGAACACGGTGCCGGAACGCGGGACCTGCGTACCCGAGCCGAGCTGGCTCTTGGCGAAGGCCACGCCGAAGCTGGCATCGAGCCCGATCACCTCGCCGGTGGAGCGCATCTCCGGCCCGAGCAGGACGTCGACGCCGGGGAAGCGGGCGAACGGGAACACCGCCTCCTTGACGGCGATATGGGCCAGCTCCTTGCGCTTCAGGCCGAAGGTCGCGAGCTTCTCGCCGGCCATGACCCGGGCGGCGATCTTGGCGATCGGCTCACCGATCACCTTGGCGACGAACGGCACGGTCCGGGAGGCGCGCGGGTTCACCTCCAGCACGTAGATGTCGCCGTCCTTGATCGCGTACTGGACGTTCATCAGGCCGCCGACCTTGAGCGCCAGCGCCATCGCGGTGGTCTGCCGCTCCAGCTCGGCAATGGTCTCAGGTGAGAGTGAACGCGGCGGCAGGGAGCAGGCGGAATCACCGGAATGGATCCCGGCCTCCTCGATGTGCTCCATGATGCCGGCGATGAACACGTCCTGCCCGTCGCAGACCGCATCTACGTCGATCTCCACCGCGTCCGACAGGTAACGGTCGAACAGCAGCGGGTTCTTGCCCAGCACCGTGTTGATCTGCCCGGTCTTGTCGTTCGGGTAGCGGGCCACGACGTCGGACGGGATCAGGCTCGGGAGCGTGCCGAGCAGGTAGTCGGCGAACTGGCTCTCGTCGCGGATGATCGCCATCGCTCGACCGCCCAGCACGTAGCTCGGGCGCACCACGAAGGGCAGGCCGAGCTCGGAGGCGATGAGCCGGCTCTGCTCGACCGAATAGGCGATGCCGTTCTTCGGCTGCTTCATCCCGAGCTTGTCGAGGAGCCGCTTGAACTGGTCGCGGTCCTCGGCGAGGTCGATCGCGTCCGGGGAGGTGCCCAGGATCGGCACGCCGGCCGCTTCGAGGGCGCGGGCGAGCTTCAGCGGGGTCTGGCCGCCGAACTGAACGATCACCCCGTGCAGGGTGCCGTCCTGCCGCTCGGTCTCGATGATCTCCAGCACGTCCTCGGCGGTCAGCGGCTCGAAATAAAGGCGGTCCGAGGTGTCATAGTCGGTCGAGACCGTCTCCGGATTGCAGTTGACCATGATGGTCTCGTAGCCGGCAGCCGACAATGCGTAGCAGGCGTGGCAGCAGCAATAGTCGAACTCGATGCCCTGGCCGATCCGATTCGGGCCGCCGCCCAGGATGATGATTTTTTTGGCGTCCGTGGGCTGTGCCTCGTCGACGACAGTGCCGGCGAACGGGGCCACGTACGTCGAGTACATGTAGGCGGTCGGTGCCTTGAACTCGGCCGCGCAGGTGTCGATGCGCTTGAACACGGGGCGCACGCCGAGCGAGCGGCGCAGGGCACGCACGTCCGCCTCCTCGGTCTTCGCCAACACGGCCAGGCGCGCATCGGAAAAACCGGCGGCCTTGAGCTGGCGGAACGCCCCGGTGGTGCCGGGCAGGCCGTGCGCCTTCACCCGGTTCTCCAGGTCCACGATCGCCTGGATCTGCTCCAGGAACCACGGATCGACCTTGCAGGAGGCGTGGACCTCCGCGTGGCTGACGCCCAGCCGCAGGGCCTGGGCGATCTTGAGGAGCCGGTCCGGCGTCGGCACGCCAAGCGCCGCCTTGATGGCGTTGTGGTCGTCGCCGCGGCCCAGGCCCTCGATCTCGATCTCGTCGAGGCCGGTCAGCCCGGTCTCCAGCGAGCGCAGGGCCTTCTGCAGCGATTCCGCGAAGCAGCGGCCGATCGCCATCGCCTCGCCCACCGACTTCATCGCGGTGGTCAGCGTCGGCTCGGCGCCGGGGAACTTCTCGAAGGCAAAGCGCGGAATCTTGGTGACGACGTAGTCGATCGTCGGCTCGAACGAGGCGGGAGTCGCGCCGCCGGTGATGTCGTTGGCGATCTCGTCCAGGGTGTAGCCCACTGCGAGCTTCGCCGCGACCTTGGCGATCGGGAAACCGGTGGCCTTGGAGGCCAACGCCGAGGAGCGCGAGACGCGCGGGTTCATCTCGATCACGATCATCCGCCCGTTCTCGGGGTTGATCGCGAATTGCACGTTGGAGCCGCCGGTCTCGACGCCGATCTCGCGCAGCACCGCCAGGGATGCGTCGCGCATCACCTGGTATTCCTTGTCGGTGAGCGTCAGGGCCGGCGCGACGGTGATCGAGTCGCCGGTATGCACGCCCATCGGATCGATGTTCTCGATGGAGCAGACGATGATGCAATTGTCCGCCTTATCACGGACGACCTCCATCTCGTATTCCTTCCAGCCGAGGACGCTCTCCTCGATCAGGACCTCGTTGGTCGGAGAGGCGTCGATGCCACGCTCGACGATGTCGAGGAATTCCTCGCGGTTGTAGGCGATGCCGCCGCCGGTGCCGCCCATGGTGAAGGACGGGCGGATGATCGCCGGCAGGCCGACCTCGGCCAGCGCGATCAGGGCCTGCCCGAGGGCGTGCTCGCCGTAGCGCTTGCGCCGCTCGGACTCCCCGGACTGCCACTTGCGCTCGAAGGCGGCGACCGCCGCGGCGCGCGCCTGCGGGTCGGGGTTGGCGACCTCGATCTTGGCGATCTCGGCGAGGTACTTCTCCCGATCGGCCTTCTTGGCCGCGGAGGCGTTGGCGAGGGCCGATTTCGGGGTGTCGAGCCCGATCTTGGTCATGGCGTCCCGGAACAGGCTCCGGTCCTCGGCCTTGTCGATCGCCTCGGCGGTAGCGCCGATCATCTGCACGCCGTACTTGGCGAGCACGCCCATCTTCTGCAGCGACAGGGCACAGTTCAGCGCCGTCTGGCCGCCCATCGTCGGCAGGATCGCGTCCGGGCGCTCCTTCTCGATGATCTTGGCGACGATCTCCGGGGTGATCGGCTCGACATAGGTCGCGTCCGCCATGTCCGGGTCGGTCATGATCGTCGCCGGGTTCGAGTTCACCAGGACGATCCGGTAGCCCTCCTCGCGAAGCGCCTTGCAGGCCTGCGTCCCGGAATAATCGAACTCGCAGGCTTGCCCGATAATGATCGGCCCCGCACCGACGATGAGGATCGAGGAGATATCGGTGCGCTTGGGCATCTGCGGCCTTTTCAGGCCAAGCGCGCCCGGTCGGGCACGGCTCGGATCGGCCCTGCTCCCGGACGCGCGTGGCGGGATTGTCGTTGAACGCCGCGTTTACACGGGGGATCGGCGCATTGGAAGGCCGTGCCCGACCGCCGGTTGCGCCGGGCATCGCGGACGCGCCAGCCGGCCCGGCCCAAGTTTCAAATAATTCTCAAGTATTGACCCGAGCCCGAATGGCATTGCCGAGTCTCGGCCGGAACCATAAAGCTCGTCCGATCGACGGGTCCGTCGATTATAACGATACCAATTCGAGATAGACGATGATCAGGGAAACGTTCGGCGCGGCAATGCTTCTGTTCGGCGCAACCGCAGGGGCGCAGGCCACGGAAGTCTCCATCAAGACGCTCAACAGCGGCCCAGGCGGCATGATGGTCTTTGATCCGGCTTTCGTGAAGATCCAGCCCGGGGATACAGTCCGGTTCGTGCCGACGGACAAAGGCCACAACGCCGAGCTCATCAAGGGCATGGCGCCGGAGGGCGCACCGACCTTCAAGACCGTGGTCAGCAGGGAGGAGACCGTGACCTTCGACAAGCCCGGCCTGTACGGCTTCAAGTGCTCGCCGCACTACATCATGGGGATGGTCGGCCTGATCGAGGTCGGCGATAAGCCGGAGAATCTGGAAGCCGCCAAGGCGGTCCAGCACGGCAAGCTGGCCGCCAAGCGCTTCGAGCCGCTGTTCGCAAACGTGCAGTAGGGTCGGCGGGGGCGGCCCGCCGCCCCCGCTCAGAAGCTGGCGTGGAGCGCGGCGAGCGCCCGGTCGATGGACAGATAAAAAATCCCGAAGGCGACGACGGCCGCCGCGGCGAATTCCAGCGCGACGTTCGAGAGCGTCTGCGCCCGGCGCAGCATCTCGCGGCCAAAATACAGGGACACCCAGGCGAGCACGAGTACCGCCGGCATGGCGAACAGGTAGGAGACCGTGCTCTCGACCCGGTCGAGGCCCGCCGCCGGATCGATCAGTGCCCGGATGTTGCGCACCCACGGCGCGTAGACCGCAGCGTAGAGGGCCGTGGCCCAGGCGAGGCCGGACGCGATACCAAGATGGACCATGAAGGTGCGGTGCAGGCGGGAGAAGTCGTCGCGTGCCTCGTCGATGGTCATCCGGCAATCCCCTCGGACGGAACCGCCATGCGCGGTCCGTCGATGGGCCGATAAGGCCGCCGGAATTCGCGGATTTTGTGACCTCGGCGCGGCCTGAATGGGACCGCGCCGATCGTTGCCCGTCAGGCGTCGGCGGCCTTCTCCGGCTCGCCGGAGCGCATCAGCGTGACGAAGCGTTCGAACAGGTAGTGGCTGTCGCGCGGGCCCGGGGAGGCCTCCGGGTGGTGCTGCACCGAGAAGGCCGGACGGTCGGTGAGGGTGAGGCCGCAATTTGAGCCGTCGAACAGGGAGACGTGGGTCTCCACCGCGCTCGCCGGCAGGCTCGCGGGATCCACCGCGAAGCCGTGGTTCATCGACACGATCTCGACCTTGCCGGTGGTCTTGTCCTTCACCGGGTGATTCGCCCCGTGATGGCCCTGGCCCATCTTCACGGTCCGGCCGCCGAGCGCGAGGCCCATGAGCTGGTGCCCAAGGCAGATGCCGAAGGTCGGCATTTTCTCGTCGAGCAGCTTGCGGATCACAGGCACGGCATAGGCGCCGGTCGCGGCCGGGTCGCCGGGGCCATTGGACAGGAACACGCCGTCGGGCTTCAGCGCCAGGATGTCCTCCGCGCTGGTGGTGGCCGGCACCACGGTGACGTCGCAGCCGGCCTGGGCCAGCAGCCGCAGGATGTTGCGCTTCACGCCATAATCGATCGCCACGACCTTCAAGCCCTGGCCGGGCGCACGCGCGCCGTAGCCTTCGCCGAGCGCCCAGATGGTCTCCGACCAATCCGAGTTCGCGCGGCTGGTCACCGGCGGCACGAGGTCAAGGCCCTCCATGGGGGCCAGGGCCGCGGCACGCGCCTTCAGAGCCTCGCGGTCGAAACGGCCCTCGGGATCGTTGGCGATCACGGCGTTGGGCATGCCGTGGTCGCGGATACGGGCGGTCAGCGCCCGGGTGTCGATTCCGGTGATGCCGACGATCCCGCGGGCGTCGAGCCAACCGTCGAGATGCGACGAGGAGCGCCAGCTCGACGGCTTGGTGACCGCCGAGGCGATCACGGTCCCGCGCACGCCGGAGGCCGGCGCCGCCTCAAGGCTCTCCAGATCCTCGTCGTTGGTGCCGACATTGCCGATATGCGGGAAAGTGAAGGTGACGATCTGCCCGGCATAGGACGGGTCGGTCAGGATCTCCTGGTAGCCGGTCATCGCCGTGTTGAAGCAGACCTCGCCGTCGGCGATGCCGGTCCGGCCGATGCCGAAGCCCTCCAGGATGGTCCCGTCCGCCAGCACCAGCAGGGCCGTCGCCACGGGTTCGGCCCAGGGCTCCGGGGCAGCGGGTTTGGAGGCCTGCGCGGCGGCGTCTTGCAGCATCGGGTCGGTCTCGCTTATGTCCGGCCGAAGGCAGGCACCGCGTTGCGGCGCGCTCGGCTGGCGGCATGATCGTGTGCGGCGCTCTTAACGAGCGGCCCGCGATGGGGTCAATGTGGCCCTGTAGCTGAAGCCGCTCAACACCCGCAAAGTGCAGGCCAGCCCCCCGTTTCTCCCGTCGGAAGGTTTATCGAGATGCTGCGCGCCCGCCTCACCACCGAGATGAAGGAGGCCATGAAGGCCGGCGACAAGGACAAGCTCGCCACCGTGCGGATGATCCAGGCCGCCCTCAAGGACAAGGATATCGAGGCGCGCGGCCTCGGCAAGGAGCCGGCCTCCGACGAGGAGATCCTGTCGCTGCTCCAGAAGATGATCAAGCAGCGGACCGAATCCGCGTCCGTCTACGACCAGGGCGGCCGCCCGGAACTCGCCGCCAACGAGCGCGCCGAGATCGCGATCATCGAGGCGTTCCTGCCCAAGCAGATGGACGAGGCGGAGATGCGGGCGGCGGTCGACGCCGCGATTCTCGAGACCGGCGCTGCGGGCCAGAAGGACATGGGCCGGGTCATCGCCGCCCTGAAGGGCACCTTCGCGGGGCGGATGGATTTCGGCAAGGCGAGCGGGTTGGTGAAGGCTGCGCTGGCAGCGAAGGGCTGAGGTTCGGCCCCCCAACGCTCCCCGCAATCCCCCGCCTGATCGAAGCTTCGATCGACCGGGCGGGACTCGACCCGCCCCGGCGCGCTATATCCGGCGGTCAGGCAGTCGATCCGCAGGCCCCGTGCGCTATCCGCCCCACATCCTTGAAGAGATCCGAGCCCGGCTGCCGGCCTCCTCCGTGGTCGGGCGGCGGGTGCAATTGAAGAAGGCCGGGCGCGAATGGCGCGGCCTGTCGCCGTTCAACGCCGAGAAGACACCGTCCTTCTACGTGAACGACCAGAAGCAGTTCTATCACTGCTTCTCCTCCTCCAAGCACGGCGACATCTTCACCTTCCTCATGGAGACGGAGGGCCTGAGCTTCCCCGAGGCGGTGGAGCGGCTCGCGAGCGAGGCCGGCGTCAGCCTGCCGGCGCCGACGGAAGACACCCGCGTCGCCGAGAAGCAGCGCGCCGGGGCGATCGAGGTCATGGAGATGACCGCCCGGTGGTTCGAGGAGCGGCTGCGCGCGGGGCAGGGGAGCGAGGCCCGGGCCTATCTCGAGCGCCGGGCCCTCAGGGAGGAGACGCAGCGCGCCTTCCGGCTCGGCTACGCGCCGAACGAACGCTACGCCCTGCGCGACCACCTCGCCGGGCAGGGGGTCGACAAGGGTCTGATGGTCGAGCTCGGCCTCCTCGCCGGCGGCGAGGATGTCTCAGTCCCGTACGATTATTTCCGCGACCGCGTGATGTTTCCGATCACCGACACCCGCGGCCGGGTCGTCGCCTTCGGGGGGCGGGCGCTCTCCAAGGAGGTGCGCGCCAAGTATCTGAACTCGCCGGAGACGCCGCTCTTCCACAAGGGCCGGACGCTCTACAACCTCCACGGCGCCCGCAAGGCGGCGCACGAGCGCAGCTCGATCATCGCGGTCGAGGGCTATGTCGACGTCATTGCGATGACGCTGGCAGGCCATCCCGAGACGGTGGCGCCGCTGGGCACTGCGCTCACCGAGGAGCAACTGGCCCTGCTGTGGCGCCACGCCGACGAGCCGATCCTGTGCTTCGACGGCGACAAGGCCGGCCAGCGGGCGGCCTTCCGGGCCCTCGACATCGCCCTGCCGGCCCTGGAGCCCGGCCGTTCGCTGCGGATTGCCCTGCTGCCGGGCGGTCAGGATCCGGACGATCTGCTGCGTTCGGGTGGTCCGGGCGCCATCGACCAAGTGCTGCAGGCCGCTCTGCCCCTGTCCGAACTGCTCTGGCGCCGGGCGCTCGAATCCGGGCCGGCCGACACGCCCGAGCGGCGGGCGGGCCTCACCCAGACGTTGCGCGCCACCGTCGCCACCATCCGTGACGAGACGGTCAAGCGCTACTACCGGGACGACATCGAGGAGCGGCTGCGCAGCCTGTCGCCGCGCAGCGCGCGTTCCGCCGGACCTGGGCCCGGGCCGAGAGGGCAGGGGCAAGGCCGGCGGTTCGTTCGTCCGGGCGAGCCGGTCTCACCGCGCATCACCGGCAGCCCCAGCGCCTCGATGACCGCTTCGGCGGGCTTCTCCGGCGCGGCGCCCGTGCGCGAGGCGGTGATCGCAGGCACGCTGCTGGTCCACCCGGAAATGCTCACCGAATTCGGCGACGAGGTCTCGGAACTCGACTTCGAGGATCCCGACTCCCGGGCTCTTCTGTCGGTCCTGGTCGCATCTGCCGCAGAGGACGGGCAAACGAATGCCGACCTGTTGCAAAGCCGCATCACACGGGCAGGTCTCGCAGAGGCGGCGGAGCGGATTCTCGCGCTCGCCCGCTCCCGCGACCGGATTACATTGTCTCCGCACGCCGATCCGCAGCAGCGCGGGGACGCTCTACGACAGGCGATGATCTTGCACCGGCAGGCAGGAGCGCTACATAGCGAACTTCGCGAAGCACGGCAGGCGTTTGAGGACGATCCGACCGATGCCGGGTGGGCATGGCTCTGCGAAGTCAAGGCGAGGCTTGAGACCGTCCTCGCCGCCGAGGCTGAAGCCGACAAGCCGGTGTCGAACGACTCGACCGCCGCATGACGGCCGTGCGATGGCGGTGGCGGCGGGCACAACCCTGCCATAGTTAACAATCGGTCAAGCCTCGGGCTTGCATACGGAACCCGACGACTCAAGGCCTCCGGAGCAATCCGGGGCCACTCGCAAGTATCGCGGCGCCGACGGCGTGGAGCGGCCTTCTTCAGGCCTCCGCAGCGCACCGCACCCGAAACAATAGGCTGATCATGGCGACGAAGGCAACGGAACGGGACGAGACGGACGCTGCCCCCGAGCAGCAGACCGACGGGCCGCTCCTCGACCTGACGGATGCTTCGGTCAAGCGGATGGTCAAGCTCGCCAAGAAGCGCGGCTACGTGACCTACGAAGAGGTCAACGAGGTTCTCCCCGAGGGCCAGTCCGATCCCGACCAGCTCGAGGACGTGCTGTCGCAGCTGTCCGAGATGGGCATCAACGTGGTCGAGGCCGAGGAGACCGACGAGGCGGCCGCCACCGAGAAGACCGCGAACGGGGCCGACAGCGAAGAAGAAGAATCCGAGGGCGGTGAGGTTGCCGAGGTCGCGCCGACTCGCGCCGTGGCCGTCACCACGACCACCAAGGAGCCGACCGACCGCACCGACGATCCGGTGCGGATGTACCTGCGCGAGATGGGTTCGGTCGAGCTGCTGTCCCGCGAAGGCGAGATCGCGATCGCCAAGCGCATCGAGGCCGGCCGCGAGGCGATGATTGCGGGCCTCTGCGAGAGCCCGCTGACCTTCCAGGCGATCATCATCTGGCGCGACGAGCTCGTCGAGGGCAAGGTCCTCCTGCGCGACATCATCGATCTCGAAGCGACCTATGCCGGTCCCGACGGGAAGAACGCGCCACAGATCGCCGAGGGCGAAGGCGAGGACGGTGCCGACGAGGCCGAGCCGCCGGCACCCCCGGAGGGTGGCGACGACGAGGACGATCTCGAGAACAACGTGTCCCTCGCTGCGATGGAAGCGGAGATCAAGCCGCGGGTCCTCGAGACCTTCGACGCGATCGCCGCGAACTACCGCAAGTTGCGCAAGTTCCAGACCGAGGGCGCCGAGCGCAAGGCCGCGGGCGAGAAGAACAGCCCGGCCCAGAATCAGAAGCAGATCGAGCTGAAGGACAGCGTCGTCGCCGACGTGAAGTCGCTGTCGCTCAACAACAACCGCATCGAAGCGCTGGTCGGCCAGCTCTACTCGATCAACAAGCAGCTGATCGGCCACGAGGGCCGGCTGATGCGCTATGCCGAGAGCCACGGCGTGGCCCGGGACGAGTTCCTGCGCCACTACCAGGGCTACGAGCTCGACCCGAACTGGATGGAGCGTGTCGGCACCCTGGGCGGCAAGGGCTGGAAGAATCTGGTCGAGCGCGGCTCGAAGCAGGTGACCGAGCTGCGCGCCCAGATCCTCGATCTCGCCTCCGAAACCGGCCTTGAGATCGGCGAGTACCGCCGCATCGTCAACATGGTCCAGAAGGGCGAGCGCGAGGCCCGGCAGGCCAAGAAGGAGATGATCGAGGCCAACCTGCGCCTCGTGATCTCGATCGCCAAGAAGTACACGAATCGTGGTCTTCAGTTCCTGGACCTGATCCAGGAGGGCAACATCGGCCTGATGAAGGCGGTGGACAAGTTCGAGTACCGCCGCGGCTACAAGTTCTCGACCTACGCCACCTGGTGGATCCGGCAGGCGATCACCCGATCGATCGCCGACCAGGCCCGGACCATCCGCATCCCGGTGCACATGATCGAGACGATCAACAAGATCGTCCGGACCTCGCGCCAGATGCTGCACGAGATCGGCCGCGAGCCGACCCCTGAGGAGCTGGCCGAGAAGCTGGCCATGCCCCTGGAGAAGGTGCGGAAGGTCCTGAAGATCGCCAAGGAGCCGATCTCCCTCGAGACGCCGATCGGCGACGAGGAAGACAGCCACCTGGGCGACTTCATCGAGGACAAGAACGTCGTCCTGCCGATCGACGCGGCGATCCAGTCGAACCTCCGCGAGACCACGACCCGGGTCCTGGCGTCGTTGACCCCGCGCGAGGAACGCGTGCTGCGCATGCGCTTCGGCATCGGCATGAACACCGACCACACTCTCGAAGAGGTCGGCCAGCAATTCTCGGTCACCCGCGAGCGCATCCGGCAGATCGAGGCCAAGGCCCTGCGCAAGCTGAAGCACCCCTCGCGCAGCCGGAAGCTCCGGAGCTTCCTGGACAACTGAGCCCCCGTCGCGGCCTACCGCGGCGCCTCTCCTCCGACCGCGTTGCCAGGCGGCTGCGCGGTCCCCACCTTGGCGCCATGCTCGAACGCCGCCCGCCAACGCCCGGATTGCCGACGGCCTTCGCGGACGGGTCGGAAGCCGATGACGTGCCCTTCGGCGCGCTCCAGCCGTCGGTGGGCATCCGTGATTGGTTGCTCGGTGAGGGTGCCCGGCTGCAGAAGGCCGAGGACATGCTCTCCGGCCTCGCGGAGCGCCTGATCGCGGTCGGCGTGCCAGTGGATCGGGCCTCCACGGCGATCGACACCCTGCACTCGGAATATGCCGGCGTCGGGCGGGTCTGGACCCGGGACGGCGGCACCAGCGTGCGCCTGTTCCCGCACGGGGGCCGATCGCGGGAGGCCTATCTCAACAGTCCGTTCCACACGGTCCACGAGACCGGCGAATGGCTGATCCTCGACATCTCCGAGACCCCGGACGATGCCTACGCGATCATCCCCGACCTGAAGGCCGGCGGCTACACCCACTACGTCGTTGCGCCGCTGTTCTTCACCAACGGCACCAAGAACGGCATCACCTTCGCCACCCGGGCCCCGGAGGGCTTTCGCGATGAGGACATCGCAATCCTGCGCTTTGTCATGCCCGCGCTCGCCGCCGTCGTGGAGATGCGCGTCCTCAACAAGCAGCTCGATCACGTGCTGAGGCTCTATGTCGGCGACGAGCCGCACCGGGCGATCCTGGCGGGCGACATCCGTCGCGGGCAGGTGACGCGGATCCGGTCGGCGATCCTGTTCGCAGACATGCGCGACTACACCCGCACCTCCGCCGACATGACCCCCGAGGAGGCGGTCGGGCTGCTCAACGTCTTCTTCGATTGCCTGGTGCCACCGATCGAGCGCGAAGGTGGCGAAGTCCTGAAATATCTGGGCGATGGCTTGCTGGCGATCTTTCGAGAATCCGGTGACGATCTCGGGGGGGCAGCCAAGGGCGCACTTACCGCCGCCCAGCACGCGCTCGCGGCCCTCGACGAGGCCAATGCCCTGCATCAGTTCTCCGTACCGGTTGCGGCCGGAATCGCGCTCCATCACGGCGAAGCCGCCTACGGCAATGTCGGCTCGGGCTCCCGGCTGGATTTCACAGTCATCGGCCGAGACGTGAACCTCGCCAGTCGGCTCGCCCGACTGAACCGCCTGCTCGGCGAGCCGCTGCTGATGTCGAAGCCCTTCGTTGATTTTCTCTGGGGGGATCCGATTCCGCTCGGCGAGCATGTTCTCGACGGTTTCCGCGAGCCCATGGCGGTGTTCCGGCCGAAATTTCTGCGCCCGCGCAAACCGAGTTGACCGTCTCGCGCAAAATGCTCCCGCTACCTTGGCGCCGTCATCAACACGCAGATGCCCGGCGGGCATCAGGCCTATAGTCCTCAGGTACTGTGATTGGCGGCGCTGATAATCGTTCGCGCTTATACTCCGAAGCTATTTCTGCTGGAATGGTGACGAACATCGTGAGAATTACGCCATACGTTAGGCGGGTTCGGCTATTTTAACGAGGGCCAAGCGAGCCAAATCAGCAGTTCGTGAAAGAACCTCATTGGGAACGCCCGACAGATCAAGTATCTTCAGGCACGCAGCCCCGCAGTCGCGATACTGCCCTGTATGATAGGCGTCAATCGAGAATTCCTCCAGCAACCCGAATTCGTAGATCCACGGCATTATCGCAATACCCTCTTTTGGCGCCGCCAGGGAGAGCCCTGCTTCTGCGTAGCGATAGCCTGCCGTGAAATTTTTCATCCGGCGGCAGTATTGACTGGCACTGTGGCGTGCTTCCGCTCGGCCCGGACAGATTGGGATTACGCGGTCGTACAGCTTCAGGACCTCGTGTTCGGGGCTGCCAAATTTTTCCATTAGCCAAGCTGCATTCAATAGACTGATATATATTTCTTCTTTCCAATACCCGAGATCGCCTCTCTTAAGGTAATACTCCAGCGCCTTCAAATCGTCGCCGACATCGCGATAAGATCGCGCGATGTAGAACGTGTATCGTGCGACCATGAAGGGGTCTTTCTCGATGGCCAGTGCCTTTTCCAGCACGGCCAAATCGCGTCGCTCCGAAAGCTCATCGCGATGACGCGCGCCATCATTGCCGCGATGCATTGCGAGCGGAAGCGTGGGCGTCGGCGGATCCTTTCGACACTCCAGAAATTCGTGTAGAACACCGCGATATCGCCAGTCTTTGTTATTTTTTACCAATTGAATACGCCAATATTTAGTATGCTCATCGAGGATGGTAAACATATACCCGGCCGCACTTAGCTTGGGCAGAATAAATCCTTCCGGGATGATTAATCGATCGTCGGCATCGATGATCAAGGAATACTGCGCATGTGGACGCGAGAGCCGCAAGGCCTCGGTTCGGTTGAACGCGAAGTCGACCCAGGGGCGCTCGACGAGCGTACCCGGCACATCTGCCATCACCGCGCGAACGACATCCTGGGTGCCATCTGTCGAACCGGTGTCGACAATGATCCAGTGATCAATAATTGGCCTCACAGAATCAAGACATCGACGAATGACATGCGCCTCGTTCTTCACAATCATTGAGAGACATATTTTCTTCCCGAAACTATTCATGTTCTCAAATCCAAATCGATGCCTTCCCGCGGCTTGAATGAGCCTGCATTGCAACCCGATATCCTAACGTTCGTTGAAACAAGTTCGCTATCGTCATTTCTCGCGAGGAATTTCTGCCGATATTACACGGCAAATTTGTAAAATTTTAGCCTTGTAATTACAATATATCGGCCTATGAGACTTTCATATTCCCATAAATACCAATAATATCAATAATTAAGATCGGGAAGACACAATGATCTAACGAGATTTCTAATTTGCTTGCAGGGTTGGGAAGGAAAGCGCTCCGCGGCCGAGCTTGCCGCATGGAGACCTCGATATGACGAGACTCGTTCAAGCGGGTTCGTCCCGATTGGAATGCGATCCATGGCTGCGACGCAGGCAAACTCTCCGGTGCCGGCTGGACCGGCGACGTCGGGGTTGACCGAGGCCGCGCCAGGTACCAAATCGGATGCTGTTCCAGGGAGATCCCCGGCAAGGGGCTGAGAAACCGCTGGCACGTCCTCACGGACCTGCGGCGCGGAAATCCTTCGAACCTGATCCGGCTCATACCGGCGTAGGGATTGGACCGCGGCCATCCGAAAGGTAGGCTACAGCTTCTTATCGAAGCCGACGGCCCGATCTCCGCAACGGAATCCCGCGGAGATGATTTTGGCCTTTGACCGCCCCGCTTCACCGATCGGACACCGCCGCAATCCGGTCGGCCTCTCTGCGCAAGCAGCCCTGCCTCCGCGGGCTGACGTGGCCATCGTCGGCGGCGGGCTGATCGGGCTGTCGATCGCGTGGCGTCTGGCCCGGGCTGGCCGCTCGGTCGTGGTTGTCGAGCGCGACACGATCGGGGCCGGAGCGAGCTTGGCCGCCACCGGCATGCTAGCCCCGGCCGCCGAGCACGAGCCCGGTTCGGATCCACTTCTCCCCCTCGCCCTGGAATCTCTCCGGCTCTGGCCGGCCTTTCGTGACGCACTCGAGGCCGAGACCGGTCTTCCGATCGATTACCGGCCGGACGGCACCGTCGTGGTGGCCATCGGCCGCGATGAGGTCGAGCGCCTGCGGTTCCGCTTCGACCTCCAGCGCCGCTCCGGCCTCGACGCCACATGGCTGGCAGGTACAGAGGTGCGGCGCCTGGAGCCGGGCTTACGCCCTTCCGTCACCGCGGGGGTCCATTGCCCGCTGGATCATCAGGTGGATCCGCGCCTGGTTATGGCAGCGCTGGCCGACGCCTGCCGGCGTGCCGGTGTGATCCTGATGGAGCACACAGCCGTCACGGCCCTCGACTGGTCCGGCGGAACGGTCACCGGTATTCGCGTCGGCGATCAGGGCGTGACGGCCGGCACCGTCGTTCTGGCCTCGGGCGCCTGGAGCGGGGAGGGCGGTCTGTTGCCCGAGACCCTGGCCCTTCCGGTGCGGCCGCTCAAAGGCCAATCGCTGGCCCTGCGCACCACCGCCCGCACCGGCACCCTCGGCCGGATGATCTGGACCGAGCAGGTCCACATGGCGCCGAAGAGCGACGGCCAACTGATCGTCGGTGCCACCGTGGAGGATTGCGGCTTCCGCCCCGGTGTCACCGCCGGCGGCCTGTACGCGCTGTTGGAGGGCGCCCGCCGGGTGCTGCCCGGCATTGAGGAGATGGAAGTCGAAGCCGTGTGGAGCGGCTACCGCCCGACCTCGGACGACGACGCACCGATCATCGACACCCTGGCGCCGGGCCTCGTCGCCGCAACTGGCCATCACCGCAACGGCTATCTACTCGCCCCGATCACGGCCGACGCGGTCGCTGCGCTGGTGACGAATGGCGCGCTACCCGAGATCGCCAAGCCGTTCACCCGGGCGCGCTTCGATCAACCCGAACCCCGGAGGGCCTCGGCATGAGGCTCCTCGTGAACGGCGAAGCGCGCGAGCACGCTGTCGAGACCATCGCGGCCCTGTTCCGGATCGAGGCTGAGGAAACCGGTATCGAAAGCCCGCAGGGCGTCGCCATCGCGTTGAACGGGCGCGTGCTGCGCCGTCGGGATTGGGACACGACCCCGGTCGCCGAGGGCGACCGCGTCGAGATCGTCCGCGCCATGCAGGGAGGTTGACCATGGACCAGACTGTCACGCCGCTGCGCCCCGACGCCGAGGCGGATCGCTTCACCCTTGCCGGTGTGGAGCTGTCCTCACGGCTGTTCATCGGAACCGCTGGCTACCCGACCCAGGCGATCATGCGCGACGCCGTCGCGGTCTCAGGAGCCGAGGTGGTGACCGCTTCGATCCGTCGGGTGTCGCTCCAGGGTCATGGCTCCGACACGGTGCGGATCCTCAAGGGCAAACGCTTCCTGCCCAACACGGCCGGCTGCGAGACCGCCCGCGACGCGATCATGACTGCGGAACTCGCCCGCGAGGCGTTGGAGACAAACTGGATCAAGGTCGAGGTGATCGGCGACCGCGAGACCCTCTACCCGGATGTGGCCGAGCTGATCGAGGCCTGCCGCCACCTGGTGGACGCGGGCTTCGTGGTCCTGCCCTATTGCAACGACGACCCGGTGGTCTGCCAGCGGCTGGAGGATCTCGGTTGCGCCGCGATCATGCCGATGGGGTCGCTGATCGGCTCTGGCATGGGCGTCGCCAACCCGGCGAATATCGAGCTGATCTGCCGCCGCGCGCAGGTGCCGGTGATCGTGGATGCCGGCATCGGCACGGCCTCCGACGCGGTGATCGCCATGGAACTCGGCGCCGCCGCCTGCCTGATCAACACCGCCATCGCCAAGGCCGACGATCCGGTGCGGATGGCCCGGGCCATGGGCCGCGCCGTCGAGGCCGGGCGCGACGCCTTTTGCGCCGGCCGGATCCCGCGCCGCGGCCGGGCCGATCCGTCGAGCCCGCAACTCGGTCTCGTCGGCTCGTGAGAACGCTGCCGTCGCCGCTCCTGGCGGTAACGGATCGACACGGGCTGTCCCGTCCGCTGGCCGACAGTGTCCAGGCGGTTCTCGACGGCGGCGCACGCTGGATCTGGTTCCGCGATCGCGACCTGGAGCCAGAAGTACGGCAGCAACTCGGCGCGGACATCGCCGCACGGACGCGCGCGGCCGGCGCCTTCCTGACGGTCGGCGGCGATGTCGCGTTGGCTCGGGCGCTCGGCGCAGACGGCGTGCATCTCGGTGGCGGGAGCGAACTGGAGACAATTGCGGCGGCGCGCGCGATTCTGGGACCCGGCGCGCTGATCGGCGTCTCGACCCACACCTCCGCCGAGGTACAGAAGGTCGCCACCGCCGGCGCCGACTACGTCACGCTGAGCCCGATCTATCCCACCGCCAGCAAACCCGGCTACGGCCCTGCGCTCGGCCCGGAGGGCATCGCCGCTTCCCTGCGCGCCGGCCTGCCGGTGGTAGCCTTGGGCGGTGTCACGATCGACCGCATACCCGAGTGCCGGGACGCGGGGGCCGCCTGCATCGCCGTGATGGGTGGCCTGATGCGCGCGGCCGACCCCGCCACCGCCGCCCGTGCTTTCCTGACCGCTTGCGCCGCGTGATCGAGGCCGGTCTCGGCCTGGCCGAACGGCCAAGACTCGATCGATCTCGGTGAGCCCCGAACCCGCCTTGGAGCGGGTCGTCAGGGCCGAGAATGTATGCCTCAATCCGCCCCCGATTCGGGGGGGTGACGTTGCGGACAGACCGATCGTCCTTTGGCTGGCGCTGGCTCGGCCGTTCCCTCGCGTTGCGCCGGCGACAGGTCGTCCGGCTGCTGCTCGCCGTCGCGGCCAGCTACGGCGTCGGGCTGGTCTTCCCGGTGGCGACCCAGCGGATCGTCGACGCGATCGTGGCCGGGAGGGCCGACCTCCCCCTGCTCGGTGTGGCAGTCCTCGCCATCCTGTCGATCGGCGCGGAGGTATTGCTCACCGCGTTCCGCGGTCGCCTGATCATCGAACTCGCAATCTTCCTCGACCGACGGATGTCGCGCCGGGTCTTCGCGCACTTGCTGCGGGTGCGAATCGACGGCGCCGGCTTCAAGTCCGGTGACGTCCTGAACCACTTCCAACAGATCACGAAAATCCGGGACTTCGTCCTGCATCAGGTGCCGAACACGGTGATCGACGCCGGCGGCGCCCTCGTCGCGTTCGGCCTCGTCGTCCACTACAACGTGGTCGTCGGGACCGTCCTCGTCGTCGCGGCGCCCATCATCATCGTGGTTGCCAGCAACCAGATCAGCGGCATCTGGAAATCCGCGAAAGCTTTTTACACGGCGTTGGGCGTCCGCGACGGCACCCTCGCGGAGAGCGTGACCGGCCTGCCCACGGTGAAGGCGCTCGCGCTGGAGGCCGGTCGCATGCGGCGCTGGAATGCAGTGACGGACACCATGCTCAGCGAATTGAGCAGTGTGATGGACCTGCAACGCCGATACGGGCTCCGGTCGCAGGCGGTCTCCCGGGCCATGACGCTGCTGGTGATCGGCGTCGGCTGCTGGCGCATCTATGGAGGGCACCTGACAGTCGGCGAGTTCCTGGCGATCCAGGTGGTGTCGGCCCGGATAACCGGCCCGCTCCTGAGCAGCGCCGACATCCTGCGCATGACCCAGGAGGTGAACGTCGCGCTCCGGGAGATCGGCCGCTTCCTCGACCTGCCTCGCGAGCGGGCGAACCGCCATCCACCCGTGCGCCGGATCGGCCCAGGCGGGATCCGGCTCGATCGCGTCTCGCTGACCTATCCGGGCACCACGCGGCCGGCCCTGCAGAATTTCAGCGTCACCCTGCCGGAGCGCGGGATCGTCGCCATCGTCGGTCGCAACGGCTCGGGCAAGTCGACGCTACTGCGGATCCTGCTCGGCCTGCAGCGGGACTATACCGGCCGGGTCGAGATCGGCTGCGCGGATCTGCGCGACTACGATCCCCGCTGGCTGCGGGGCCAGATCGGCACCGTGGACCAGGATACGGTGCTGTTCTCCGGGAGCGTGCGCGAGAATCTCGCCGGCCAGCACACGGACTCCGCAGCGCTCGATGCAGCGCTGGACTTCGCCGGCCTGCGGGCGCTGGTCGAAAGCCTGCCCAGCGGCCTCTATACGCCCCTCGGCGAGGGTGGCCGGACCCTGTCCGGCGGTCAGCGCCAGCGCCTGTCCATCGCCCGGGCGGTGATCCGCAACCCGCCGGTAGCGCTCCTCGACGAACCGACCGCCTTCCTCGATCCGGAAGCCGCCCTGGCGATGGAGCGGAACCTCACCGTCTGGGGCCGCGAGCGGCTGCTGATCCTCGTCACGCACCACTTGGCCGCCGCACGCCAAGCCGACCGGATTCTCGTCCTCGATGCCGGCCGCCTACTCGCCGAGGGCCGGCACGAGGATCTGCTCGAAACGGTTCCGCTCTACGCTGCACTCTGGGAGGATTACACACGCTCCATGGGACACGCCGCCGCAAACGAATTCGACCCGGCAATCTAGCCCTGTTTCGCGGCCGGCCCGTAGGGTGGGCGCGGGATCGCCCGATGCGCAGCCCGGAGCGCCGCCGACCAGCGCTCGCGCAGATCGTGGAAATAGCCTTCGCCGGCCTCGATCCGGTGGTTCACTTCCAAGTCGAGGGCACCCCGGCGAGCCACCGCGATGTCGATCGGCAGGCCGACGCCGAGATTCGACCGCATGGTCGAATCCATCGAGACGAGGCTGACCTTCAGGGCGTCGTAGAGGTCGCTCTCGAACTTCACCGCGCGGTCGAGGATCGGCTTGCCGTATTTGTGCTCGCCGATCTGGAGGAACGGCGCATCGGTACTGCACTCGATGAAGTTGCCGGCCGAGTAGATGAGGAACAGCCGCATATCCTCGCCGGCGATCTGGCCGCCGAACAGCAGGGAGATCGAGAACCGGATGCTGGCCGCTTCGAACCCGTCCTTCTCGATCGCCCGGACCCGCCGAATGGCGCGGCCGATGAGCTGCGCCGCCTGAAACATCGTCGGCGCTTCGATAAGCTTCTCGGCCGGCTCGCCTTCGTCGCCGGGCACGCCTTCCTGCAACAGGCTCAGGACCGACTGGGTGATCGACAGGTTGCCGGCCGAGGCCAGCATCATCACCCGCTCACCCGGCACATTGAAATGGTGGAGCTTTCGGTAGGTGGAGATGTCGTCGAGCCCCGCATTGGTACGGGTGTCGGCGACCATCACGAGCCCCTCCTCGACGAGGACACCGACGCAGTAGGTCATGGCTTTCGGGCTCTCGCGAATGGCCTCCGGCTGTCGTCCAGCCGGCGGCCCGTCTTTCGGGAATCAGGATTGAGCGGCGCCTCTGCCTTGCTCGACGCGGAGCTTGACGTCCAGTGTCTCGGTGCCGCCGCCGGTACGACTGCCGCGTATCGGCGCCGCGCCCAGATAGTCCAGGCCCGTGGCGACACGGATGTATCCGTCCGACGGTGCGTTCTCGTAGCACGGATCGAACGCCACCCAGCCGAGATCCGGCACCAGGGCTTCGGCCCAACCATGCGGGGCCTCGACATCGGCCTCGCCGTCGTCGCGGGCACGATAACCGGCGACGTAGCGGGCCGGGATTCCGAGATGGCGGGCGGCGGCGATGAAGACGTGCGTCAGATCCTGGCAGACGCCTTTGCCGGCAGCGAACGCCTTGTTGGCGGGCACGGCGTTGGCGGCTGGCCCGGCCTCGTAGGCCACCGCCTCTGGCACAGCGCCGCGCAGGCGATGCAGCACCGCGAGCGGCGTGCCGTCCCCATCGGTCGCGACCCGCTCGGCGAAGATCTGCAGGTCGGCGCTGGTCGCGCACAGATCCGTGTCCCGCAGATAGAACGCGTCCGGCAGGCGCTCGACCGTCCCGCGAACCACCCCGTGGGTGTCCTCGGTATCGACCGACCCGGTGACCCGGATGGTCAGCGCATCCGCCGGCGCGTCCGGGGTGAACCAGTGGACGATGTTGCCGAAGCCGTCCTCGCGGGCGGTGAGCCGCCCATCGATGGAAGTGTCGATCCGCCAGGTGCGGACATATTGCCCGTCATGGTCCCGCGGCGTCAGGCGCATGACCTGCACGAGCCCGCGGGCCGGCTGCTCGTAGGTGTAGATGGTCTCGTGGACCACGCGGATGCGCATGCGCCGGGCCTGTCCGTCCTGTTCAGCCGACCAGATACTGCTTGGCGATGGCTTCGCCCACCCTGTTGTTCTCCGCGATGAACGCCTCGACGAACTCGTGGAGCCCCGAGTTGAACACGCGGTCGATATCCTCGCTGTCGAGCTTGGCCAGCATGTTGCCCGCCAGGCGCTGGCTCGGGCCGCGCCTTCCATAGGCATCGGCGATGAGGTCGAGATACTCGACGATCACGCCGTAGCAATTGGCAAACGAGCGCGGCATCTGCTTGTTGAGCATCAGGAGGTCGGCCACCAGCAGCGGCTTGACGCTCTCGCGATAGACCCAGTGATAGGCGTTGAAGGCCGAGACCTCGCGCAGGATCGTGGTCCATTGGAAATAATCGAGGCTGCCCCCAACCGTCTCGTTCTGCGGCAGCAGGATCTGGTACTTCACGTCGAGGATGCGGGCGGTGTTGTCGGCGCGCTCGATCGCCGTCCCGAGGCGGGTGAACCAGAAGGCGTCGTTGCGCAGCATCGTCCGGAAGGCCGAGCCGTCGAAGGTCAGCGAGACGGTTTTCACCCAGTCGAGGAACCGGCCGAACTCGTCACGGCTGAGTTCCTTGCCGGCGTAGTTGCGCAGCTCCAGCCAGGCCCCGTTGATCGCGTCCCACATCTCGGTGGTGAGCGCGGTACGGACCGAGCGGGCATTCTCGCGGGCCGACTCGATGCAGGAGCGGATCGACGACGGGTTGTGCGGGCTGAACGCCAGGAAATCGCAGACCGTGTCGGCGTTGACCACACTGTAGTGCGGCTTGAACAGGTCCGGGTCGCCGGCCGAGGCGAGGGCGGATTCCCACTCGTTGGTCTCGCCGCCGCCATAGCTCGTGGGCAGCGAGGCCAGCCGGTGCGCCGCGTCGAGGATACGCGCGACGAAGTCGGCGCGCTCCACGTAGCGCGAGAGCCAGAAGAGGTTGTCGGCAGTCCTGGACAGCATGGTTTGCGACTCGGATGGGCTCGGCGGCAGGCGGCGCGTCTGATGGCGGGGAGCGGCAGCTCCCTCAGGCGTCGAGCACCCAGGTATCCTTCGTACCACCGCCCTGGCTGGAATTGACGACCAAAGACCCTTCCTTCAACGCGACCCGGGTCAGCCCGCCGGGCACGATGCGGATCTGGTCGGCGCCGCACAGCACGAAGGGCCGCAGGTCGACGTGGCGTGGGGCGACCCCGGAGGCCACGAAGGTCGGGCAGGTCGAGAGCGACAGGGTCGGCTGGGCGATGAAGCCGTCCGGTGCGTGCTTCAGCTTCTTGGCGAAATCCTCGATCTCGCGCTTGCTCGCATGCGGCCCGACCAGCATGCCGTAGCCGCCCGACCCGTTGACCTCCTTCACCACCAGCTCGGACAGGTTGTCCATCACGTAGGCGAAGGACTCCTTCTCGCGGCAGCGATAGGTCGGCACGTTGTGCAGGATCGGCTCCTCGCCGGTGAAGAATTTCACGATTTCCGGCATGTAGCTGTAGACCGCCTTGTCGTCCGAGATGCCGGTCCCGACCGCGTTGGCTAGTGTCACGGAACCGCGCTCATAGGCGTTCATCAGGCCCGGCACGCCGAGCACCGAATCCGGCCGGAATACGAGGGGATCCAGGAAATCGTCGTCGAGGCGGCGGTAGATCACGTCGACCCGGCGCGGCCCCTCGGTGGTGCGCATGTACACGACGTCGTCCTTGGTGAAGAGGTCGGAGGCCTCCACCAGCTCGACGCCGAGCTTATCAGCCAAAAACGAGTGCTCGTAGAAGGCGGAATTGTAGCGGCCGGGGGTCAGCAGCACTACGGTCGGGTCGCGAGTGGCCGAGCCCGGAGCGAGGCTGCGCAGGGTGGCGAGCAGGGCGTCCGGGTAGTTCTCGACCGGGGCGACCCGGTGCTTGGAGAACAGGTCCGGGAACAGGCGCAGCATCACCTCCCGGTTCTCCAGCATGTAGGAGACCCCGGACGGGATCCGGGCATTGTCCTCGAGGACGAAGAAGTCCTTCTCGCCGGTGCGGACGATATCGATCCCGGCCACGTGGACATAGAGGTCGTGGGGCACCCGGAACGAGCGCATCTCCATCCGGTAATGGGCGTTCCTGTAGACGAGATCGGCCGGGATGATGCCGGCCTTGATGCATTCCTGGGCGCCGTAGACGTCCTTCAGGAACAGGTTGATCGCGGTCACCCGCTGCTTGAGCCCGCGCTCGAGGAAATCCCATTCCGGCTTGGTGATCACCCGGGGGATGATGTCGAACGGGATCAGCCGCTCGGTCGATTCGTTGTCGCCGTAGACCGCGAAGGTGATGCCGATCCGGCGGAACAGCAGCTCGGCCTGGCTGCGGCGGGTGTTGAAATGCTCGGGCGGGGTGGTCTCGAGCCAGTTCTTCAGCTTGCCGTAGGCGTCTCGGACGGCGGCCGGATCGGCGGCGCCGTTGCCGATCCCGTTCATCTCGTCGAAGGCCGTCAACGCCATTCCGATTCTCCCTCACGCTCCTGCTCTTCAGGCAAGAGGCGCGCCAGCCACCAGGGCTATACCCGTGGTCGACAACGCTCAAGATCACAGGAAGATCAGAACAGCTTGAGGCCTTTCAGGCTGGCATGTCCGTTTCGACCCAGGATGACATGGTCGTGCACCACAATTTTGAGTGGTGCCAGCACCGAAACGATCTCGCGGGTCATCGCAACGTCGGCTGCCGATGGATTGGGATCGCCCGACGGGTGGTTGTGAGCCAGGATGATCGCGGTGGCCGAAAGCTCCAGGGCCCGGCGGGCGACCTCCCGGGGATAGACCGGTGTATGATCCGCGGTGCCGCGTCCCTGCACCTCATCGGCGATGAGCTGGTTGCGCTTGTCCAGGAACAGGACGCGGAATTCCTCGCGCGGCGCGAAGGCCATCGTGGCGCGCAGATAGTCGTGGAGCGCGCTCCAGGAATTGAGCAGATCGCGCTCGCGGATCGCGCCCCGGGCGGGCCGCCGCCCGGCGGCCTCGATCACCTTGAGGTCGGCGGCGACCCCGGCGCTCACGCCCTCGACTTCCATCAGCCGGGCCGGCGCGGCGCTCAGCACCTCGGCAAAGCTGCCAAAGCGGGCGACCAGCGCCTTGGCCAGGGGCTTCACGTCCCGCCGGGGAATCGCCCGGAACAGGACCAGCTCCAGCAGCTCGTAATCCGTCAGGGCATCGCCAACCGCCGCGAATTTCTCCCGCAGGCGATCACGATGACCGTGATAATGCGGCGCCTCCTTCGCGGAGGGCATGGCGCTCTCGGAGAAAAACCCCGCCGCGCCGTCCTCCCGAGCCACAGCCGGTCAGGCCGCCGGATTGATGGGCTGGTGCAGGCCCTTGGGCGAGATCGTGAAGATCTCGACGCCGGTCTCGGTCACCGCCACCGTATGCTCGAACTGGGCGGAGAGCGACCGGTCGCGGGTCACGGCCGTCCAACCGTCGCCCAGCACCTTCACGGCCGGGCGGCCGAGATTGATCATCGGCTCGATGGTGAAGAATTGGCCTGGCTTCAACGGCACGTCGTAGCTCGCCTCGACGTAATGCAGGATCGTCGGTGCGTCATGGTAGATCCGCCCGAGGCCGTGGCCACAGAAGTCGCGCACCACCGAGCAGCGCTCGCTCTCGGCGAAGGTCTGGATCGCCCGGCCGATATCGTTGGTCGAGCCGCCGGGCTTCACCGCCGCGACGCCGCGCATCAACGCCTCGTAGGTGATCTCGCACAGGCGCTGCGCCTTGCGGGGAACCTCGCCGACATAGGCCATCCGGCTCGAATCGCCGTGCCAGCCGTCGAGGATCAGGCAGCAATCCAGATTGATGATGTCGCCCTCACGCAGGGGCTTGTCGTTCGGAATGCCGTGGCAGACCACGTGGTTGATCGAGGTACAGATTGATTTCGGATAGCCGCGATACAGCAGCGAGGCCGGATAGGCGCCGTGATCCATGGCGAATTCGTAGGCGAGCTTGTCGAGCTCCTCAGTGGTGACGCCGGGCTGGGTCGCCTCCATCAGGACGTCCAAAGCCTCGGCGGTCAGGCGCCCGGCCCGGCGCATGCCCTCGAATCCCTCGGGGCCGTGGATCGGCGGCTCCGGCGCGCGGCGCGTGCCCTGCGCAGTGGCCTGTTCCTGTTGCATCGTCGAGACTTTTTGCGGCGTCGTAAATCGGGTGCTCGACCTATGTACGGTGCGGGGCGCGGCAGGCCAAGCCGCGTGCGTCGGACGGAGCGCGGGTGCGCGGCGGGGGAGGCTTGCGCGGGCCGCGGGGCTGGCGGCATAAGCGGCCGCGAGGTGCCCCGGAGCGCCCGGGCAGATTCGCCCGCGCGGATGGGTGCGGGTCAGGCGAGGGCCGTATGGCAGGCAAGGCGGTACCGCACTTCCACAACGAGCCGGGCGTGCCGGTGATCGCGGTCGGGGTGAAGGAATTCATGTGCATCGGCGCGCTGCCGCCGTTCGATCACCCGCACGTCTTCCTCGACATGGGCGCCGACACCGAGATCATCTGCCAGTACTGCTCGACGCTTTATCGCTACCGCGCCGGCCTGAAGGCCGACGAGGCCGATCCGCAGGCCTGCGTCTGGCACGACGCCGCCGCCGTCGCCGCGGAGTAGCGCCCCCTCCCTTGCCCTCAGACAGTCGAACGCCCTTGGAGATCGGGATCGTCGGGGCCGGGATCGGCGGTCTGACCGCGGCCCTGGCCCTGTCGGATGCCGGGCACGCCGTCACGGTGGTCGAGCGCCGCACCGGCTTCAGCGAGGTCGGGGCTGGAATCCAGATCTCCCCGAACGCGAGCCGGGTGCTGGCCGATCTCGGCCTCTCGGCGGCCCTGCGCCGGGCGGCGAGCGAGCCGCCGGGGGTGGAGGTGCGCGCCCTGGAGAGCGGCCGCCGCATTGGCGGCGTGGCCCTCGGCATGGCGGCTCAGCAGCGCTTCGGCGCGCCCTATTACGTGATTCACCGGGCCGACCTGCAAACCTTGCTGCTCGATGCCCTGCGGAGCCGACCGGCAATCCGCCTGATGATGGGGCGCGACATAACCGGTTTGGCCGAGACCGACGCGGGCGCCGTCCTGACCGCCGAGAGCAGCGGCGGCGCCCAGACCCTGCCGTTCGACCTCGTGATCGGCGCCGACGGGTTGCGTTCGCGCCTGCGCGGCCATCTCGACGCGGCGCCCATGAGACCGGGCCGGGCGGCGGCGTGGCGTGCCCTGATCCCGAGCGAGGCGGTGCCGGAAGCGTTCCAGGGCCCGACCACGGGCCTGTGGCTCGGCCGGGGCCGGCACGTCGTCCATTACCCGGTGCGGGGGGGCCGCTTTCTCAATGTCGTGGCGGTGGTGCCCGAGGCGGTGGGCGACGAGGATTGGGGCCGCCTCGGCGAGCCCGCCGTGCTGCGCGCGCATCTGCGCGGCTGCGCGGGGCCGCTGCGCGACCTGTTGAGCCTGCCCGATTCCTGGCTCGTCTGGTCGCTGGCCGACCGGGCCGTGGCCCGCCCGCTGGCCGCAGGCCGCGTGGCGCTGATCGGCGACGCGGCGCATCCGGTCCTGCCCTACCTGGCGCAGGGGGCCGCCCTAGCCATCGAGGATGCGGCCGTGCTCCGGCGGGCCTTGGCGGACCACGCCCACGTCCCCGCAGCGCTCGCAGCCTATTCGGCCGACCGGACAGCCCGGGTGCGGCGGGTGCAATGGGCGGCCCGCTCCAACGGCCGGACCTACCATGCCGGCCGCCTCGTCGGCTTCGCCCGCAACACGGTGATGCGTCGCCTCGGCCCGGACGGCATGCGCGACCGCTACGCCTGGCTCTACGGCTGGACGCCCCCCGCTTGATCGCAAGCGTCGGCGCAGCTACCGAGGGAGCCATGCGGACGTGGCGGAACCGGTAGACGCACGAGACTTAAAATCTTGCGGCCGCAAGGCCGTGCGGGTTCGAGTCCCGCCGTCCGCACCACAACCGTTTACCGGATCGATGCAATCCCGCGCATTTTAGCGATTCGCCTAACCGTCGCGTCGCATCTCCGTGTCAGACTGAGCGACAGGAGACCCAACGATGATCGACGCGCTTCAGACGGCCACCGCCGGCATGACCCGGGCGACCGATCGGCTCGGGACGGCAGCCCAAAAAGTTGCCGAGATCGGCGCACCGGCCGAGGATGCGAGCCTACCGCCCGCCGCGCAGGTCGACCTGTCCAGCACCGTCGCCGACCTGATCGGGTCGCGGACATCCTTCGCGTTGAACGCCGCCGTGGCGCGCACTGCCGACCGCATGAGCGGGCAGCTCCTCGACATCACGGCTTAATCGCGGCGCCCGTCATTCCGCCGGGGCCGAGCGGCGGGCGCCGAGCACTGGAACCGCCAGCAGCGCCAGGATCCCCGCAGCGGCGAACAGCAGCCCCACGCCAATCGTGCGATAGGCCAAAACGCCCACCAAGCCGCCGCCGAGGAATGCGCCGACCGTCATCAGGTGGAGTCGCAGCTTGTCCGGGTCGTAGCGTTTGGCCAGGGTGTCGCCAGCCTTGCGGTCCAGCCACCGCGCGAGTTCGATCCCGATATCGGTGACCATGCCGGTGACATGGGTGGTCCGGACGCGGGCATCGGTGATCTTGGTCACCACGGCGTTCTGCAGGCCGAGGACGAAACTGAGGCCGAACACCAGGGCCTCGCCGCGTGCGGGTTCGGTGAGCGGCAGGGCGACGACGCCGATGGCCACGAGCAAGATGGCCTCCGCGCAGATGCTGTAGGCGTAGGCATCGTGGCGCGCATGGCGCCGCCGACGGCGGATCAGGAGCGTCGAGGTCGCTGCGCCCAGCCCGAACAGGATAACGAGGAGCAGCGCCTTGGCGGCCAAGACAAGGTCGCCGGTTCCAGCTCGATCCGAGATCGCCGAGACATTGCCGGTCATGTTGGAGGCGTAGAAGCCAACGGCGTAAAATCCCGCCGTGTTCAGGGCACCGGCCAGAGCGGCGAGGGACCAGGAGAGATTGAGATCCGCCTGGACGGTGCGCGTCCTGCCTTCATGGACAAGCATGGATTCGCCGAAGCCGTTGAACCGATACCGAATAAGTCGGCAAGCGTAACCGACCACACTGCGATCGGGTACGCGCTCTCGGTGCAAGCGTGCCCTGCAGTGTGTCGGCACATCGCTCGAACACAGTGGCTAAGCGCAGCGCAGACCGCGAACGGAGCACATCCGCCTTCTTGTCCGAACAGGGCGCACGGCACGCATGGCTCCGGGCAGCGCGACGCGGACCGCCCGGAACGTCACGATTGCGCCGACCCAGTACGGTCCGCCTTCACCAGCCGCGGTAGCGGCGGCCGTAACCGTCACTGTCGTCGCAATCCCAGTCCTCGCGCCAACGGCGGTGACCGTAGCCGACCGGCACGCGCTCGTAGGTGACGACCCGTCGGGTCGCGTAGACCGGCTCCACCTCCTCGTAGGCGCGATAGACCGGACGCGGCCGCACAACGACGGGCGTCGGTCCATAACCGTCGTAGGGCGAGCCGTAGGAGTAGGCGGGGCCGGGTGCGGCCTGGGCTGCGGCGCCGATCAGGGCACCGGCAGCCAGGCCACCGATGATGCCCGCCGCGATGGCACCGCCGCCGCGGGCTTCAGCGGCGGTGGAAGCGAGGGTCCCCGCGCCGATCAGCGCGGCGGCCGAAAGCACAGCGATCCG
The DNA here is from genome assembly GCF_022829565.1 of Methylobacterium sp. J-001. Taxonomy (NCBI): domain Bacteria; kingdom Pseudomonadati; phylum Pseudomonadota; class Alphaproteobacteria; order Hyphomicrobiales; family Methylobacteriaceae; genus Methylobacterium; species Methylobacterium sp. J-001. Next base: position 68,559 of record NZ_JAKSYN010000148.1, read on the forward strand.
TCTCATGACCTGACTCCGAATGAAGCGCGGGACCGCTCGGGGCGATCCCGATCACGGAAGACAGAATGCCTAGGTTTGCCTGGACCGAAGCTGAAGTGCGCTTGCAGCCACTGTTCAGCTTTCCGCCTTGCTGGCGGCCTCCGGCGCCGCGCGGATGTAGCCGCGCAAGATTAAACGGCTACGCTCTCGGGTCCGCCGCTCGGCGTCCATCAGGTCGGACAGGGCATCAGCGATCGCGCAGCGGAGCGCGATGCCGGCATCGCCACCGGCAATGCCGAGATAGGCGCGGCTGATCGCGTCTACCGGGCAGCCATGATCCGTCTGTGCGGCAATCGCCTGGGTCGGCATCAGGGTCTCCTTCGTTGCGCGCGGAACGAAGGAAGAACAAGCCATAAGGGTGAACGTTTCGTCAACGCCCCGTCGCCTCCGTTGGGACGGCCCGTCGACCCTGTGGATAACGGGCATCCGTCTCTACGTGGGCTGTGGATAGGGCGGTTCACTCCGGCAGGCGGGGCAGGCGCTGGCCGGTCTCGGGAATCGGATAGCGCGCCACGTTCAGCGCCATGGCGAGTAAGGTGTAGTAACCCGAGCGCATCGTTTCACTCCCAGATTGTTGGGAGCAGGTTCGTGCCGACTTGTGGTGCCCACCAGAGCGCAACGCCCCGATCGGTATCGATCCCGCGGCGGCGTCAGGCGCATCGGCCAAGTGATCGGCCAAGTGGTTGCACCTCGCGCCCAGCCGGGCCATCAGCGAGGCGATGGCCGGTCCCGTTACCGCACTGCCGATCGAGGCGGTGCTCCCCGAACTGCGCGACGCGCTCGCCGCCCGGAACGCCGCCGTGCTGGTGGCACCGCCCGGCGCCGGTAAGACCACACGCGTTCCCCTCGATTTGCTCGACGCGCCCTGGCTCGCCGGGCGCAAGATCATCCTGCTGGAACCGCGCCGCCTCGCGGCCAGGGCCGCGGCCGCCCGGATGGCGCAGTCGCTCGGCGAGCCGGTGGGCGGGACGGTCGGCCTGCGGGTCCGGCTCGGCTCGAAGATCTCGGCGAAGACCCGGATCGAGGTGGTGACCGAGGGCGTGTTCACGCGCATGATCCTCGAAGATCCGGAGCTTGCGAGCGTCGGAGCGGTCCTATTCGACGAATTCCACGAACGCTCCCTCGACGCCGATCTCGGTCTGGCCTTCGCGTGCGATGCGCAGAGCGGGCTGCGAGAGGACCTGCGGATCCTGGTCATGTCGGCAACCCTGGATGGCGCCCGGGTCGCACGGCTGCTCGGCGACGCCCCGGTTGTAACCTCCGAGGGCCGGGCTTTCCCGGTGGAGACCCGCTACGCGGAGCGCGATCCGAATCGGCGGATCGAAGATTCGGTCGCCGAGGTGACGTTGCGCGCGCTCCGAGCGGATCCTGGCTCGGTGCTGGTGTTCCTGCCGGGCCAGGCCGAGATCCGCAGGACTCATGATCTTCTCGCCGAAAAAGTCGGGCCGGAGGTGCAGCTGGCCCCGCTCTACGGTGCGCTCACCCCGGCCGAGCAGGACCGCGCTGTCGCGCCGGCGCCTCCAGGCACCCGCAAGGTCGTGCTAGCCACCAGCATCGCCGAGACCTCACTGACCATCGAGGGCGTCCGGATCGTGGTCGATTCCGGCCTCGCCCGGGTGCCGGTCTACGAGCCGGGCCTCGGCCTGACCCGGCTGGTCACCGCCCGGGCGTCGCGCGCCTCCGTGGATCAGCGCCGGGGTCGCGCCGGACGGACCGAGCCGGGCCTGTGCTGGCGGCTCTGGTCGGAGGCCGGCACCAGCGCGCTCGAACCCTTCACCAGGCCCGAGATCCTGTCGGCCGACCTCGCCGGGCTGCTGCTCGATTGCGCTGCCTGGGGCGTCACCGATCCGCGCACGCTCAACTTCCTCGACCCGCCCCCCGCCGCCGCGCTCACGGAGGCCCGCACCATGCTCGGCGCCCTTGGGGCGCTCGATGGCGACGGGCGGCTCACCGAGATCGGCACGCGGCTGCGCGCCCTGCCGCTGCCGCCCCGGCTCGCCCGGATGGTGTCGGTGGCGGCGGGGATCGACCAGGCGCGGGCCGCCGCCGACCTCGCGGCGGTGCTGGTGGAGCGCGGTCTCGGCGGCGACGGCATCGATCTCGACGAGCGGGTCGAGCGCTTCCGCCGGGACCGGGGCGGCCGGACCGCGGACATGCGTCGCCTTTCCGAGAACTGGGCGCGGATCGCCGGCGGCGCCCAGCAGAACGACCGCGAGGCGGCCGGCCCGCTGCTGGCACTGGCCTATCCCGACCGGGTCGCCCGCGCCCGGGGCCGGGAGGGCGAGTTCGTCATGGCCAGCGGCCGCGCCGGCCGGCTCGATCCGGCGAGCCCGCTCGCCCGGGACACCTACCTGGTGATCGCGGACCTCATAGGCGCCGCTGGCAATGCCCGCATCCTGGCCGCCGCCGCGATCGGTGCCGAGGCGATCGAGCGGCTCTTCGCCGACCGGATCGAGGCCCGCACCGAGGTGACCTTCGATCCGCAGGCCGCCGCCCTGCGCGCCCGGGCGGTCCGGCGCCTGGGCGCGGTCAATCTCGGGGAACGGCCGCTGCCGATCCCGGCTGAGCCGGACTCCGCCGCGATCCTCGCCCGCGGCATCGTCGGGCTCGGCCTCGATCGCCTGCCCTGGACCGCTGGCCTGTCGCAATGGCGCGCCCGCGTGCAATTCCTGCGCGCCGCCGATGGCGGGGATTGGCCGGACCTGTCCGACGCCGCGCTGGCCGAGAGCGCCGAGACCTGGCTGGCCCCCGCCCTCATCGGCCGCAATGCGCTGGCCGCCATCACTACAGACGACCTCGCGGGTGCCCTGCAGAACTTGCTGCCCTGGCAACTGCGCAGCCGGCTCGATTCCGAGGCACCGACCCATGTCGAGGTGCCAACCGGTTCGCGCATCCCGGTCGACTACACCGAAGCCGAACCGGTCCTGGCCGTCCGGGTGCAGGAGCTGTTCGGCCTCGATCGGCACCCGACCGCCGGTGGCCGGCCCCTCGTCCTGCACCTGTTGTCGCCGGCCCATCGTCCGATCCAGATTACCCGGGATCTGCCGGGCTTCTGGCGCGGTTCCTGGGCGGCGGTGCGGGCGGAGATGCGCGGGCGCTATCTGCGCCACCCATGGCCGGAGGATCCGCTGGCCGAGGCGCCGACCCGACGCGCCAAGCCACGCGGGACGTAAGATCCGGCACCGGCCAACCCCCACGACAGGACGCACGTGCGCCGATGACGACCGACCCGAAAGATTTCAATCCCACATTCGAGGGCTGGACGACGGTGGAGGACAAGGGCTTCATCGCCCATGTCGGCCCGCTGCATGTTCGCGACGCCGACGGCGCCTACGCGTTCCGGGCGGAGCAGAAGCACGCCAACCTGATCGGCGTTGTGCATGGCGGCATGCTGATGAGCTTCGCCGACCGAGCGCTGGGCGAGACCGCGATGCGGGCTGCCGACGGCGCCAATTGCGTCACGATTCAGCTCGAGATGAAGTTCATCGATGTCGGCCGCCTCGGCGACTGGATCGAGGTGCACCCGCAGGTGGTCAAGCGCACCGGCTCCCTGGTGTTCATGCGCGGCGATGTCCGGGAAGGCACGCGCTTGGTGGCGTCGGCCGATGGCGTCTGGAAGATCCTACGGCGCAAACCTGGTTGATCCCAAGATCGCCCTCGCCATAATGCCGCGACGCCAAACGTTAGATCGACGATCGGTCGGCACACGGGGAGGAAAATCATGCGGCAATTGCACATGAATGTGGTCGAGACCAAATTCATGGCGCCAAGTCGGCGCGCGATACTTGTCGGAGCCGGCGCTGTTCTGGCTTCCGCCACAAGAGCCGTCGCCCAGCCCGAACCAGCGAGCACCGTGACCAATCCGCCCCGGGATTTCCGGCCCGATGCGTCGCCGACAACCTACTTCACTGACCCTGACGTGATCACGATCGATCCGTCCTTCGAGCGCTACATCGTTCCCAACAGCGCCATCCGCCGCCTGTGGACCGGCGGGCTCTGGGCCGAAGGGCCGGCTTGGAACGGCCTCGGTCGCTTTCTGATCTGGAGCGATATTCCGAACGACCGACAGATGCGGTGGCTGGAGGAAGACGGCCATGTCAGCGTCTTCCGCAGCCACAGCAGCAATTCCAACGGCAACACCTTCGATCGCCAGGGCCGGCAGATCTCCTGCGAGCACATCACCCGGCGGGTGGTGCGCTACGAGCTCGACGGTTCCGCCACGATCCTGGCGGACAGCTTCGACGGAAAACCGTTCAATTCGCCGAACGACGTCGAGCAGCACGCCGACGGGTCGTACTGGTTCACCGATCCGCCCTATGGCGGGCTCCTCTACGAAGGGCTTCCGGACGAGGCTGGCGGCCCATCGAACCCGCAGGGCCGCCTCAACCCGCGTCTCGGCCAGCCGGCGGGCCTCCGGACCAGCCAGCGCGCGCTCCCCAGCGCCCTCTACCGCATCGATCCGACCGGTCGAATCGACCAGGTGCTCACCGACGCGCAGGTGCCGAACCCGAACGGCCTATGCTTCTCGCCCGATCACAAGACGCTCTACCTCTCGTCCACCGGCAAGGGCCCGGGCGATACCGGTCCTGGCGGCAAGGGCGAAATCTACGCGTTCGATGTCGGCACCGGTGCCATCCTCTCGAACCAGCGGAGATTCTCGGACTGCGTCGTCGACGGCGTGAAATGCAGTCCTGACGGAATGCGGGTCGATGTCGACGGCAATGTCTGGTCGGCGAGCAATGCCGGCCGGGCGGTCGGCTACAACGGCGTTACGGTCTGGAACCCGCAGAGCAAGCTGATCGGCCGCATTCGCCTGCCGGAGGTCTGCGGCAACCTCACCTTCGGCGGCCCGAAACGGAATCGCCTGTTCATGACCGCCAGCCAATCGCTCTACGCGGTCTACGTGAACACGCAGGGTGCAGGACCGGCCTGAGGATTGGCGGGTCGGCCTCGGCCTGGGGCAACAGGAGAGGCCACCCGGCCATGGTTGCGGCGCCTCCGGGGCGCTATCTATCGCCGGCATGAGCGACGATCCCGCCCCCGACCCGACCCTGAGCCGCCTGAGCGCGGCACTGGGCGATCTGCCCAAGCGCGGGCTGCCGCCGGTGGAGACCTGGAATCCACCCTATTGCGGCCCCATCGACATCCGCATCGCCGCCGACGGCACCTGGCACCACAACGGTTCCCCGATCCGCCGGGAGAAGCTGGTCAAGCTGTTCGCCACCATCCTGCGGCGCGAGCCGGATGGGCAAGTCGTGCTGGTCACCCCGGTGGAAAGCGTCGGCATCACCGTGGAGGATGCCGCCTTCATCGCCGTGGAGATGGCGGTCGACGGGACGGGGGAGGGCAGGCGGATCTCGTTCCGGACCAATGTCGACGACCTCGTGAGCGTCGATTCCGAGCACGCCCTGCGCTTCGAGCAGGGTCCGGACGGGGCGTTGAAGCCCTATCTCCACGTCCGCCGCGGGCTCTTGGCCCTGGTGACCCGTGCGCTCACCTACGATCTGGTCGATCTCGCCGAGGAACGGGTGATCGACGGGCGGCCATGGCTCGGCCTCTGGGCGGGTGGAACCTTCCATACGCTCGCACAGGCCGAGGCCGCGTGAGCGACACGCTGGCCGATTTTCTCGTCCGGGCCGCGTCCCACCTGGCCCCGGACCCGCCCGGCCCGGACGACCCGACCTCGAATCCCCGAGGCGACCACAGCCTCGACCCGGATGGCAGCGCGGTGATCCCGCCGCCCCCGCATCGACGGGCCGCGGTTCTGGTACCGGTGGTGTTCCGGCCGAACGGTCCGTGGCTGGTGCTGACCCAGCGCGCGGCCAATCTGCGCGATCATTCCGGGCAGGTCGCGTTGCCCGGCGGCAAGATCGATCCGGCCGATCCCGGGCCGGCAGACGCGGCCCTGCGGGAGGCGCACGAGGAGATCGGGCTTGCGCCCGAATCCGTGCGCCTGCTCGGCTATCTCGACCCGTACCTGTCCGGGACCGGCTTCCTGGTGACCCCGGTGATCGGTGTGGTGCCGCCGGAGGCCAGCTTCACCCCGAATCCCGCCGAGGTCGCGGACGTCTTCGAGGTGCCGCTGTCCGTTCTGATGGATCGGGACCGCTACGTGCTGCACGCCCGGGTCTGGCAGGGGCGGCCACGCCGGTACTATGCCCTGACGTTCGAGGATCGGCTGATCTGGGGTGTCACCGCCGGGATCCTGAACAACCTCCGGGAGCGCCTCTACCCGGAGACAAAAGCATGATGCGGCAACGCGGAATCGGGTTTTTCGGGGCTCTCATGCGATGACAGAGGGGTCGATCCGGCTGTTCTTCGCGAACGATAGCCCGTCGCTCCAACGCTGACCCCGAGGGATAAGGCTACCCACACTCATGCTGCGCCGCCTCATCGAAGAGTTCGGCCTCTTCCTCATCCCCTTCGTGCTATTCGTGGTCTACCTTCTGCTGGTCGGCCGCAACCCGCTGCGGCGGGTGCATTGGGATCCGCACATCGTCCGCCTGGTGCTGGCCGGCCTCGCCGTGGTGATCGGCACGCTGGTTTACGAGGGCCTGTTCTCGGAGCGCCGGGCCGGCGGCTACGTTCCGACCCACATGGAGAACGGCCGCCTCATGCCGGGTGAATTCAAGTGACGCAGCCGCTCAACCACGGCGCTTTGACGGCCTTGCTTGCGCAACCCGGCGTACATCACGCGCTCGCGGCCCTGGATGCATCGAACGCGGAAACCCGCCTTGTCGGCGGCTGCGTGCGGGATGCGCTTCTGGGCAAGCCATCCGCCGATATCGACCTCGCGACCACGCTCCTACCAGAGTCAGTGATGGCCGCCGCCCGCGCGATGCCGGGCCTGAAGGCGGTGCCAACGGGGATCGAGCACGGCACGATCACCCTCATCACCGAGCAAGGGCCGATCGAGGTCACCACCCTCCGCGAAGATGTCGAGACCGACGGGCGCCACGCCGTCGTGCGCTTCGGTACTGATTTCGCCAGGGATGCAGAGCGGCGCGACTTTACCGTCAACGCGCTCTCGCTTGGGGCCGACGGGCGCCTGCATGACACGGTCGGGGGCCTCGCCGATCTCGAAGTGGGGCGGATCCGGTTCATCGGGGATCCGGCCACCCGTATCCGCGAGGATGCCTTGCGGATTCTGCGCTTCTTCCGCTTCCACGCACGTTTCGGCGCCGGGCAGCCGGATGAGGCGGCGCTCATCGCCTGCGTCGCCGCCCGGGACGCGCTGGACCAACTGTCCCGCGAGCGAGTCCGGTCGGAATTTTTCAAGCTGCTGGACGCCCAGGGTGGTCTGGCGATGGTCCGTACCCTGAGTGCCACCGGTCTGCTTCAGCAGATCACAGGCGGCGTCGCCGAGTTCGGGCGGCTGGATCGAGCGATGGCCGCTTCGCTCGCGCCCGTGATGCGACTCGCGGCGCTTTCGGTGGGTGGTCGGCACGATGCCGACCGCCTGCGCGACCGGCTGCGCCTGTCGAACCCGGAACATGCGACGCTGACTGGATACGCCGACGCGCTCGCGGACCTTCACGGCCGCGCGGCGATCAGTTCGGCGGCGGCGCGAGCCCTCGCGGCCGAGCATGGCCTGACGCTTCTCAACGAAACACTGGCGATCCTGGCCGGGGAGCCGCGGCCCGTTCTGGATGATGAGGCTCGGCAGGCGCTCGAGACATTAGGCGGGGAAGGGGGGGCACCGCGCTTTCCGCTGGCGGGAGCGGATCTGGTGGCGGCGGGCCTGCCAGCCGGGCCGGCGATCGGCCGGGGCCTAGCCGCAGCTCGGGCTTTCTGGCTCGAGCGCGGATGCCCGACCGGCGCGGAGGCGCGGGCCGAGCTGCTCATGCGCGCGCTGGACGGCGCTCGACAGACGAAAACTTAAAGCTTGAGGAGCGCCTTGGTCTCTTGGAGCTGGACGATCTGACCGTTCAGATCTTCCCGCTTCTGCAGATCCTCGGTGGCGTCGCGCTGCAATTCGGCCGCTTCGATATCCCGGTCGAGCGATTCGTGGGTCAGCTCCTCGATCGGCGCGGCGCGCTCGGCGAGGACGGTGACGGCGGTCGGGCCGATATCAGCAAAGCCGCCGCGGACGTAGATCCGCTTGCCGCTGCCCTGGCTCTCGGTGATCACGATGACACCGACCCGCAGGGAGGTCAGGATCGGGGCATGGCCCGGCATCACGGTCATCTCGCCCTCGGTTCCAGGCAGCTGAACGGCGGTCACCTCGCCGGAATACAGCGTCCGCTCAGGGCCGACGAAATCGAAGTGGAAGGTGGCCATCGGTCTCTAGCTTCCCGAACCCGCAACGTGCGCTCCTCCCCTTGCGGGGAGAAGGTGGAGGTGGGGGTGGTCCAGACGGCACCGAAATGCTCAATCCTGAACCGCCCCCGCCCCCGACCCCTCCCCGCAAGGGGGAGGGAAGGGAGCAGCTTACGCCGCCTTCAGCTTCTTGGCCTTCTCCTGGGCCTGCTCGATGGTGCCGACCATGTAGAAGGCGGCCTCCGGCAGGTCGTCGTAGTCGCCGTTCACCAGACCCTTGAAGCCCTTGATAGTGTCTTCCAGCGGCACCTGCACGCCCGGCGAACCGGTGAACACCTCGGCCACCGTGAAGGGCTGCGAGAAGAAGCGCTCGATCTTGCGGGCACGGGCGACGGTGAGCTTATCCTCCTCGGACAGCTCGTCCATGCCCAGGATCGCGATGATGTCCTGGAGGGCCTTGTAGCGCTGCAGGGTCTGCTGGACGCGGCGGGCGACATCGTAATGCTCCTCGCCGAGGATGGCCGGCGACAGCATGCGCGAGGTCGAGTCCAGCGGATCCACCGCCGGGTAGATGCCCTTCTCGGCGATCGAGCGCGACAGGACGGTCGTGGCGTCGAGGTGGGCGAAGGACGCGGCGGGCGCCGGGTCGGTCAGATCGTCAGCCGGCACGTAGATGGCCTGGACCGAGGTGATCGAACCTTTGGTGGTGGTGGTGATGCGCTCCTGGAGGGCGCCCATGTCGGTGGCGAGCGTCGGCTGGTAGCCCACCGCCGACGGGATGCGGCCGAGCAGCGCCGACACCTCGGAGCCCGCCTGGGTGAAGCGGAAGATGTTGTCTACGAAGAACAGCACGTCCTGGCCCTCGTCGCGGAACTGCTCCGCGATGGTCAGGCCGGTGAGCGCCACACGCGACCGGGCGCCGGGCGACTCGTTCATCTGGCCGTAGACCAGGGCGCACTTGGAGCCCTCGGCCGAGCCGCCATGCTCCTTCGGGTCGACGTTCACCTTGGACTCGATCATCTCGTGATAGAGATCGTTGCCCTCGCGGGTGCGCTCACCGACGCCGGCAAACACGGAATAGCCGGAGTGCACCTTGGCGATGTTGTTGATCAGTTCCATGATCAACACGGTCTTGCCGACGCCCGCGCCGCCGAACAGGCCGACCTTACCGCCCTTGGAGTAGGGGGCCAGCAGGTCCACGACTTTGATGCCGGTGACGAGGATCTGCGCCTCGGTCGACTGATCGGCGTAGGACGGGGCCGGCTGGTGAATGGCGCGGTAGGTATCGCATACCACCGGGCCGAGCTCGTCGATCGGCTCGCCGATGACGTTCATGATCCGGCCCAGGGTGTTCATGCCCACCGGCACCTTGATCGGCTCGCCGGTATCCGTGCACTCCTGACCGCGAGTCAGGCCCTCGGACGTGTCCATGGCGATGCAGCGCACGGTGCTTTCGCCGAGCTGCTGGGCGACCTCGAGGACGAGGCGGGCGCCGTTGTTCCTGGTCTCCAGGGCGTTCAGGATTTCGGGCAGATGCCCGTCGAACTGAACGTCGACCACGGGGCCGATGACCTGGGTGATCTTACCGACCTTGTTGGAGCCGGCGCCGGGGAGTGCGGTGTTCGCCATCGTAAACCTACCCTTCAAGCTGTGCGTTCAGGTCGCGGAGGCTCAGAGAGCTTCCGCGCCCGAGATGATCTCGATGAGTTCTTTGGTGATCATGGCCTGACGCGTCCGGTTGTAGATCAGCGTCTGCTTCTTGATCATCTCGCCCGCATTGCGGGTGGCCGAGTCCATGGCGCTCATGCGCGCACCCTGCTCGGACGCGGCGTTTTCCAAGAGCGCGCGATAGACCTGCACGGTGAGGTTCTTCGGAAGCAGCGTCTCGAGGATCGCCTCTTCGGAAGGCTCGAATTCCAGGGCCGCGTTGCCGAGGGTGGCCTTCGCGGAGGTATCGACCGCCGGAAGCTCCGCCGGGATCAGGCGCTGCGCAGTTGGGACCTGCGAGATCACTGATCGGAACTCCGAATAGAACAGGGTCGCGACGTCGAACTCGCCGGCCTCGAAACGTACCAGGATCTTGTTGGCGATCTCTGCAGCGAACTCGTAATCAACCGGGCGGTTGCCACGAATATCCATGCTCTCGACGATTTGGTCGCGGTAGAGGCGGCGCAGCTGGTCGTTGCCCTTCTTGCCGACCGTCATGATCTTGACGGTCTTGCCCTCGGCGGTAAGCTTCAAGATGTATTCCCGGACCGCCAAGCGGACGATCGAGGAGTTGAAGGCGCCGCACAGGCCGCGGTCGCCGGTGCAGACGACCAAGAGGTGGGTCTGCTCAGCACCCGTGCCTGACAGCAGCTTCGGGGCACCGACGCCGCCGACCAGGTTGCCGGCAAGGTTGCCGAGCACCTGAGCCATCTTCTCGGCGAAGGGACGGCCGGCCTCGGCGGCCATCTGCGCCCGGCGCAGCTTGGCCGCAGCGACCATCTGCATGGCCTTGGTGATCTTCTGCGTCGCCTTCACCGAGGTGATGCGGTTGCGCAGGTCCTTCAAACTCGCCATCGGGCCGCGTCCAGATCCGTTCCAGGGCCTCTCCTCCCCCATGCGGGGAGGAGCCGAAGGTGGGGGTCGTGCCGGGTCTGGCCGCCGACGGTGCAATCAACGCCAGACCCACCCCAAACCCTCCCCACCGGCGGCAGGGAGGTCACTAGGGTACGCGTCCGATCAGTTGCCGATCGACTTGGCCACGCCCTCGACCACGCTCTTCAGCTTGCCAGCGCTCTCGTCCGACAGGTCCTTCGAGGTGGCGATGGCGTTGAGCAGGTCCTGATGCTTCGTGCGCAGCGTGCTGAGCAGGCTGTCCTCGAAGGCGCGGATCTTGCTGACCGGGAGCTTGTCCAGGTAGCCGTTCACGCCGGCGTAGATCACCGCAACCTGCTCTTCCATCTTCAGCGGCGAGAATTGCGGCTGCTTCAGGAGTTCGGTCAGCCGCGAGCCGCGGTTCAGGAGCTGTTGGGTCGAGGCGTCGAGGTCGGAGCCGAACTGCGCGAAGGCCGCCATCTCGCGGTACTGCGCCAGCTCGCCCTTGATCTTGCCGGCGACCTTTTTCATCGCCTTGGTCTGGGCCGAGGAGCCCACCCGCGACACCGAGAGGCCGACGTTCACCGCCGGGCGGATGCCCTGGTAGAACAGGTCGGTCTCAAGGAAGATCTGGCCGTCGGTGATCGAGATCACGTTGGTCGGGATATAGGCCGACACGTCGTTGGCCTGGGTCTCGATGACCGGCAGGGCGGTCAGCGAGCCGTTGCCGGCGGCGTCGCCCATCTTGGCGGCGCGCTCCAGCAGGCGGCTGTGGAGGTAGAACACGTCACCCGGATAGGCCTCGCGGCCCGGCGGGCGGCGCAGCAGCAGCGACATCTGACGGTAAGCAACGGCCTGCTTGGACAGGTCGTCATACACGATCACGGCGTGCATGCCGTTATCGCGGAAATATTCGCCCATGGCACAGCCGGCGAACGGCGCGATGAACTGCATCGGCGCGGCGTCCGAAGCGGTGGCCGCGATGACGATGGAGTATTCCAGGGCGCCCTGGTCCTCGAGCACCTTCACGAACTGGGCGACCGTGGAGCGCTTCTGACCGATGGCGACGTAGATGCAGTAGAGCTTCGACTTCTCGTCGCCGCCCGCAGCGTGGCCGGGCTTCTGGTTCAGGATGGTATCGAGAGCGATGGCGGTCTTGCCGGTCTGGCGATCGCCGATGATCAGCTCGCGCTGGCCGCGGCCGACCGGGATCAGGGCATCGATCGCCTTCAGGCCCGTGGCCATCGGCTCGTGCACCGACTTGCGCGGGATGATGCCCGGCGCCTTCACGTCGACGCGGCGACGCTCGGTCGAGGCGATCGGGCCCTTGCCGTCGATCGGGTTGCCGAGGCCGTCAACCACACGGCCGAGCAGACCCTTGCCGACCGGCACGTCCACGATGGCGCCGGTGCGCTTGACGGTCTGGCCTTCCTTGATCTCGCGGTCGGAGCCGAAGATCACGATGCCGACGTTGTCCTGCTCGAGGTTGAGCGCCATGCCGCGCACCCCCGACTCGAACTCGACCATCTCGCCGGCCTGAACGTTGTCGAGACCATAGGCGCGGGCGATGCCGTCACCGACGGACAAGACCTGACCAACCTCGGAAACCTCGGCCTCTTCACCGAAGTTCTTGATCTGGTCCTTCAGGATCGCGGAGATCTCGGCGGCGCGGATGTCCATACTCGGGCCTCTGTCGCTAAATCGTCAGTGCATGTTCGGATCGGATGCGGCGCGCTTACTGCGCGGTCCGCATCGCGAGGCGGATACCATTAAGCTTGGTCTTGAGGGACGCGTCGATCATGCGCGAGCCCATCCGAACGACGAGGCCGCCGATCAGGCTCGGATCGACGACGAGGTCGAGATCGACATCCGCCTTTGCGATGTCGCGGAGCGATGCCTTGATCTCCTCGATCAACGCGTCGGACGGCCGTTCGGCCACCCGCACCTCGGCGCGCACGACGCCCTTCGAGTCTTGAACCAACGACCGGAAGGCCCTGATCATGCCCGGCAGGGCGAACAGACGCCGATTCGAGGCCGCAAGGCGGATGAAGTTGCCGGCCAGACCGCCGATCCCAGCGCGCTCAAGGACAGCGCCAATGGCGGCGGTCTGCTCGACGGGGGTGAAAGCCGGGCTGCGGACGAGGCGGCGCAGGTCCGCACTCTCCTTCAGCAGGGCATCGAATTGATTGAGAGCCTCGGCGACCGCGTCGACCTGGCGCTCGTCACGCGCGAGCTCGAAAAGGGCGGAAGCGTACCGGCCCGCCACGCCTGCGACCAGGGGACCAGCCTCGGAACCGTTCTGCGCCACCCGTCGCTCTCTTCTCTGTTGCCCGCCCGATCCGCGCGCTCCGGCCGGGAACGCGGTGCGGATCTCGTTCGGGACGTGGGATCGCGCCAGCAGCGGGAACGGTCGAGAACCAGCCCTTGTGGCGCGGCGACCGCCTAGCATGCCAGCATGGCCGCACGCAACACGGGCCGGCACGGCTCTGCGCGATACGGCGGCGGAAGTGTGACGCAATCGGCCTCAGCAGGCGAGCCGATCGCATCGCCGGGTGCTGGCGATCATCTTCGCCATGGCGTTGGCACCCGGATGCCCGAGGATGCCGCTGTTACCGAGAACGTAGGACGGCGTCGCGTAGAGGCCGAGATCGGCCGCCATCCGCATCTGGCTCTTGAGCGCCAGCCGGACCTCCTCGCTGTCGGCGATCTCCTCGACCTCCGCCTGCGGGATGCCGAGCGCGGCCGCGGCCGTCAGAGCGCCGGGCCCGTCGATGCGGCCAGGCTTGCTCAACAGGGTCCGGTAGAAATTCCAGGCGGCGGCCGAGCCGAGCTTGCGCTGGACGGCCAGCATCACCTTGGCCGCCTGTGCGGATTGCGGCGACAGGATCGGGTTGTTGACGAGGCCGATGCGCAGGTCCGGATCGGAGTCGTGGAGGGCGACGACGTCAGCGGCGGCCTTGCGGCAGTAGGGGCAGTTGAAGTCGAAGAACTCGTAGAGCGTGGTCTGGCCCTCGCGCGGGCCGGCATAGGTGACGCCGCGCAGGCCCGGGATCTGCCCGGTGATCTCCCCCGGCAGGATCGAGTTCGCGACCGGCCTCCCATCGTCGCCGGTGACCGCGACGCGCTGGCCGTAGGATTGCGCGGCGGCACGCCCCGGTCCGGCAGCCAGGGAAGCGCCGGCGGTGAACGCGAGGAGGTGACGACGGGACAGCGTCATGGAAAGCGTCCGGGATAAGAAATCGGTTCGGCCGAGACTGAGCTGGCCTGCGGGGTCGCCTCGCCGTGATGGCGCAGCTCCGTGAACGGCGCCCTACCGGATCCCGGCCGGCCGGTCGCCTACCGCCCAGGCCAAGGCCTGTTCCAGTCGGTCGTTGCCCCAGAACAGCTCGCCGTCGTCGGCCAGGAAGGTCGGGGCGCCGTAGATGCCGCGGGAGCGCGCCTCCTCGACGCTGACCCGCAGCCGGGTCTTGTTCGCCTCACCGGCGGCGGCGCGCACGGTCTGGGTCCCGTCCAGACCCAGCGAATCGAGGATTTCGACCACGGCGGTCGGCTCGGCGATGGAGCGGCCCTCGGCGAAGCTCGCAGAAAAGACCGCCTTCGAGAACGGCACCAGCCAATCCTGGTCGTGGCCGTAGACCGCCGCCCGCACCGCGCTGAGGCTGTTCTGGGGAAACTGCGCCGGCCGGGTCAGCGGCGGCAGCCCGAGCCGGGCGGCCTCGCGCTCCACGTCGCGCCACATGTTCTTGCCCTTGGCCGGGTAGAGGTTGAAGGGCGAGGTGGTCCAGCCCTGCGACGCGAACAGCGGCCCGACCAGGAACGGCCGCCAGCGTACCGCGACCCCGGCCTCGGCCGCGGCGGCCTCGATCCGCATCGCCGCGAGGTACGAATACGAGGAGGCGAATTCGTACCAGAACTCCAGGGTTGGCTGGCGCGCCATGGACTTGGCTTCTCCGATGCTCTTCGTGCGGCCGGGATCAGGCAATGCCCGCGCCGCGCCGTGCCTGACACGGCCGCAAGGCCGTCATGAGGCGAAACGCTGTCGATCGTCCGGCAACAGGCTACGCGCGAAGCGGCACGCCGGTTGCAGGCCGATGACACCCGCGATAAGCCGCCGACACCCTGCACCAGTTCCGGAACCAGCATGTCCGATCCCGCGAAGAGCCCCGTGAAGAAGGTGGTGCTGGCCTATTCCGGCGGCCTGGACACCTCGATCATCCTGAAGTGGCTGCAGACCACCTACGGCTGCGAGGTCATCACCTTCACGGCCGATCTCGGCCAGGGTGAAGAGCTGGAGCCGGCCCGCCGCAAGGCCGAGCTGCTGGGGATCAAGCCGGAGAACATCTTCATCGAGGATCTGCGCGAGGAGTTCGTGCGGGACTACGTGTTCCCGATGTTCCGCGCCAACGCCGTCTACGAGGGCGTGTACCTGCTCGGCACCTCGATCGCGCGACCGCTGATCGCCAAGAAGCAGATCGAGATCGCCGAGCGGCTCGGGGCCGACGCGGTCTGCCACGGCGCCACAGGCAAGGGCAACGACCAGGTCCGGTTCGAGCTCGGCTATTATGCCCTGAAGCCCGACGTGACGGTGATCGCCCCCTGGCGCGAATGGGACCTGCGCTCCCGCGAACAACTGATCGCCTTCGCCGAGCAGCACCAGATCCCGATCGCCAAGGACAAGCGCGGCGAGAGCCCGTTCTCGGTGGACGCCAACCTCCTGCATGCCTCCTCGGAGGGCAAGGTGCTGGAGGATCCGGCGGTGGAAGTGCCCGACTATGTCTTCTCCCGGACGATCTCGCCCGAGCAGGCGCCGGACACGCCGACCATCGTCACGATCGGCTTCGAGAAGGGCGATGCGGTCTCGATCGACGGCGAAAAGCTCTCGCCCGCGAGCCTTCTGGCCAAGCTCAACCAGCTCGGCCACGACAACGGCATCGGCCGGCTCGACCTCGTCGAGAACCGCTTCGTCGGCATGAAGAGCCGCGGCATGTACGAGACGCCGGGCGGCACGATCCTGCTGCCGGCCCACCGGGCGATCGAATCGATCACGCTGGACCGGGGCGCGGCCCACCTCAAGGACCAGCTGATGCCGCAATACGCGGAGCTGATCTACAACGGCTTCTGGTTCTCGCCCGAGCGCGAGATGATCCAGGCGCTGATCGACAAGAGCCAGGAGAAGGTCACCGGTACGGTGCGGCTGAAGCTCTACAAGGGCGGCGTCCACGTGATCGGCCGCGAGAGCCCGAACTCGCTCTACGACCAGGACCTCGTGACCTTCGAGGAGGGCGCCGTCGCCTACGACCACCGCGACGCGGCGGGATTCATCAAGCTCAACGCGCTCCGGCTGCGCACCCTGGCGCAGCGCAAGAAGCGGGACGCCTGAGCGTCCCCCGGGGGCCCGCGCTCAGGCAAGCTCCCAGACCGAGGCGGCGTTCCGGCGGTAGGTGCCGGGCCCGAGATCCGCGTAGCGCAGAAAGATCTGGAAGGCCGGCTGCATTTCGCGGTGAAGCCGGACCAGGCTGTCCGGATCGGCCGTCCCATCCAGATGGCGGCCCATGTCGAGGGTGTACGCTTCCGTCCCGCCATAGGGCCGCTCGGGGTCGATGCGCGGAACGCTGTGATCGTCGTCCCACACGTGGTTGAGCCGCGGGATCAGCGCGAGGTGATCCTGCGTCACCGCGAAGGTGATGTGCTCGGGCGTCTCACCGGTCGCCGAATCCCGAAACACGTCGGTGATCGCTGCACAATCCAGTTTCGCCAACGGATTGTGGTACTGGTAGCGACCGGGCTTCAGCGTGGCGTTTTGCGAAAAAACGGCGATCCCATCCTCCAGCGCCCGATGCTCCTCCTCGGCGCCGTCGTCGTCGCCCGTGACGTTGGCGATGTCGCCGTCGCGATCGTGGCTGCCGTAGGGCGCCTCCGGGTGGATCATCGGCGCGCCGGGCTCAGCGCCGTTCCAGGCGACCACCATGCGGCGGATCAGGGCGATGCGTTCGAGGGTGAGGTCATAGACGGCATCGTTCATAATCGGTGGGTCCCAGGTGTCGCGGATCTGGCGCCCCTCTTACAGAGCCGATTCGGCGGCTGCTACCGCCTGCAATCCGCTTGCATCCGTGTGCGGTCCGATCAACCTGTATCGGGTCCGGATGTCGCGAGTCGGGGACGCCCATGGCTGGTTCGGTCATATGACGGTGCGGGGCGATCGGCCCGAGCGGCGCAATCCCGCACTGCCGCAAACCGGCATGCGCCTCCTCGACCGATACCTGCCGACCTACCAGTTCAGCGAGACGCATGCCTGCCGGGTGGCCGCCGAACCGGCCTCGATCCTCGACAGCGTCGTCGCCTATCGCCCGGACTCGGACCGGTTCTTCCGGTTCATGATCGGCCTGCGGGAACTTCCGATGCGCCTCCTCCATGAGCCGGAGGCAACGCGGGCGCCGTTCGGCTTCCACGAGTTCACAGTGCTCGACCGAAGCGAGACCGAGATCGTCTACGGCTTGATCGGCCGGTTCTGGCGCCCGGATTTCGGCCTGCAGCCGATCGCCGACGCCGACGCTTTCCTGGCGTTCGACGCGCCCTACGCGGCCAAGCTCGCCCTGGCCTTCACGGCGCAGCGCGATCCCGACGGCCGGACCCGGCTCATCACCGAGACGCGCGTGTCCTGCGCGAGCCGCGCCGCGTGCCTGAAATTCACGCCCTACTGGCTCCTGATCCGCCCGGTCAGCGGCCTCGTTCGCCGCCGTTCCCTCGCGTCGATCAAGAACGCCAGCGAGCGGGCAGCGCGCGGCCAAACGTAAAAGAATTACCGTCGCAGACAGCCCGTGAGCCCTTCGATCTGGCCCATCATCGCCTGGATTTGCGCGGCGCGGCGGCGGACGCCGGTGGAAGGACGGCCGGCGCTGCGGGTGATTGGGTTCGGCAGGACGGCGGCCAGCAGCGCCGCCTCGCTTCGGCTTAAGCGGCTGGCATCCTTTCCGAACCAGTGGCGGCTCGCCGCCTGCGCGCCGTAGATCCCATCGCCCCATTCGGCGACGTTGAGATAAATCTCCATCATCCGCCGCTTGCCCCAGAGAGCGTCGAGCGCAAGCGCGAGCGGAATCTCGAAGGCTTTTCGGATGTAGGACCGGCCCGGCCATAGGAAGACGTTCTTCACGGTCTGCATGGCGATGGTCGAGGCGCCCCGGCTCGGCGAATCCTCATCCTCCACGACTTCGCGGATCGCGCCAAAATCGACGCCGTAATCCAGGCAGAAGCGTTGGTCCTCCGAGGCGATCACCGCCTGCGGCAGCACCGGCGCGATCGACGCCAGCCGCACCGGATCCCGGCTCACAGGCTGAAGCGTCAACCACCGCCCAAGCATCAGGGTCGACGGCGGCGTCACCGCGCTATAGACGAGCGCCAGCGTGAGCGTGAAAACGAATCCGACGGCGGGGAGCAACAGCAGCGCTCCCACGATCCGGCGCACACGGCGGGAGCGCCTCGGGCGAGCGCGCGGCAGGTCGCGTGGGTGCACGCTGGACGCCGCGGTCCGCCTGGGTCCGGTTCGGTCGAACTTGATTTCGTCTCCGCGCAAAGCGACGCCCGATTGATTTCGCCAGGCCAAGACCGGACGCAGCGCCCGATGACCTCGACTTCCTCAACGCAGGCTCAGACCGGTTCGGTCAAGGCTGGCACACCCGCCTCCGAGTTTTCCCACAGGCTGGCGCAGGTCGCCGAGACGGTCGAGACCTTCCTGGTCGACCGTCTCGGACCGGAGGTCGGCCTTGGCGAGATCGCCCGACCGCCACGTCTGATGGAAGCGATGCGCCACGCCGTGCTGGGCGGCGGCAAGCGCCTGCGCCCGTTCCTCGCCATCGAGACCGCCCGGATGCTCGGCGGCTCCGAGGCCGCGGCACTGGCGGCCGGCGCCGGAGTCGAGCTCGTGCATTGCTACAGCCTCGTGCATGACGACCTGCCAGCCATGGACGACGACGACATGCGTCGCGGCAAGCCGACGGTGCACAAGGCCTATGACGAGGCGACCGCGATCCTGGTCGGCGACGCCCTTCAAACGCTGGCCTTCGAGATCGTGGCCGATCCGACCTGGCAGCCGGACGCGCCGATCCGGGCCGACCTGGTGCTCGGGCTGGCCCGCGCCTCCGGTCTCGGCGGCATGGTCGGTGGTCAGCTCCTCGACCTCACCGCCGAGGGGCGATTCGGTGCGGCCAACATGGATGTGGATGACACCCTGCGGATGCAGGCGATGAAGACCGGGGCCATCCTGGCCTTCTCGGTGGAAGCCGGCGCGATCGTCGGCGGCGCCGACGAGGGGCAGCGGGCGGCGCTGCTGCGCTACGGGCTGGCGCTCGGCCAGGCGTTCCAGATCGCCGACGACATCCTCGACCGGGAAGCCTCCCCAGAGGCGATGGGCAAGGCCACCGGCAAGGACAAGGATGCCGGTAAGGCCACGCTGGTCGACCGCCTCGGCCTCGACGGCGCCCGGGCCGAGTGCGACCGCTTGGTCGGCGTCTGTGAGGACGCGGTGGCGCTCTGGGGCGAGAAGGCGCGCACCCTCCGGGATGCGGCCCGATTCACGGTCGCGCGCAAGACCTGAGCGAGCTGGAGCAGGGCATGCGCCCACGACAGGGCAGGCTCGGATGGCGACAATTGAGCGGGTCGGTTTGACCGACCCGCAAGGGCACAGCCTCGATTGTCGGGCATGCCCTCATGTCCGTCCCTCTCCCGCATCCTGGCCGCCGGCTCGGGGCTCGGCGGGCTCGGTTACATGATGACCCATCCGGATCCGTCCGTGGAGAGCGTCATGACCGGCCTGTCGTGCTTGGTGCTGTGTGTTGGCTTCTCGGCGATGCCGGCACCGAAGCCGGCCAAGCATCGGGCACCCGTCCCGACCCCGCCACCGCCGGCACCCGAGCTGCAGACGATGCCGCTCCTGCCGGGACCGCAGCCGCATCAGCTGCTCATGACGACGATCGCGCCACCGGACCGCGAGCTCCCCGAGTTGGGTAGCCAACGGCAGCGCAGCGGCGACCGGCAGCTTCAACCGACCGCGTAGATCGGCGGCGGCGGACCGGCCGTCTTCTGGCGTCAGGCGCGGTTCTTCTTGTTGTAGACGTCGAGGCAAACCGCAGCGAGCAGCACGATCCCCTTGATCACCTGCTGGTAGTCGATGCCGATGCCGAGGATCGACATGCCGTTGTTCATCACGCCGATGATGAACGCCCCGATAACGACCCCTGAGACCTTTCCGATGCCGCCGGCCGCGGAGGCGCCCCCGATGAAGCAGGCGGCGATCACGTCGAGCTCGAAGCCGACGCCGGCCTTCGGGGTCGCGGTGTTGAGCCGCGCGGCGAAGATCATGCCGGCGAGCCCGGCCAGCGCGCCCATATTGGCGAAGGTCAGGAAGGTCAGCCGCTCGGTCTTGATGCCGGACAGGCGCGCAGCCTTGATGTTGCCGCCGAGCGCGTAGATCCGCCGCCCGATCGTCGTGCGCGTGGTGATGAACCGGTACAGCATCACCAGCACGAACATCACGATCAGCACGTTCGGCAGGCCGCGATACGCGTTCATCTGATACGCGAAGGCGAGGATCACGAGAGTCGTGATGCCGTTGCGGGCCACGAACGCGGCCAGGCTGTCGGGCTGGCTGCCATGGCGAACCTGCGCGGAGCGGCGCTGCCAGTTCATGCCGAACAGGCTGAGCGCGAGCACCGCCCCGATCAGCACCGAGGTCCAGGGCCCAGCGAAATTGGTCAGGAAACCCTTGGCGAGGAGCTGGAACACCTCCGGGAACGGCCCGATCGAGGCGCCCTGGAGTAGGGCGAGGGTCAGGCCGCGGAACACCAGCATGCCAGCCAGGGTGACGATGAAGCTGGGAATACCGAGATAGGCGACGAAAGCCCCCTGCAGCCCGCCGATGGCGGCGCCGACCGCGAGGCAGATGATCGTCGCGGAGAGCGGATCGAGGCCGACGCGGACCATCAGAAGGGCCGCCAAGGCGCCGACGAAGCCGACGATCGAGCCGATCGACAGGTCGATATGCCCGGCGACGATGACGAGCAGCATGCCCAGCGCCATCACGACGACGTAGCTGTTCTGCAGGATCAGGTTGGTGAGGTTGAGCGGCTGGAACAGCACGCCGTTGGTCGTGTACTCGAAGAACAGCGTGATCAGCAGCAGGGCGATCAGCAGCCCGTAATCCCGGACCTGCGAGGTCCCGAGGAAGCCGCGTTTCGCCCGCGCATCGGCGGCTGGCTCGGCTTCGGGAATGGAGGCGGCGCCAGGGGTCATCGACTTGCCCGCAGAGAGGTCGGTCATCCGTTCAGGTCCTTCGAGCGCATGATCGCGCGCATGATCGCCTCCTGGCTCGCCTCCGAGCGCTGGAACTCGCCCACGAAACGCCCCTCGTTCATCACGTAGATGCGGTCGCACATGCCGAGCAGCTCCGGCATCTCCGACGAGATCATCAGCACGCCCCGGCCGCCGTCAGCCAACTCGTTGATGATCGAATAGATTTCGTACTTGGCGCCGACATCGATGCCCCGGGTCGGTTCGTCCAGGATCAGCACCTTCGGGTGCGTGAACAGCCATTTGCTCAGCACGACCTTCTGCTGGTTGCCGCCCGAGAGATTCACGGTCTGCTGCGCCACGCCGAAGGAGCGGATCCGCATCTTGGTCCGGTAATCAATGGCGACCTGGCGCTCCTTGTCCTCGTCGATCACCGTCGCCGTGGACACGCCCGGCAGGTTCGCCAAGGTGGTGTTCTTGGTGATGGTCTCGTCGAGCACGAGGCCGAGTTGCTTCCGGTCCTCGGTGACGTAGGCGATGCCCGCCGCGATCGCCTTGCCGATGGACGAGACATCGACATTTCGGCCCTCAATTCGCACTTGGCCCGAGATGCCCTGGCCGTACGAGCGGCCAAACAAGCTCATGGCGAGTTCGGTCCGGCCGGAGCCCATCAAGCCGGCAATGCCGACGATCTCGCCCTTGTTGACGGTGAGGTTGACGGTGCGCACCACCGGGCGATCTGCGTGGACGGCGTGGTGCACCGTCCAGTCGCGCACTTCCAGCATCACGTCACCGATCCGCGGAGCGCGGGGCGGATAGCGATTCGCCATCTCACGGCCAACCATGCCGCGGATGATGCGATCCTCGTCGATCGATCCGTCTCGGCAGTCGAGGGTCTCGACCGTGGTGCCGTCGCGCAGGACGGTGATCCGGTCAGCGACCTTCGCGATCTCGTTGAGCTTGTGCGAGATCAGGATCGAGGCGATGCCCTGCTCCCGGAAGCTGACGAGCAGGCGCAGGAGCGCATCGCTGTCCTTCTCGCTCAAGCTCGCGGTCGGCTCGTCGAGGATGAGCAGCTTGACCTTCTTCGAGAGCGCCTTGGCAATCTCGACGAGTTGCTGCTTGCCGACCCCGAGATGGGTGACCAGCGTATCGGGATACTCATCGAGCCCCACGGTCTTGAGGAGCTCGACGGCCCGGGTGAACATCCGATCCTGATCGATGATGCCGAACCGGGCCGGCTCGTTGCCGAGGAAGATGTTCTCTGCAATCGATAGGAATGGCACCAAGGCCAGTTCCTGGTGAATGATCACGATACCCACGCGCTCACTGTCCGAGATATCCCGGAACTGGCTGAGCCGTCCCTCGTAGTGGATTTCGCCCTCATAGGTGCCGTGCGGATAGACCCCGCTCAGAACCTTCATCAGCGTCGATTTTCCGGCGCCGTTCTCGCCGACCAGGGCGTGGATCTCGGCGGGCTGGACCGTCAGGTTGACGTCCGAAAGCGCCTTGACCCCGGGGAATGTCTTCGTAATCCCTCGCATTTCGAGGACGGGCTGCATGCGACCACTTTCGGCTCAGCGTTTGTATCGGTCGTGCAAGGATCGAACGCCGTTGCCGGGCCTGCCGGCATCAGCCAGATCGGTCGGGGCCGGCATATCCGGCCCCGCTTAGCTCACTTGAGCTGATCGAGCGTGTAGTAGCCCGTATCCACCAGGGCCGGCTTCCAGTTGGCCTTGGTGACGACCACGGGCTTCAGCAGGTAAGCCGGAATGACCTTCTTGCCGTTGTTGTAGGTCTTGGTGTCGTTGACTTCCGGCTGCTTTCCGGTCTCGATGGCGTCGATCATCGCGACCGTCACCTTGGCCAATTCGCGCGTATCCTTGAACACGGTGGAATACTGCTCGCCGGCGATGATCGACTTGATCGATTGCAGCTCGGCGTCCTGGCCGCTGACGACCGGCATTTTCAGGCTGCCGGAGCCGTAGCCGACACCCTTGAGCGACGAGATGATGCCGATCGAGATGCCGTCGTAGGGCGACAGAACCGCATCGAGCTTCGCGCTGCCGTAATAGGCCGAGAGCAGGTTATCCATGCGCGCCTGCGCGGTGGCCGGGTCCCAGCGCAGGGTCGAGACCTTGTCCATGCCGGTCTGGCCGGACCGCACCACCAGTTTCTTCGCGTCGATGTAGGGCTGCAGCACCGAGAGGGCACCGTCGTAGAAGAAGTAGGCGTTGTTGTCGTCGGGCGAGCCGCCGAACAGCTCGATGTTGAACGGGCCCTTGCCCTCCTTCAGTCCCAGCGCCTCGACGATCGAACTGGCCTGCTGCACGCCGACCTGAAAGTTGTCGAACGTCGCGTAAAAGTCGACGTTGGGTGTACCCTTGATCAGGCGATCGTAGGCGATGACCTTGACGCCGGCATCCTTGGCTTTCGACAGCACGTCGCTCAGCGTCGTGCCATCGATCGAGGCGACCACCAGAACCTTCGCCGCCTTGGTGAGCATGTTCTCGATCTGGGCAAGCTGATTCGGGATGTCGTCGTCGGCGTATTGCAGGTCCGGCTTGTACCCCTTGGCCGCCAGCAGCTTCACGATGTTGTTGCCATCGTCGATCCAGCGCTGGGACGACTTGGTCGGCATGGCGACGCCGATCAGGTCGCCGCTGGCGGCGAGCGCTTCGGGCACGGCGAGGCCCGCCAGCAGCGAGGCGCCAAGCGCGAGCTTGAGGAATGTTTGCCTGGTGATCATGAAGTCCCCCCGGTCTCAATCATCCTGCGCGACGGATCTGCGCGCTTCGCGTTGGGCGAATGTTTTTAATTGGCAACACGCATCGATCGACCGGCGCAGTCCGGCTGGTTCGACGATGAATATACTTGCTTACACCGATTGCGGCGGCTCAAATCGATCAAAAGTCTCCAGCACCGGCGCGGCCTAGTCTTCGAACGACTCGCGGTCGCTCGGCGACGGAAGCAGCGATGGCGGCGCACAGGTCACGCGGGCCCTCGCCCCGTGCGCGACTGGGATTAGACCCCAGCCATTCTTGTTGAACGATTTGTATGAGTTATAAATGCGGGCGTCAATCGGCGCCGCGCGGAGCGTACGGGAAAAGCGTGGCTGTTAATGGCGCGAAGGCGCCCCGCTTGTCCGGAGCGCCGAGTGGCTCTCCGTCAGATCGGCTGATTGGCGCCCGGAGCGCGCCGTGTCACGCCATCAACCGCGACCGATGAACGGCATCTTGGTCGCCATGACGGTCATGAACTGAACGTTGGCCTCCAGCGGCAGGTTCGCCATCATCAGCACCGCGTCGCCAACATGGGCCGGGTCCATCACCGCCTCGGCCCGCGTCGTCCCGTCGGCCTGCGCGACGCCGTCCTTCATCTTGCCGCCCATCGGCGTATCGGCGTTGCCGATATCGATCTGGCCGCAGGCGATGTCGTAGGCGCGCCCGTCGAGGGAGGTCGCCTTGGTGATGCCGGTCACGGCGTGCTTGGTCGCTGTGTAGGCGATCGAGTTCGGCCGCGGGGCATGGGCGGAAATCGAGCCGTTGTTGATGATCCGCCCGCCGCGGGGGGTCTGGTTGCGCATGATCCGGAAGGCGTGCTGGGTGCACAGGAACAGGGCCGTCAGGTTGGTGTCGACCACCTGGTGCCAGGTCTCGACTGGCAGATCCTCCAAGGGTACCGGCGGCGCGCCGATGCCGGCATTGTTGAATAGCAGGTCGAGGCGGCCGAAGCGGGACGTCGTCTGCGCGAACAGGTTGGCGATCGAATCCGGGTCGGTCACATCGGTCGGGACCACGAGGGCGCGCCCCGCCTCGATCTGCGCCGCGACCTCGTCCAGCGGCGCCGGACGCCGCCCGGACAACACCACGCTCCACCCGGCTCCGGCGAGTGCCAGGGCCGAAGCCTTGCCGACTCCCGTCCCCGCTCCGGTCACGATCGCGATCCGATCAGCCCTCGACATCGCTGCCTCCCAACTTATGACGTTGTCCTGCCTGAACCGGACGGCCGTGGCGGCGCGAAGAGCGAACCGTTTCAGATGCGTACGAACCCTCGCAGACCGTCTCGGCCGCTGAACCGCTATCGTGACACACGGCGAATGCGCACCGAGAGGGTGCGATGCGGGCGTATTGGATGGCGGGCGTGACCGGGGCCAGGCGGGCGTGAGCCATCCCGAGATCCCGTTCCTCGCCGATCTCGACGCCGCGGCGATCGAAGCAGTGCGCGCCCGCATGATCGCCATGACGGTGCCGGGGGGCCGGACCCTGTTCGAGCAGGGCGACGCCGGAGACGCGCTTTATACCCTGGTCTCCGGCGCAGTTGGCGTCTCGACCCGCGACCACCACGGGGTCCAGAGTCGGATCGCCCGGCTGCGCCCGCCCGCGATCTTCGGCGAGATGGCGTTGCTCTCCGATGCGCCGCGGGCGGCGACCGTAACGGCCCTGCGCGATTCACAGATCCTGTGCCTCACCCGCGCGGCCTTCGAGGCCGTGATCGCCGAGCATCCGCACACGCTCCTGTATTTCGCTCGGATGCTCGCCGAGCGCCTGCGTACGCTCTACGAGGGGCATTCGGTATTTCATGCACCGCGCACCTTCGTGATGATGGCCGTCACCGACGGCCCGGATCCCGAACCGTTCGCGCAAGCCTTCGCCTCCGCCCTCGACGCCATCCTGCCTGGGGTAACCGGTTGCCTGAGTCGGCTGCCGGAGGGTGCAGACGAGGACTGGGTCCATGCCTTCGAGGCCCGTCATGCGCGGACGGTGTTCGTAGCCCGGGACATCGAGGGCCCCTGGTCCCGGCTGAGCCAACGCCTGGGCGATCACGTCCTGCTGCTGGCCGAGCCCGGGGCACCGCCGCGTCCGGGAGCGACCGCCTATCTGGAACGGGTGCGGTCGGACTGGATCCGTATGGACTTGGTCGTGCGTCAGGATCTTCAGGCGCTGCGGCCCAGGGCCCTGCATCCAGCCGTGGCGGACCTGCCCACGGCGATGCGGATCCAGCTTCGCCCCGGTCGGCCGGACGATATCGGCCGGCTGGCCCGGCTCACCAGCGGCCTGGGGCGCGGGCTCGTGCTGGGCGGAGGCGGTGCGCGAGCGCTCGCCCATCTCGGCGTGCTCCGGGCGCTGGATGACGTGGGCTGCGCGCCGGACTTCGTGGGCGGCACCAGCATGGGCGCGGTCATCGCCGCCAGCCTCGCCATGGGTTGGAGCGTTGCAGAGATTTGCGCACAGACCGAGGCGACCTTCACGGGCCGCAACCCGATCAACGACTACACGCTTCCGATTCACGCCCTGACCCGGGGCGCAAAGGTCGATGCCAGCCTCGCTGAGCGCTACGGCGGCACGCGCATCGAGGATCTGTGGCTGCCGTTCTTCTGCGTGTCGTCAAATCTGACGACCGGGCGGGCCATGATTCATCGGGCGGGCGACCTGCCGAAGGCGCTGCGGGCCAGCATCGCCATCCCGGGGCTGCTGCCACCCGTCCTGTGCGACGAGGGCGTGCTGGTCGACGGCGGCATGATGAACAACGTCCCGGCGGATGTCGCAGCCGCGCTGGAGCGCGGCCCGGTTCTGGCCGTCGATGTCGGCAGCGACCGCGCGTTCCAGGATATGCCCACCCGCGGCTGGCGCGGCCGGCTTCTGCGTCGGCTCATCGGCTCTCCGGTGGCGATGCCGGGCCTGGCCCCGCTCCTGTTGCGCGCTGCCACCGTCTCAAGCGACGCGCAGACCATGGTGGCGGCCGCCCATGCCACGGCCCTCCTCAAGCCGCCGTTAGCCGGCATTGATCTGCGGGCTTGGTCAAGTTTCCGGGAATCCGCGGAACTCGGCTATCAGGACACCCGCGCGAAGATCGCAGCCGGCCATCTGTCACAGTGGCTGGAGCCGATGCGTTAGATCGCTGACGTGGCGCGCAGTCGGATAGACGTGTGCCAGCGCACTGCGGGGACCGGCGTTGGGTAACCGTATGCCCCAGGCAACGATCTTCCCGGGAGAGACGACACGTCGAGCCTGAAGATCATGATGACTCACTCTCCAATACTGAATGCCGTGGCCGATACGAGCTCCACGCAAAGCCAACGGGACGGTGTAGGGTCGCCCCATGTCCCGGTGACCGGTACCCTGCTGCACGGCGCGGCCTTCGTCCTGCTCTGCCTCTGGACGCGGTCCTCCCCAGACCGGCTCAGGGACCAGCTCAACGCCGAGGGTGGCGCCTGTGCGCTCCTCGGCTTCTGACGGCGAAGCGTAGCGACATTGCGTGACCCTCTCGGAATGACGGAGCACCGGACCTGATGACGGATGTGGCGGGCGTTGCCTTTCGCCGGGTCGGCCTACCGGAGGTGAGCCTGCATGTGGCCGAGGCCGGTCCGGAGGCGGGGCCGCTGACCATTCTGCTCCATGGCTTTCCGGAGTTCTGGTACGGCTGGCGCCATCAAATCGGACCGCTATCCGAGGCGGGCCTGCGTCTCGTCATACCGGACCAGCGTGGCTATGGCCTGAGCGACAAACCGCACGGCGTGGGCGCCTATCATTTGGACAAGCTGGCCGCCGTCGTAATTGCTCTGGCCGACGCCCGCGGCTTCGCAACGATACGCCTTGTCGGCCACGATTGGGGCGGGCTCGTCGCGTGGTGGGTGGCAAGCCACTATCCCGACCGGATCGCGCGGCTCGCGATCCTCAACGCGCCACATCCGGGTGTCGTCGGTTCCTATATCCGCCGCCACCCCGGTCAGTGGCTGCGGAGTTCCTATGTCGAATTGTTCCAGCTGCCCGTCTTGCCGGAGCAACTCCTCAAGATGGATCGGTGCCGGGCCCTGCGGCACGCACTGACAAGCACCAGCCGACCGGGCGCCTTCGCGCCGTCGGACCTCGACCGCTACGTTGCGGCGTGGCTGCAGCCAGGCGCGATGACGGCCATGCTGAACTGGTATCGCGCCCTGGCCCAGTTGCGACGGACCGAGCCGCCGCGAGTCCGCGCGCCGACCCTGATCCTGTGGGGCGAGCAGGATACCGCCTTGCAACCCGGCCTCGCCGAAGCCAGCCTTGACCTGTGCGATGACGGGCGGATCGCTTGGTTCCCGCAAGCCACCCATTGGCTCGCCCACGAGGAGCCGGCGACCGTGAACACGGCACTGCAGGACTTCTTGGCCTAGCCGTCTTCTTCGGGGGATGCGCAACCCATTTCAAGGATCGGCCGATTTTAGCGGAACCGGTATCGGCATCGCAAGCGATCCCGAAGTCTCGACTGTGTAATCAGGCAGCCCTCGACGCCCCAGAAGTTGTATCAGCACAGTTAAAATTTGGCTTATGGTCGACTAACGACTTCGATACGGCCCAGAGGGCACCTTAATCCATACCCTTTGTCAGATTGCACCGAAGCATTTTTCAGCATGTCGCCGGAACATCCTGCCCCAGAAACCATTGAGCTGACACTTCTCGGACCAGACCGGAGCATTTTAAAAATGTCATTTCGTTCCCTCCTGACCGCCGGCCTGTTCTTCGGCGGTCTCCTCGCCGGAACAGCCGCGGTTCAGGCGACGCCTGCCATGCCACAGCCGGGCCTAGCCCCGGCAGACATGGTGGATACGGTCGCGATGCATCACCATCGGCATCATCGGATGCACCGTCACCATTCCACACGACACGAGCGTCGGATGCGCCGCATGAATACGATGCGCCACGGTAACCCGAACGCGAAGAACCCCGCCCTGCGCGGCTACCAGCAGAACCTGGGCAACACCACCGGTGGCCCGCGCTACTGAGCCGTCTCGCCTAATTCGAAGGAAAGCCCGGCGCCCATAGCGCCGGGCTTTCTGTTTCGCGGACGCCTCATCCACCGGTGGTGGCGGCTTCTCCCCAGGCGCGTCGCCCCACACGGACTGATTCGCCTGCGGCACTCTGCTAAGAGGCGGCATGGCCCGAACCGCCGTCCGCCCCGCCCCCGAAATGCCACCCGCCGCCGCCCTGGATCCGGCCGGCGCCACGCCCATGATGGCGCAGTATATCGAGATCAAGGCGGCCAATCCCGATTGCCTCCTGTTCTACCGGATGGGCGATTTCTACGAGCTGTTCTTCGGCGACGCGGAGATCGCCTCCCGGGCGCTCGGCATCGTGCTGACCAAGCGTGGCCGCCACGGCGGCGCCGAGATCCCGATGTGCGGCGTCCCGGTGGACCGGGCCGACGATTACCTCAGCCGCCTCATCGCCATGGGCAACCGGGTGGCCGTCTGCGAGCAGACTGAGGATCCCGCCGAAGCCAAGCGGCGCGGGCCGAAATCGGTTGTTCGGCGCGAGGTCGTGCGCCTCGTCACGCCGGGCACCATCACCGAGGACCGCCTGCTCGACCCGGCGCGTGCCAACCTGCTGCTGGCGATCGGGCGGCGCAAGACGGGAGAGGGCGCCACCGCCTATGGCTTGGCCGCGATCGACATCTCCACCGGCCGCTTTTCCCTGAGCGAGGTACCCGCCGGTGATCTCGCAGGCGCAATCGCCCGGCACGATCCGCGCGAGATCGTCCTGTCCGAGGCAATTCATGCCGATCCGGCGCTGGCGCGGATCTGGCAGGAGAGCCGGGCCGCCATCGTCCCACTGGCCCAGGCGGAGCTGGAGCCTGCGGCGGCCGAGCGGCGCGTGCGCGAACAATACGGCGTCTCGACGCTCGACGGCTTCGGCAGCTTTACCCGAGCCGAGATTCAGGCGGCCGGAACCGGGCTCCTGTACATCGCTCGGACGCAGCTCGCTGCCCGGGCGCCCCTGTCGGTACCGACCCGCGAAGAGGCCGGGTCGACGCTGGCCATTGATGCCGCGACCCGCGCCAACCTCGAGCTGACCCGTACGCTCTCAGGCGAGCGGACTGGCAGCCTGCTCGATACGGTCGACCGG
The DNA here is from genome assembly GCF_022829565.1 of Methylobacterium sp. J-001. Taxonomy (NCBI): domain Bacteria; kingdom Pseudomonadati; phylum Pseudomonadota; class Alphaproteobacteria; order Hyphomicrobiales; family Methylobacteriaceae; genus Methylobacterium; species Methylobacterium sp. J-001. The sequence continues at coordinate 98,600 of NZ_JAKSYN010000148.1, forward strand.
ACGGTGACCGCCAACGGTGCCCGGCTGCTCGCCGAGCGCTTGGCTGGGCCGCTGACCGATCTGGCGGGGATCGCGCAGAGGCACGAGACCGTTGCGTATCTCGCCGAGGATCACGCCCTGCGTCGGGCGATCCGCGAGACGCTGGCCCGGGCGCCCGACCTGGCCCGGGCGCTGTCCCGGGTGGGCCTGGGACGCGGCGGCCCGCGCGATTTGGCGGCGATCCGCGACGGGCTGATGGCGGCGGCCGGGCTCGGCGCGGTGCTGACGCGGGCGGGGGCAGCGACAGCCGAGCTCACCGCGATCGCCGAGGCTCTGGGCGCGTCCGATCCGGACTTGGCGGACACGTTGCGGCGGGCGCTGGCCGACGAGCTGCCGCTGTCCCGGCGGGACGGCGGCTTCATCCGGACGGGTTACTCGGACGAGATCGATGAGGCTCGACTGCTCGGCCAGGATTCGCGCAAGGTCGTGGCGGCGCTCCAGGCCCGCTACGCCGAGGAGACGGGCTGCCGGACCCTGCGGATCAAGCACAACAACCTGCTCGGGTTTTTCATAGAAGTACCGCAATCGGTGGGCGAGGCCTGCCTCAAGGGATTGCAGCGGGACTTCGTGCATCGGCAGACCATGGTCGACGCGATGCGCTTCACCAGCGTTGAATTGGGCGATCTCGAGCGAAGGATCTCCGGCGCTTCGGACCGCGCGCTCGCCCTGGAATCGAAGATCTTCGACGAATTGGCCAACCGTATCGTCGAACAGTCTTCGCAGACTGCGCAGGTCGCCGAAGCCCTGGCGGCGGTCGACGTCGCGGCCAGCAACGCCGAGCTGGCGGTCGAACTCGATTGGCGCCGGCCGGAAGTGGACGATTCCCTGGCCTTCGCCATCACCGGCGGACGGCATCCTGTGGTTGAGGCGGCCCTGCGCCGGGCCGGCGAGCCGTTCATCGCCAACGATTGCGACCTGTCGGGTGAGACGCGGGGCCGGATCCGGCTGATCACCGGCCCGAACATGGGCGGCAAGTCGACCTTCCTGCGCCAGAACGCGCTGATCGCGGTGCTGGCCCAGATGGGCGCCTTCGTACCGGCCGCGTCGGCGCGGATCGGCCGGGTCGACCGGCTGTTCTCCCGAGTCGGCGCGGCGGACGACCTAGCGCGGGGGCAATCGACCTTCATGGTCGAGATGGTCGAGACCGCCGCGATCCTCAATCAGGCCACCCGCCGCTCCCTGGTGATCCTCGACGAGATCGGCCGCGGCACGGCGACCTTCGACGGGCTGTCGATCGCCTGGGCTTGCCTGGAGCATCTGCACGAGGCCAATGCCTGCCGGGCGCTGTTCGCCACCCATTTCCACGAGCTGACCGCTTTGGGCGATCGGCTGGCGCGGCTCGACAACGCCACCCTCAAGGTGGCCGAGCACCGGGACGGCGTGGTGTTCCTGCACGAGGTGGTGCCGGGCATCGCCGAGCGCAGCTACGGCCTGCAGGTGGCACGGCTCGCCGGTTTGCCGGGCAGCGTCGTGGCGCGCGCCGGGGCGATCCTCAAGAGCCTGGAAAAGGCCGAGCGGGGGCGCCCGGCCCGGGCCAAGATCGACGACCTGCCGCTGTTTGCGGCATTGGCCCCGCCGCCACCGCCGGAGCCCCCGGCGGAGGATCCCCTGGGGGCGCTCCTCGACACCATCGATCCGGATGCGCTGACGCCCCGGGAAGCGCTGGATGCACTTTACCGACTCAAGCGGGAACGGGCGGAGAAGCGGTGATTTTGGGGGGCGTGGGGCTAATCCCACCCGGGCCCTTGTCCCGAGGCGGCCGGATCCACGGGCCTCGAAGGAGATTTTCAGAGATCGCGCGGTTGGCTGGAGGCCTCCTTCGAGGCCTCCGCTGCGCTCCAGCCCCTCTGGATGAGGGGGTTTGATCGGAAAATCCGGTGTCCGAAAAAACTACGGCGCCGGTGCGAAGTGAAACCCATCCGGGGCGACGTGCTGCTGTGCCCGGCCGGCGCGCCGGTCGGCGACCCAGTCCAGGATGCTGGCGACCACGCGCTCGGAATAGGGTTTCGCGATCACCCCGATGGCCCCTGCAAAGTCCGCAGGGATGCGCTTGGAATTGGCGGTCATGAACACCACGGTGATCCGCGGGTCGGCGGCCAGCGCCCGGGCGACCTCCACGCCGGTGGGTCCGTCGACCAAGTGGATGTCCACGAAGGCGACGTCGGGTTCGGCCGAGCGTCCTAACGCGATCGCCTCCGCTGAACTGCCAGCGATACCGACCGTGACATGCCCGAGTTCGTCGAGCAGGCATTCAAGTTCGAGCGCGATCAGCACCTCATCCTCGACCACGAGGATGCGGAGCGCAGCATCCGCGCCGGCGTTCCCACCCCTCATGCGATCTCCCTTTTGGTGTCTCGACCGCTGAGCTTGGCGCGAGCTTGAAGCGTTTGGCCCGAATTCTCAAGCCGGCAGTTGGAGCGGGATATCGATCTCGACATGGGTGCCGGGCCCGGCATCGGCCCAGGCGATGGTCCCGCGCAGCTGGCGGACCACCATTTCCACCAGATTCCGGCCGAAGCCCGCGGGGTTCGGCGCGGCCGCCGCCAAGCCGACGCCGTCGTCCCGGATCGTCAGCTGCATGCCGGCCTCGGTGCGGCGGGCCGTGATCGAGACGCGTCCCTCGCGCGCGTTCGGGAAGGCATGGCGCAGGGCGTTGGCGGTCAGCTCGTGGATCAGCAGGGCCAGCGGCGCCGCCATCGCGGCGGCCACCGCGATCGGCTCGACCTCGGCCTCGACCCGCTGCTTGTCGTGATCGAGCCCGGCATTCACGTCGGACAGGAACTCGGCCGCGAAATCGCCGAGGTTGAAATGGGTGCAGTCGCCCTCCGAGTAGAGCATCCGGTGCGCGGTCGAGAGGGCGCCGATCCGCTCGGCCATGCCCTGGAGCGCGTCCCGCGCATCGCCCTCCGGAGTGCGACGGGCCTTGAGCAGCATCAGCGAGGAGATCACCTGAAGATTGTTCTTCACCCGGTGATCGACCTCGTGGAGCAGGGCCGTCTTCTGCTCCAGGGCGGCGCTCAGGTCGTGGGTGCGGGCCGCCACCAAGCGCTCGAGCTCGTCGTTGGTGACGCGCATCGTCACCTCGCGCTCGCGGGTGTGCGTCATGTCGGCCTGCGCCGCGTAGAAATACGCGAGACCGGCCGCGTCGTGGACCGGCGTGATCGTCATCGCGCTCCAATAGGTGGAGCCATCCTTGCGGTAGTTCAGCAGCTCGGCCGTGACGGGATTGCCGGCCTCGACGGCGGTCCGGATCCGAGCGATCTCGGCCGGATCGGTTCCCAGTCCCTGAAGCATGCGGCAGTTGCGCCCCAGAAGCTCGTCGGCGTCGAACCCGGTCAGTTCCAGGAACGCGTCGTTGGCCCAGGAGATCGGGTTGTCGGGCGCGCGCGCGTCCGTGATGACCATCGGGGATGGACTGCGCGCGAAGGCATCGACCAGCATCGCATGCGGCGGACTGGGCTCGAGAGGGGCACTCAACACATCATTCCACACTTGGTCGACACGATTTGAGCCAGCGGCGGCCCCCTGCGCGCTCCGCGGCTGCGGAACGTGGACACCACGTTAAGCATGCTTCGACCATGATAAAGGCGCTCGGCCTCCCGATTCAGCCGAGACCCGAACGGCCCAAGGCTGCCACGATTTCGCGAGATCAAGGCCAATAGGGCTCAGGAGTTCCATACCATGGGCAACCCGCCACAGGCTTTGCGTCGCTTTCATCTGCGCGACATCGTCGAGGACCGGCGGATCATACTGATGCTGGCGCTCGGATTCTCCTCCGGGCTGCCGCTGCTGCTGGTGCTCGGGACCTTCACGCTCCGGCTCGCCTTCTCGGATATCGACGTGCGGGCGATCGGCCTGTTCAGCTACGTGGCCCTGCCGTACTCGCTGAAATTCCTGTGGGCGCCGGCGATCGACCGGCTGAACGTGCCGGTCCTGAGCAGGCGGCTCGGCCGGCGCAGGGCCTGGATGGTGACGACGCAGGCCGCCGTCGCCGCGTGCCTGATCCTGATGGCCTTCTCGGACCCGAACACCAATCTGGCCCTACTCGGTCTCGGGGCCTTTCTGGTGGCCTTCTGCGCGGCCAGCCAGGACGTGGTGGTGGATGGCTGGCGCATCGACGCGGCCGGCAGCGACTTCCAGGGCATCCTGGCGGCGACCTCGAACCTCGGCTACCGGCTCGGGCTGATCGCGGCCGGGGCCGGGGCCCTGTTCATCGCCTCGGCCGGAGGCTGGACGCTCGCCTACCTGATCATGGCCGCCCTGATGCTGGTGGGCATGATCGCCGCGCTTCTGGCGCCGGCCTTCGACGCGCCGCCGCGGGTCCAGGCGGATGCGACCGGCCATTCCCGGTTCTGGTCGATGCGCCGGGCCGTGCTCGAGCCGCTGACCGAGCTGCACGGCCGCTTCGGTGGCGCGCTCTGGGGTATCCTGCTGCTGGTGGCCCTCTACCGCCTGCCGGACTTTCTGTCGGGGGTGATGGCGAGCCCATTGTACCGGGCACTCGGCTTCGACCTGAAGGAGATTGCCACCGTCACCAAGCTCTATGGCATCTGGGTCGGGATCGCGGGCGGCTTCGCGGGCGGTTGGGCGCTGGCCCGGATGGGTCTATTCCCGACCCTCCTCCTCGGTGCCTTCCTGGCGGCGTCCTCGCATCTCGCCTTCGCGTGGCTCTCGGCCGGCGCCCCCGAGATCTGGCGCTTGACGATCGCGATCTCGATCGAGAACTTCTGCGGCTCCTTCGCGGGCATCGTCCTCATCGCCTACATGTCCAGCCTCACCAGCACGGCCTATGCGGCGACGCAGTACGCGCTGTTCTCCTCACTCTACGCCCTGCCGGGCAAACTGGTCGCAGGCTCCTCGGGGTTCGTGGTCGCGGCGATCGGCTATCCGGCCTTCTTCGTCATGACCTCGCTGGTCGGGATCCCGGTGCTGATCCTGTGCCTCGCGGTCGGGCGACGCGGGCGGCGGCAGGACGAGGCCGCCGCGCGGGCGTCCGAGGAAGCGGGGAACCGCATCCCGGCGCCCGAGCTTCCTTCCACGGCGCGGGCCTCCGGCACCGCGTGATGCGACCAGATTCAGGAATTGACGGATGAGCACGAGCGACCTCACTCGCGCCGACGAAACGCTGCCGGCGACGATCCCCGAGACCGCCTTGAGCGAGGCGGACCTCGCTGCGCTGCGCCGGGCCGTGCAGGTGTTGGAGCGGCCGAGCCTCGCCGCCCGCCTGTCCTCGGCCGCCGGTGCCCCCCTCGACATCATCGGCCGCTCTCTGCCCGCTCCGGTCACCGAGGCGGTCGGCCGGTCCACCGAGGCGGCGATGCGCGGCGCGCTGCGGGTCGCCCTGGCGACGCTGCCGCGCACGAACGTGGTCCCCGCCGATGGCACCACGCTCGAGGAGGGCGTCGCCAGGACGGAGAGCCGGCTGACCCGGCTGTTGGGTTCGGGCGATACCAAACACAAGGCCTTCGCGGCGCTCTCCGGCGCCATCGGGGGGGCGTTCGGGCTCGCGACCCTGGCGGTGGAGCTTCCCGTCTCGACCACGCTGATGCTGCGCTCGATCGCCGAGATCGCCCGGGAGGAGGGCGAGGATCTCGAGACGCCGGAAGGCGCCCTGGCCTGTGTCCAGGTCTTCGCGCTGGGCGGCCGCACGGCGGCCGAGAGCGAGGCCGGCTCGGCGCTCACCGAGAGCGGTTACTTCGCTGTGCGCGCGGCCCTGGCCAAGACCCTGTCCGAGGCGGCCCGCTACGCCGGCAGCAAGACCCTGCTCGACCAGTCGGCCCCGGCGCTGATCCGGTTCACCGCGCAGATCGCGGCCCGGTTCGGTCTCGTCGTATCCCAGAAGGTCGCCGCCCAGGCGGTGCCGATCCTGGGCGCCTTCGGCGGCGCCGCGGTGAACACCGCCTTCATGAGCCACTTCCAATCGACCGCCCGCGCGCATTTCACCGTGCGGCGGCTGGAGCGGGCCTATGGTCCGGCCGCCGTCCGGGCGGCCTACGAGGTGGAGAAGGCGGCTCTCGGGGTGGCCTGAGCAGGGGGCTCTCGACGACGACGCCTCGCCGTCATTGCGAGCGCAGCGAAGCAACCTAGCTAGGGCAGCGCGCGATCCCAAGACGTGGCGCGTTTCTGGGTTGCTTCGCTGCGCTTGCAATGACGGAGCACGGTCGAATTCCGAACCCGCCTTGATCCGCACTTCCGGTACCTCCAGAACCGATCCGCGTAACGCGGACAGACGGAGGCGATCCTGATCAGCAACGCGGAGATGGTGACGCGGCTCGCCCTGGCGGCTCTGGCGGGCAGCGTGATCGGGCTGGAGCGGGAGCGGCTGCTCTGGGCGGCGGGCCTGCGGACGCACATGCTCGTGTGCGTCGGCTCCTGCCTGATCATGATCGTTTCGGCCTTCGGCTTCAGCGACGTGCTCGGGACGAAGAACGTCGTGCTCGATCCCTCGCGCATCGCCGCGCAGGTGGTCTCGGGGATCGGGTTCCTCGGGGCCGGCACGATCCTGCTGCGCGGCGAGGTGGTGAAGGGCCTCACCACGGCGGCGAGCCTCTGGGGCGTTGCCGCCATCGGGCTCGCGGTGGGCAGCGGGCTCTACGTGCCGGCCCTGGCGACCACGGCGCTGGTGGTCGGGATCCTGGCCGGGATCAAGCCGTTCGAGGAGCGCTGGCGGGAGCGGATGCGGTCCCAGACCCTGCGGATGACCGTCCGCAAGGGCACCATGTCGATCGACACGCTGCACGACGTCACGGGCGAGCGCGCCTCGCGGGTCCGCCAGTTCACCACCCGCCCGGCCTCGGACCCGGAGCTCGACGAGGTGACCGTCACCTTCGTGCGGCTGTCGCGGACGAGCTTCGAGGCGATCGCCGCGAAGCTGCGTGAGACGGCCGACGTCATCTCGGTCGATACCGTCGGCAGCTGAGGCCTACGCAGCCGCCTCGCCGTCGAGGAACAGGCGATAGGCCGGGTTCTCGGTCTCGTCGGTGGCCGGGTAGCCCAGCGCCTCGATCGCCGCGTCGAACCGGGCGCGCTCGGCCGGCGGCACCGCGATCCCGGCGAGCACCCGGCCGTAATCGGCGCCGTGGTTGCGGTAGTGGAACAGGGTGATGTCGAAGTTCGGGCCCAGGGCGTCCAGGAACTTCATCAGCGCGCCCGGCCGCTCCGGGAACTGGAAGCGGAACAGCCGCTCATGCGCGACGCCCACCGCCCGGCCGCCGACCATGTAGCGGACATGGACCTTGGCCATCTCGTTGTCGCTCATGTCGAGCACCCGGTAGCCGGCCTCACGCAAATCGCCAATCAGCCCCTGCTTCTCGCGCTTGCCCCCCGCGACGTTGATGCCCACGAAGATCTGCGCCTCGGCGCCCGGCGCGTGGCGGTAGTTGAACTCGGTGATCGCCCGCGGCCCGAGCGCCCGTATGAACGCCCGGTAGGCGCCGGGCTGCTCCGGGATGGTGACGCCGAGCAGGACCTCGCGCTGCTCGCCGATCTCCGCCCGCTCGGCGATGTGGCGCAGCCGGTCGAAGTTGAGATTCGCCCCCGACGAGATGGCGATCAGGGTGCCGTCGCCGCCCTCGCGCTCGGCGTAGAGCTTGGCCCCGGCAAGGCTCAGCGCCCCGGAGGGCTCGGAGACGGCGCGGGTGTCGTCGAAGATGTCCTTGACCGCCGCGCACATGGCGTCGGTGTCCACCGTGATGACTTCGTCGAGGTGCTCGCGGCAGAGCCGGAAGGTCTCCTCGCCGGCCTGGCGCACGGCGACGCCGTCGGCGAACAGCCCGACCGTGGGCAGGCTGACCCGCGTGTCGGCGGCCAGGGCCGCGGCCATGCAGGCGGCGTCCTCCGGCTCGACGCCGATCACCTTGGTGCCGGGCCGCAGGTACTTCACGAAGGTCGCGATCCCGGCCGCCAGCCCGCCGCCGCCCACCGGCACGAAGATCGCCTCGATCGGCCCGGTATGCTGCTCCAGGATCTCCTTGCCGATCGTCCCCTGGCCGGCGATCACCTCGGGATCGTCGAACGGGTGCAGGAAGGTCAGGCCCTGTTCGGCCTCCAGAATCTTCGCCTGGGCCAGGGCCTCGTCGAAGGCGTCGCCGTGCAGCACGACCTCGGCGCCGCGCGCCCGGCAGGCATCGACCTTGATCGACGGGGTGGTGCGCGGCATCACGATCACCGCCCGGGCCCCGAGCTTGGCCGCCGCCAGCGCCACGCCCTGCGCATGGTTGCCCGCCGAGGCGCAGACGACGCCCCGGGCGATCTGGTCCGGGCTCAGCCCCGACATCTTGTTGTAGGCGCCCCGCAGCTTGAACGAGAAGACCGGCTGCAGATCCTCGCGCTTCAGGAGCACGGGCCGGCCGAGCCGCTTGGTCATCCGCGGCATCGGATCGAGCGGGCTCTCGATCGCCACGTCGTAGACGCGGGCGGTCAGGATCTTGCGGATGTAGTCGGTCATTGTTTTGGGACTTCGGCGCGTGGCGCGGATGGGCCGAGATAGACCTTCAAAGCGCCAGATGCGAGCGGGGGGCCTGCGGCCCTTACCCCACCCGCTCCACCAGCGCCGCCACCCACACCAGCAGAGCCGCCATCTGCGACATGAAGGTGCCGGCCGAGGCGAGGTCCTTCACGGTGCCGATCATCGGGTGGTGATCCGGGTGGACGTGGTCGCAGAGCTTCTCCACGGCGGTGTTCAGGAACTCGGCGGCCAGCATCAGCAGCAGGCTGACCAGCAGGGCGATCCGGACCCAGAGGGTCGCGCCCAGCAGCAGGGCCACCGGCACGCCGAGCGCCAACAGCACCAGCTCCTGCCGCACCGCCCGCTCGGTGCGGGCGCCGTGGCGCAGGCCGCGCCAGGAATTGAGGAAGGCGAGGACGAGGGCGTTCATCGCGCGGCACCCTCCGGCACCGACCGGCTGATCCACTTGGCGAGCAACGGCCCGGTCAGCAGAACGACGAACAGGCGCAGGGTCTGCACGGCCAGGACGAAGGAGACGTCCGCCTTCGAGCCGACCGCGATGATCGCCACGGAATCGAGCCCGCCCGGGCTGGTGGCCAGCACCGCGGTGAGCAGATCGATCGGCAGCAGGAAGGTCAGGCCCCAGCCCCAGGCGGCGCACAAGGCGATTACGGAAAACGTGGCCGCCAGGATGCCGGGCAGCGCGGAGAAGGTGAGCCGCAGGGTCTCACGGGTGAAGCGCAGGCCGACATAGGCGCCGATGCAGGCATAGGCGAGCTCGAGGATCGGCGCCGGCAGGGACATCCGCACCAGGCCGGTGGCGTGAAGGAGGCTGCCGAGCACCATCGGGCCGATCTGCGCGCCGGCCGGAACCCGCAGGGCCAGGGCCGCGCCGGCGCCGACCACCGCGACGGCCAGCGTCGCCAGCAGCGACAGCGGGCCCGTCACCTCGGCCGCCCCGGCGGCGGCGCCCGGGACCGGCGTCTCCATCAGAAACCGGGCGGCCAGCGAGGCCGAGAACACCACGGCGGCAACCCGGACATATTGCATGAAGGCGACGAGCCGCGGATCCGCGCCGAAATCCTCCGCCATCGCCACCATGGCCGAGGCGCCCCCGGGGGAGGACCCCCAGGCCGCCGTGGTCCCGGGCAGCACCCGCAGCCGGGTGAGGATCCAGCCGACGAGCCCGCTCGCCGCCACCGTCACCAGCACCACGGCCACGATCAGCGGCCCGTCCTCGAACAGGGTCTGGGCGATCTGCCCGGTGACCGCGTGGGCCACCAAGCAGCCGATCATCGCCTGCGCGGCGTTGAAGGCGACGCGCGGCACGTGCAGCCGGGAGCCGCCGACCCCGAAGGTAATCGCCGCGATCATCGGGCCGAGCAACAGGGCCGCCGGGAACTGCGCGAGAACGAGCCCGTACGAGACGGCAGCGGACACGGCGGCGAGGGCGGCCCAGAGGCCGAGTGTTCGAAAGGGGGGCAAGGCGACCGGCGGGGATGCACCCGCACTGATTGCCGGGCGTGAGGGCCGCTACACCGCAATATGGGCTCTGTCACGGCAAAGATTTTTGGGAATGCCGATCTCCGGGCCGGCGAGCTCTGGTGTTCAAACAGGCTTGCATGGGCCCGTTTCTCTCAAACCTGATCATTTCGGCCGCTCGCCGCCCGGCACATGGCTTATCCCACCCACCCCTCATCCTGAGGTGCTGCGCAGCAGCCTCGAAGGAGCCCTCCGGGGATCGCACGGTTGGCTGGAAGACACCTTCGAGGCCCGCTGACGCGGGCTCCTCAGGATGAGGGGATGGGGTTGGACCAGCGTCTCATCGGGCCGATGTCATGGCACCTGGGTGAGCGCCGCGAAGGCTACATCCAATTGGCCGCTTGCCGCCGCGAGCGCCGTGCGGCGATCAGCCAGCCAGGTCCGGTCGGCCGCGAGGCGCGTCCGGGCGGCTTCGAGCATGCGCCGGACCTCCGCGGGCTGTGGGCCGCCGAGGCCCTTGGCGGCGTGGATCATGCCCCGCGCCGACAGGGCCGCCCGGAACCGCGCCTCGTCCAGGGGCAGGTCGGGCTTCAGCCCCGTGCCTGCGGCTGCCTCGGCATAGATCCGCTTCACCTCGGCGAAGGGCAGGTCGGCCGGGCGCAGATCGTGGCTGCGGCCGTAGCCGACCAGCTCGGACGCGAAGTGATGCTCGAGCCGGAACGGCACGTCGGCCTCGCGCTGGAGGGTGTCGGCCAGTTCCGTGGTGGTGGAATAGTCGGCCGCGACCTCATCGGCGGCCCGGTCCCGGTCGATCACCAACCCGTCGAGGACGCGGGTCCAGCGCCGGCAGGTCTCGGCCGCCTCGGAGATGGTCCGGCCCGGAGGCTCGGCCTGATTGCGCTTGTAGTCCGGCATGCCGGACTCGACGTTGTGGGCCATGATGACGAAGGCCTGCGCGGCGCCGACCACGTCGCTCGCCTTCATGCGCAGACCGTAGAGGGCGACGGGATTGCGCTTCTGCGGCATGATGCTGCTCGGGCCCGTCAGCGCGCCCTCGCGCAGCAGGATCCACGGCCGGGTCTGGTGATACTGGGCGTAGAGGTCCTGCGCGAAGCTGCCGGCCGTCGTCGCCAGGTTTGCGGACAAGCCGGTCAGCTCCAGGCCCAGATCCATCGGGGCGAGCTGTCCGGCATCGTAACTGTTCTCCACGGGCGCATCGAAGCCCAGGAGCCCGGCGAGGCGAACGCGGTCGACGGGAAAGCTCGACGTGCCGAGTGCCGCGGCGCCGAGCGGCGACAGGTTCACCCGCGCCCAGCTCTCGCGCAGGCGGTCCGCATCGCGCGCCAGCACGGCAGCATAGCCCAGCAGGGAGTGGCCCAGCGTCGTCGGCTGGGCCTGCACCCCGTTGGTATAGGCCGGGATGATCGTATCGGCCTCCCGCTCGGCGACGGTCAGGAGGGCGGCCCGGGTCTTGTCCAGAGCCTCGGCAAGGTCGAGCAGCCGGTCGCGCTGGTCGAGCTTCAAAACCGTGGGGATGATGTCCTGTCGGCTGCGGCCGGAATGCATCCGCGTGGCGTCGGGGCCCGCAACGGCGGTGATCAGCGGCTCGATCCGCAGGTAGTCATCCGGCCGCTCGGACCCAGGCTTGGCGGCGCCCGCGGCGACCTGATCCAGGGCACGGGCGATCCGCGCGCCGAGGTCTCGCGGGACGATGCCGGCTTCGACAGTCATGACCAGGGAGGCGCGATCGATGGCGTCGATGCGGGCGAAGGTGTCGCGCGGCTCGGCAAGGGCCGCCGCGGGGGTGAGGAGGGCGACCAGGATCGCGATCAGTCTGCGCGGCATGTGCTTGCTCCTCGGCGCCGCCAATGCGCGCCGGCCGGGGCATTCTCCGCGATCCGGCGCGTCTTCACACATCACATTCCGGATCGTGGGTAGGGGGGCTTACCAAGCGGTCTCCAGCATGCCGGCAGTACGGTGCAACGCACGAGCCGGCTGCCGCGTGAATCACACCGTCATTCCGGGGCGGCGCCGCGGAGCCCGGAATCCAGTCACTCCATCGCGTCACAAACAGGCGCTGCCAGCGGCTCTGGATCCCGGGCTCGCCTGCGGCGCCCTGGGATGACGGGGCGTGCCGACGAACGTCCGCGCCCCGGCACTCCATTTTGAAACCCTACGCCGCCCCGTCCCGGCAGGCGGCCGTGCCGGCCGGGGCATGCGCGCGGAAGAACGCCGCAAGGTTGGCCAGCCCGGGCGCGCGCGGGTCGCTCGCCCGCCAGGCCAACGCGATGGTGCGGCCCGGGCCGTCGACGTCGAAGGCTCGGGTGACGGTCAGGCCGGTCGGATCGGGACCTGGGGGCACGGCGAGCGCCGGCAGCAGGGTGTATCCGGACCCGGCCGCCACCATGGAGCGCAGGGTTTCGAGGCTGGTGGCATGGCGCCCCACGGAGGAACCTGCGCCGCAGGCCGCGATCGCCTGGTCGCGCAGGCAATTGCCTTCGTCGAGCAGCAGCAGATCCGGCCCGGCGATCTCGGTGGCCGAGAGAGCGCCGCCGCGGGCCAGGGCGTGCTCGGCCGGGCAGGCGAGCCAAAACGGCTCGACGAAGAGCGGCGCCACCGCCAGCCCGACCGGGGGCAGCGGCAGGGAGACCAAAGCAGCGTCGATGCGCCCGTCGCGCAGGCCCTCGACGATCTCGGCGGTGCGTGATTCGGAGAGCGACAGGACCAGCAGCGGGTATTGCTGACGCAGAGGCCGGAGCACCAGCGGAAAGAAGTAGGGCCCCAACGTCTGGATCGCGGCTAGAACCAGCCGACCGGTGAGCGGCGAGCCCCGCCCCTCGGTGGCCAGCGCCAGCAGGCGCTGGGCCTCGGCCAGGACGATGCGCGATTGCCGGACGATCCCCTGGCCGGCCTCCGTGAGCAGGACCCGGCGGTTCGAACGCTCGAAGAGGGTGAGCCCCAACGCAGCTTCGAGTTTGCGGACTTGAACGCTCAGGGTCGGCTGACTGACGTTGCAGCGCTCGGCCGCCCGACCGAAATGGCCCTCGTCCGCGACGGCCACGACATATTCGAGGTCGCGCAGGGATAGGCCCGAGAGGTTCATAGGCTGCATCTATCACGGCGTTTGCGACGATGCATTGGCCATCCGGCCCGCAAGGGTCCATAACCTCGTAGGAACGGTTCCAGTCTGGCGCGTCGGCCCCATATGCCGGTGACGGACTTCACGGAGATACGAGACGCATGAGCGATCAACGCCCGATTCTCACGACCCGCCAGGGCCACCCGGTCCGCGACAACCAGAGCACCCGCACGGTCGGCGAGCGCGGCCCCGCGACGCTCGAGAACTACCAGTTCATCGAGAAGATCACGCATTTCGACCGTGAGCGGATCCCGGAGCGCGTAGTCCACGCCCGCGGCGCCGGCGCCCACGGCTACTTCGAGGCCTACGGCAAGATCGGCAACGAGCCGGCTTCCAAGTACACCCGCGCCCGGGTGCTGACCGAGACCGGCGTGAAGACGCCGATGTTCGTGCGGTTCTCGACCGTGGCCGGCGCCAAGGAGAGCCCGGAGACCGAGCGCGACCCGCGCGGCTTCGCGGTGAAGTTCAAGACCGTCGACGGCAATTGGGACCTGGTTGGCAACAACCTCAAGGTGTTCTTCATCCGCGACGCGATCAAGTTCCCCGACATGATCCACGCGTTCAAGCCGGACCCGGTGACGAACCGCCAGGAGGCGTGGCGCTTCTTCGACTTCGTGTCGCAGCACCCCGAGTCGATCCACATGGTGACGCATCTCAAGTCGCCCTGGGGCATCCCGGCCAATTACCGTGAGATGGAAGGCTCGGGCGTCAACACCTACAAGCTGGTCAACGACCAGGGCGAGGCCGTGCTCTGCAAGTTCCACTGGGAGCCGAAGCAGGGCGTGCGCAACCTGACCTCGGCGCAGGCCGCGGAGATCCAGGGCAAGGACGTGGGCCACGCGACCCGCGACCTCTACGACAACATCAAGGCCGGCAACTTCCCCGAGTGGGAATTCTGCGTGCAGATCATGCCGGACGGCCCGAACGATCATCTGTCGTTCGATCCGCTGGACGACACGAAGCTGTGGCCGGTCGATCAGTTCCCGCTGCTGCCCTGCGGCCGCATGGTGCTGGACCGGGTGCCGGACAACTTCTTCGCTGAGGTCGAGCAGTCGGCCTTCGGCACCGGCGTGCTGGTCGACGGCATCGACTTCTCGGACGACAAGATGCTGCAGGGCCGGACGCTGTCCTACTCGGACACGCAGCGCTACCGCGTCGGCGCGAACTACCTCCAGCTGCCGATCAACGCGCCGCAGCCCGGCGTGAAGGTCTACTCGAACCAGCGGGACGGCCAGATGACCTATTCGGTCGACGGGACCGGACCGAACAAGCACATCAACTACGAGCCCTCGACCCTTGCCGAGGGCCTGCGCGAGGCCCCGAAGCCGGCGAAGGACTACCACCAGCCGGTGCAGGGCCAGCTCGGCCGCTACCAGACCTCGCGCACCGAGGACGACTACACCCAGGCCGGCGTCCGGTACCGCTCGTTCCAGGATTGGGAGCGGGACGACCTGATCGCCAACCTGGTCGGCGACATGAAGCAGTGCCCGGAGCCGATCCAGCTGCGGATGGTCTGGCACTTTTGGCACGCCGACGAGGATTACGGCCGCCGCGTCGCCGAAGGTGCGGGCATCGACCTGGAGAAGGCCAAGGCCCTGCCGCCGCTGCCGGGGCGTGCCGCTCCGCACAAGCGTCTGCAGGCCGAGACCTACACGGACGGCTCCCAGGCCCACCGGGTCGCCGCCGAGTAAGTTTCTTACGCGGCGCCGGTCCGGCCCTGAATGAGAAGGCCCCGCGGATGCGAATCCGCGGGGCCTTTCTTTTGTCCGGCTCCCGACGCGTCGTTCCCGCTCAGGGGCAATGCCGGCGGATATGGCCCCTGCCGAGATAGGTCTGCGTCACCGGATCGTAGGTCCTGAAACGGCGGGCGCAGTCCGCGATGGCGGCGTCGAGATCGGCTGGACCCTCCTCGATCACGGGCGCCACCTCGGCTGGCGCCACGTGGACCGGGGGCCGGTAGATCCGCGGCGCGTAGACATACGCATCGTCGAAGAACGGATCACCGAAATCGCCCCAGAGGCTGCCCAGGCCGACGCCGAGCCCGAGGCCGGCGAGACCGTACCCGTAAGCGGCGCCATACCAGGGCCGGTAGGCGTCCGGGCGTCGGTAGGCGAATCCGGGCCGATACGGCGGCCGCCCGACAATCGCGGGGCCTGGTCGGACCGGGCCCAGGGGCCGCCCCCAGGCGCCGACGCGGGTCCCGAGCCCGCCGGGGATACCGGGCCCGAGACCGCGCGCCTCGGCACAAGGCATCGCCAACGTGAGCACGAGGATTGCGGTGGAAGCCAAGCGGAGGGTCGATCGGTGGATTCGGATCATGAGGCTTACCCGGCACACAGCGCCGGTCGCGCCCGCAGGCGGACCCGGCGCAATACTCCGAGTTATCGTGATCCGGATGCAGCCTTCGTCAAGAGGCCGTCGCCCCTTGCTCCGGGTATCGCAGCTGCGTTTGTCGGGCCGCCGACCCAGCGCTCAGCGGCCGCTGGCCGAAACCGGCTGCGGCGGGAGCGGCGTGCTGGCCGGCTCGGGTGCGGCAGCGCTGACCTTGCGGTCGCGGCCGGCGGCCTGACCGACCAGGATGGCGGTGACCGCGATGGTCACGAACAGGCCACCCGCCAGGCCCCAGCCGCCCGTCGCCTCATGGGCGAGCCCGAAGGCCAAGGGCCCGAGGCAGGCGCCCGTATAGCCGATGCCCTGCGCCATGGCCGAAAGGCCGGCAGCGCTGGCGGCATCGGCCGCCCGCAGGACGATCAGCGTCAGTCCGAGGCCGAAGCAACCGCCGATGCCGAAGCCGAGGGCGCAGGCCGCGGGGATGCGCAATCCCGCGGGCCCGAAGGCGAGAACCAGGAACGCGATCGCCGTCAGCCCCGGGATCGCGACGATCCAGGCCCGCTGGTCCCGATTGCGGGCCGCCAGCATGGCGGTGATCAGGGCGCCCGGCGCCTGGACCAGGGTCATCAGCGAAGCGTAGAGGCCGGCGTCCAGCGCCGAGAGGCCCCGGGCCTGGAGCAGCAGCGGCAGCCAGCCGAACAACGTGTAGGCCAGGGAGGATTGCAAACCCATGAAGCCCGTGACCCACCAAGCCAGCGGATCGCGCAGCAGCCGCCCGGCCGAGGGGGCCCTGGTCGAGGCCGTGCGGCGTTCGAACGGGATCCACAGGAATGCCGCGACCAGCGCCGGGAGCGCCCAGATCGCGAGCGCCGAAGGCCAGCCGCCACCGAGCGCATGCTCCACCGGCACCGCGGCCCCCGCGCCCGCCGCCGCGCCGAGGCAGAGCGTCATGGTGTAGAGGCCGGTCATCAGGCCGCCGCTGCCGGAGAAGTCGCGCTTCACCAGGGCCGGCAGCAGCACGTTGTCGAGCCCGATCCCGATGGCGGCCAGCGCCGTTCCGGCAAAGAGCGGCCCGAGCCCGCCGAGACCGCGCAGGGCCAGGCCCGCGGCCAGAATCGTGGCGCCGACCAGCACCGCGAGATCGGGGCCGATCCGGCGGATCAGCGGTGCCGCCAACGCGCAGGCGATCCCGAGGCACAGGACCGGCAGGGTGGTGAGGATCGCAGCCCCGCCGGCGCTCAGTCCGGTGCTCTCCCGGATCGTCGCCAGCAGCGGGCCGATCGTGCTCAGCGCCGGGCGCAGGTTGAACGCCACCAGCATCAGGGCGAGCGCGAGCAGGATCCCGCCCGAGGCTGTCCGCTCCCGGCTCATGCCCGCCGCCGGGCTGTGAGGGCGCCCCCGAGACAGGCGGCGAGCATCAGCGCGAAGGCGGCGTCGCCGAACTGGCCATACAGGGTACCGCCGACGATGCGCGCCGGCAGGTCGGCATCGAGCCAGGTCTCTCGATCGAGATCGGTCTGCGCGATGATGCGGCCATGCGGGTCGATCACCGCGGAGATCCCGGTATTGGCGTCGCGAACCAACGGCAGGCCCTCCTCGACGGCGCGCAGCCGGGCCTGGGCCAGATGCTGGCGAGGGCCCGGCGTGTCGCCGAACCAAGCATCGTTGGTGACGTTCAGGATCAGGCCGGGCGGCCGCGGCGCCGAGGACGCGGCCGCCGGCAGGATCGCGTGCGGGAAGATCGCCTCGTAGCAGATCGTGGCCGCCACCGGGGGCAGGCCCGGTACGGTCAGGATCCGCTGCGCCGCCAGGGATCCGGCAGAAAAGCCGCCCGGGATCGCCACGAATTGGCGCAGGCCCAGCGCCCGCAGCGCCGCGTCGAGGGGCGCCGGCAGGTACTCGCCGAACGGGACGAGGTGGACCTTGTCGTAGGTGTCGGAGATCACGCCGTCCGGCCCGATCACCATGACGGCGTTGAAATAGCGGAGCCGCTCGCCGGGCAGGGGCTCTTCCGCCCGCGCCGCGCCGGTCATCAGGTGTTGCCCGGGCTTGAGGCCGGCTGCCACCTTGGCGAGTGCGTCAGGATCGCGCTGGATCAGGAACGGGAAGGCCGATTCGGGCCAGACGATATGGGTCGGCTCGGGCTCGCCAACCTCGGTCGGGCGCTGGCTCAGCTCGATGTAGCGGTCGACGATGTCGGCGCGGTTCTCCGGCCGGAACTTGGCATCCTGCGGCAGGTTCGGTTGGACGAGGCGCAAGCGCACGCCGGTCACCACCGGATCGGGGGGCCCGAGGCGGACGGCACCGTAGAGGGCC
Organism: Methylobacterium sp. J-001; assembly: GCF_022829565.1. Classification (NCBI taxonomy): domain Bacteria; kingdom Pseudomonadati; phylum Pseudomonadota; class Alphaproteobacteria; order Hyphomicrobiales; family Methylobacteriaceae; genus Methylobacterium; species Methylobacterium sp. J-001. The sequence continues at coordinate 116,353 of NZ_JAKSYN010000148.1, forward strand.
ATACCGATCAGCACGATCGCGGCGGCGGCGCTTGGCCCGAACCGGCTGCGCGGATGCGAGCCGGTTGCCAGGGTTGCAGGCGCGGCGCAGATCAGCACGGCCAAAACGGTCAGGCCGTAGAGGCCGATGGCGGCAGCCCATTGCAGCAGCCAGAGATTCTGGGCGAGCGCCATCCCGAGCGTGTTCCAGGGAAAGCCCGTGAACACGTGGCCGCGCAGCCACTCGGCGGCACCGATCCCGAAGGCGAGGGCGGCGATCCGAGCCGGACCACGTGCCCAGAGCAGGCCGGCCGCGCCGAAGCCCGCTCCGTAGAACAGGCCCAACGCGAAGGGCAATCCCACGACGCCGAGCGGCAGGGCCCACAGAAACTCGTCGGCCTCCACCAGGAAGGCTTGGCCGAGCCACCACAGGCCGGCGGTGAGATAGCCGAAGCCCCAGGCCCAGCCGATCAGGAAGCACGGCCGGAGACGCCGCAAGGCAGGCAGATCCGCGGCAGCCCCGTCCATCAGCCAGACCGCCACCGACAGGGACACGGCCAGGGCCGGCAGGACCCCGTAGGGCGGCATCGCCAGGGCCCCCAGCGCGCCGGCGAGCCAGGCAAGCCCGAGCCGCCGCCAGCCGGTCAGCCGTGTCATGATTCGCACGAAGCTCGGGGAGGGGCGGCCCGGGGGACCGCTCGGACCGGCAGCCGCCCGGGCTCGCTCCACGGTCAGGACCGCCACGCAGCACCCGTCACGCAAAGACCGTCATGGATGCGGCGTCTCGGGAACCGGAGGCGGGGAGGGCGGCGGCAGGGCGAGCGGCACGACGTTGCCGATCCGCGCCGCGCCCTTGTGGAAGCGCAGGCGCTTCAGGCGACGGGGATCGGCATCGAGCACCTCGAATTCGAGGTTGCCCGGCCCGACGATCAGCTCGCCCCGGGACGGGACCCGGCCAGCCAGGGTGACGATCATACCGCCGAGGGTATCGATCTCCTCGGCCATGTCGCCGACCGCCGCCACGAGGTCGACGCCGGTAGCCTCGGAGACCTCGGCGAGCGGCGTGCGGGCATCGGCCACGAAGACCTCGTCCTCGCCGTCGACCCGCTGGACCTGCTTGGCCTCGGCGACGTCGTGCTCGTCCTCGATGTCGCCGACCACGACCTCGATCAGATCCTCGATCGAGATCAGCCCGTCGGTGCCACCATACTCGTCGATGACAAGCGCCATGTGGGTCCGCGTCGCCTGCATCCGCACCAGCAGGTCGATGGCTGGCATGGACGGGGGCACGAACAGGACCGGCCGCTGGATGCGGGCCGCGGCAAGCGTCGTGGTGAGATCGACCTTGCCGAGATCGAGCGCCCGGGGCAGCCGCACGGGCGCCCGACGGGCGGGCCGCGGCGCGACGGTGGCGTCGGCCTCACCCTCGGCGGCGACGGCGGGCCGGACAGCCGCGGCGGTGCTGGGGCTGCGCCGGGTCGGCTCGGCCTTGGCGGCGATGTGATCGACGAGGTCGCGGATGTGGACCATGCCGCGAGGGTCATCCAGCGTCTCGCCATAGACCGGCAGGCGGGAATGACCGGCGTTGCGGAACAGCTTGAGCAGGTCGCCCAGATTGGTGTCGTTCGAGACCGCGACGATGTCGGCCCGGGGGACCATCACATCGTCGACCCGCACCTTGTGCAGGCCGAGCACATTCTTGAGCATCACCCGCTCGAGGGGGGTGAGACCGCTTTCGCCGGCATCGGGCTCGGCGAGCGCCTCCTCGAGACCCTCACGCAGCGAATCGCGCGGCTTGAGGTGGAGCGCCTGCAGGAGGCGGTCGTACCAGGGCTCCCGGGACTGGGACTCGCCCTCGGTGGAACTGGGCGCGGCCAGGGCCGCGCCGCGACTTCGATCGTTGCTCATGTCTCTCGGATCTGGGGGCGGTTGGGTATCGGCCGCTCAGGCATAGGGATCCGGAATGCCCAGCGTCGCAAGGGCTGCGACTTCGAGCGATTCCATGGCCTCGGCCTCGGCCTCGCCGATCTCGTGGTCCTGACCGAGACAATGCAGGGTGCCATGGACGAGGAGGTGCGCGAGGTGATTCTGGAGCGGCTTCGACTGCTCGGCACTCTCGCGCACAAGGGTCTCGTAGGCAAGGACCACATCGCCGAGGGGCAGCGCCACACCCGCATGCCGGGGCTGCGGGGCGGCCGGGAAGGACAAGACGTTGGTGGGCTTGTCCTTGCTGCGCCAGGTGCGGTTGAGTTCCTGGACGGTGGCGTCGTCGGTCAGCATGACACTGACCTCCACGGGTCCGTCCGGCGGCTCGGGGGCGGCCGCGAGCCCGGCCTCGACGGCACGGACGACCAGCGATTCGAGGTCCGGAATCGCGGTTTCCCAGCGGTCATCTTCGACGGCCAGGTCGATGGCGTGGGACGTGCTCACGCCAAGGGCCGGCGCCGGGGGTTGGGATTGCGGTCGGCGTCACCGTCACCGTGGGAGGCGCGCTCGTAGGCCGTGACGATCCGGCGCACGAGGTCGTGGCGGACCACGTCCACGTCCTTGAACGTCACCCGGCCGATCCCCTCGACGCCGTCGAGCACGTTCACTGCCTCCACGAGGCCGGACTTCTGGCCCGGCGGCAGGTCGATCTGGCTCGGGTCGCCGGTGATGATCATGCGAGAGCCCTCGCCGAGGCGAGTCAGAAACATCTTCATCTGCATCGAGGTCGTGTTCTGCGCCTCGTCGAGGAGCACCACGGCATTGGTGAGCGTCCGCCCGCGCATGAAGGCCAGCGGGGCGATCTCGATGATCCCGGTCTGCAGGCCGCGATCGACGTGGCGCGCCTCCATGAAGTCGTAGAGGGCGTCGTAGATCGGGCGCAGGTAGGGATCGACCTTGTCGCGCATGTCGCCGGGCAGGAAGCCCAATCGCTCGCCGGCCTCCACCGCCGGGCGCGACAGGATCAGCCGCTCGGCATGGCCCTGCTCCAGCAGCGACACGGCGTGTCCAACGGCGAGCCAGGTCTTGCCGGTGCCGGCCGGGCCTTCCGCGAAGACCAACTCGTTGGTCCGTAGCAGCTTGATGTACTGGTCCTGCGCGGAGTTGCGTGCCCGCACGGCGCCACGCTTACGGGTGGCGATCTGCTCGAAATGGGGCTTGTCGGCCTCGGCGGCGATGGCTTCGGCGGGGAACAGCGTCGCCTGGGCGGTGGATTCCCGAATCGCCCCGTCGACGTCGCCGAGGGTCAGGGTACTGCCCCCGGTGCGGACCCGGGCGTAGAGTTTCTGGAACACCCGCCGGGCCTTCTCGGCGGCGTCGGGTGACCCCTTGATGACGAGGTGGTTGCCGAGCGCTGTCGCAGTGACGTCTAGACGGCGCTCGATATGTGCGACGTTCTGGTCGTACTGACCGAAGACGAGGCTCGCGAGGCGGTTGTCGTCGAAGGTGAGCGGCACCTCGACCGTCTCGTCCGCTCCCGCCGGCTTGGCCGCCGGCCCGCGGCCCCGGAGGGCGCCGCGCATGCCAGACCCGTCCGACGCGCTCAACCTGTGATCCTCACCGGCATCCCCATCACTCGATCCTCACGCCGCCACGGCTTCGGTCGCCAACTGGCCGAACAGGCTATTGGTGCCCGCCTCGACGATCCGGACCGGCACGATCGTCCCGATATGGTGGGGCGCGGCGTCGAACTGCACGGCCAGCAGGTGCGGCGTCTTGCCCGCGACCTGACCCGGGCGCCGGCCCGCCTTCTCGACCAGCACGTCGAAGACCTGGCCGACCGCCGCCCGCTGGTAGGCGTAGCGCTGGCCATCCAGCAGCCCCTGCAGCTCGGCGAGCCGTTCCGCCATCACCGGCTCGGGAACCATGTCGCTTCTATCGGCTGCGGGTGTGCCGGGGCGGGGGCTGTACTTGAACGAGAATGCGCTCTCGAACCCGATGTCGCGCACGAGTTGCAGGGTGTCGGTGAAATCCGCATCGGTCTCGCCGGGGAAGCCGACGATGAAATCCGAGGACAGGGCGGTGTCGGGCCGGGCGGCGCGCACCCGGTCGATCAGGCGGCGATACTGATCGCGGGTGTGCTTGCGGTTCATGGCGGCGAGGATCCGGTCCGAGCCCGACTGCACCGGCAGGTGCAGGTAGGGCATCAGGGCCGGCACCTCGGCATGGGCGCGGACAAGGGCGTCGTCGAAATCGTTCGGATGGCTGGTGGTGTAGCGGATCCGGGCGAGGCCGGGGATCTTCGCGACCGCCCGGATCAGCTCGGCGAGCCCGACTGGGGCGCCGTCGGGGCCCAGGCCGTGATAGCCGTTGACGTTCTGGCCGATCAGCGTGACCTCGCGGGCCCCGCCCTCGGCGAGCCTCTGGGCCTCGGCCAGCACCGCCGCCACAGGACGCGAGACCTCGGCGCCGCGGGTATAGGGCACCACGCAGAAGGCGCAGAACTTGTCGCAGCCCTCCTGCACGGTGAGGAAGGCTGTCGGCCCAGAGGTCCGGCGTCGGGGCAGGTGCGTGAACTTGTCCTCGACCGGGAATTCGGTGTCGACCACCCGGCGCTCGCGGGAGCTGGCCAAGAGGTCCGGCAGGCGGTGGTAGCTCTGCGGACCGACCACCACGTCGACCGCGGGCTGGCGGGCCTGGATCTCGGCCCCCTCGGCCTGCGCGACGCAGCCGGCCACCACGATGCGGGTGTCCAGGCCCCGGGCCTGCCGCTCGCCCTTGAGGACGCGCAGGCGGCCGAGTTCCGAATAGACCTTCTCGGCGGCCTTCTCGCGGATATGGCAGGTGTTGAGGACGACGACGTCGGCCTCCTCCACCGAATCGGTCGCCGTATACCCTTCAGCGCCCAGCACGTCGGCCATGCGGGCCGCGTCGTAGGCGTTCATCTGGCAGCCGTAGGATTTGACGAAGGCCTTCTTCAACGCGTGCCGCCCTAAAACCGTCCGCTTCCCCATGGGCCCGCTCCGATCCTGCGCGGATCGGCGGGCGGGAGCCTGTAGCACGGATCGTTCGGGCCGTCGCGACGCCCGACGACAAACGCCGGACCGCCCGGGGGTTCGGGCGATCCGGCGTCGGGTGGTGCAGGGAGGCGGCGGGGCGTGCCCGTCGCCCCGTCGTCAGTGGGCTACGGCCGCAGCCGGGACGTCGATGACCATCTGCTGGAAGAACGGCACGTAGGCCTGGAGCATCACGAACATGCCGACCAAACAGGCCAGGGCGATCGAGTGCCAGAACACGAACCGCAGGATCGTGCCTTCCTGGCCGAAATAGCCGGTGGCCGTGGAGGCGACGACGATCGACTGGGCATCGACCATCTTGCCCATCACGCCGCCCGACGAGTTCGCCGCCGCCATCAGCACGCCGGACAGCCCGAGCTGCTCGGCAGTGATGCGCTGGAGGCCGCCGAACAGGACGTTCGAGGCCGTGTCCGACCCAGTCAATGCGACGCCGAGCCAGCCCAGCAACGTCCCGAAGAACGGGTACAGGATGCCGGTGCCCGCGAAGGCGAGACCGAGGGTGGCGTCGACGCCCGCGTAGCGGGTGAGCACGCCCAGCGCCAGCATCGCCGCGATGGTGATCAGCGAGTAGCGCAGGGCCCAGATGGTCTCGACATAGGCCGTCACCAGCCGTACCGGCGAGAAGCGCATGATGATGCCGGAGATGATCGCGGCGATCAGCACCCCGGTGCCGGTGTAGGACATGTAGGTGAACAGGAAGACCGCACCCTCGGGGACCGGCTTGGCCACCACCGGCGGCACCTTCAGGATCACGTTGTGCAGGCCCGGCACCTCGTATCGCCAGGTGAAGAGCGGGTTCACGATACCCTTGAACCAGCCGGTGCCCCAGATCGCCACGATCACCGAGAGGACGATCCACGGCACCCAGGCCATCAGGATCTCGCCCTGCGAGGCGGTGCGTGCGCCGGTATGGACCGGGGGGGTGCCGGGAACGCCGGCGCCGAGCGCCACGGGGCGCTGGGCGGCGAGCGCCAGGGACGGATCGTGGCCGCGCAGGGCCGGCGAGGTCCAGATCTCCCGGGGCTGCCAGACCTTGAGGAAGAGGACGAGGGCGAGCATCGAGGCCAGCGAAGCGCCGATATCGACGATCCACGGATTGACGTAGTTCGAGATCAGGAACTGCGCGATCGCGAAGGATCCGCCGCAGATCAGGATCGGCGGCCACACCCGGATCATGCCGCGGAAGCCCGCGAACACCCAGATCAGCCAGAACGGCACGATCAGCGAGAACAGCGGCAGCTGCCGGCCGATCATCGCACCGAGGATCTCGGGCGGATAGCCGGTCACCGAGGCCAGCCCCTGGATCGGCGCGCCAAGCGCTCCGAAGGCCACCGGAGCGGTGTTGGCGATCAGCGACAGGCCCGACGCGGCGAGCGGCGAGAAGCCCAGCCCGATCAGGATGGCGCCGGTGACGGCAACCGGGGTGCCGAAGCCGCCCGCGCCCTCGAAGAAGGCCCCGAACGTGAAGGCGACCAGGAGCAGCTGCAACCGCCTATCGGCGGTGATGCCGGCCACCGATTGCTGCAGGATGGCGAACCAGCCTTTCTCGACCGTCAGCCGATAGAGGAAGATGACGTTGAGGATGATCCAGCCGATCGGGAAGAAGCCCGTGACCATTCCGAGGATCGCGGCCCGGGAGGCGAGTTCGGTCGGCATGCCGAAGCCGACGATCGCCACCAGCATGGCGAGGCCGAGGGCGATGACGGCCGCGATGTGCGCCTTGACGCGGCCGCTCGCGATCATGGCGAGGAGGGCGATGACCGGCACGGAGGCGGCCAGGGTCGAGAGCCAGGGGCTCCCGAACGGATCATAGACCTGGTTCCAGGTTTGCAACGGTCGTCCTCCCACGATCCCGACTTCACGGGTTTCGGCCTAGCTAGCAGAGGGACAGCGCCCGCTCAACAGACATGAATCATGTATTCATGGGGTGTTTTACCGGGACATCCCCCTGGATGGACCGATCCGTCCATGCTGTCATCGCGCGCTCAGACAAGCAACCCAGTGGACCGCCTCGTCCGGGGACCGCGCGCTGCCCGCGGTTGCTTCGTTGCGCCGACGATGACGCGACGTCTGTGGCGCGCCGGCCGCATCCAGCCGTCCACAAAACCTCACACCGTCGCGATCCCGGAACCGCCCAGGTCGACCCCGGGCGAGGCCGAACGGGTGCCGGCGGTGGGCGGGGCCGCACCGCGGCCGGTGGCGAGGCCCTGCAGGGCGGCCCGCACCTCGGCCTCGGCAGCGGCCGTCGCGACCTTCCGGTCGGTCGACGCTTCGAAAACGATCGGCTTGCCCCAGACCACTTGGACGTCGATCGGGCCACCATTCACGAAGGCGGAAAGGTGCGGCGCTAGCTCCATGTCGCCGTACCACGCGATCTCGGAGCGCTCGGAGCGCACCACCGGCAGGCCATTGCGCCGGGGATAGGCGATCGCCAACGGCTGAAGGCGGACGCGCCCCTGTCCAGCCTCGGCCTGCAGGGCGGCACGCGCGGCGCCCACCAGCGCGGAGCGGAACGGCAGCAGCCGGTTGCCGTCACCGGTGGTCCCTTCCGCGAACAGCACCACCAGCTCGCCCCCGGCCAAGCGGTGGCCCATCGCGGTGCTGACCGTGGCGGTGGCACCCCGGCGCTGCCGGTCGATGTAGATCGTGCGCTGCAGGGCCGCCAACGCGCTGATCACCGGCCATCCGGCGATCTCCGACTTCGCCACGAAGGACAGGGGGCGCAGCGACCCGATCACCACGATGTCGAGCCACGACACGTGGTTGGCCAGGACCAGGGCCGCCTCTCCGAAGTCCGGCGGCGTGCCGGATTGCATCACCCGGATGGAGAACAGCCACAGGAAAGTGCGGTGGAACAGAATCGGCGCCACGGTCGAGCGGCGGCCGAAGACCCGCAGGGCGACCCAGTGGGGCGGGGCCAGCACCAGGAAGGCGAGGAGCAGGGCCGCGGCCCGCCAAAGGACGCCGAAGCGGCTCACGCCGTTACAGGTCGGCGCTCATGGTCAGCGCGGTCGCCCGGCTGCCGTCGGCCTTGAGATAGTAGCCGGTGCGCTCGCCGACCTTTCGGAAGCCGTTGCGGGCATAGAGCTTGAGCGCCGGGGCGTTGCCCTCGTCGACTTCCAGATGGACCCGGGCGATCCCGGAATGCGCCAGGCTCGACAGGTGCTCGCGCAGCAGCCGACGGCTATGGCCGCCGCCGCGCAGCGCCGGGGACAGCACGACGGTCAGGATCTCGGCCTCGTCGGCGGCACGGCGCGACAGGACGAAGCCCTGGAGCGTCCCGGTCCGCCATAGGGCATGCGCCTGTGTCGAGCGCTCGCACAGCATGCGCTCGAATTCGTGGGCCTCCCAGGGCCGTGCGAACGCGGTGGCGTGCAGCCGAGCCAGGGCCGGCGCCTGCGCGGCGTCGGCAAGCGGCGTGACATAGGGCTCCGGCGTGAGGGCATCCCACCAGGCAGCCCACCAGTCGAGAGGCCAGAACGGAAGGGGACGCGTCATTGCCGCGCGATCCTGGCATGATCCTGGGGCCGCGCATCGGGCCCGCGGAGGTAGAGCGGCCGGGGCAGGGCCTGGGCCGGATCGGCCACGAGACCGAGCGATGCCACGGCCGTGATCTCAGGCGCACCGAGGCCGGCGACGCGGGCGCTCACACCGCGCGCGGCCAGGGCGGCGGCCACCAGCGAGGCCCCCGAGCCGATCAGCACAACAGGCCCGGATCCCAGCCGTTCCGCAGCGGTCTCGACCGGGAGATGGGCCGGGGCGAGACCGTCGCTCGGGCCGAGCGCCTGGACGTAGACTGCACCATGCCGGGCATCGACCGCCGCGGCGATCACGCTTTCGCCGGACTCAGCCAGCAAGGGCGCCAGCAATGCGGAAAGGGTGCCCACACCGACCACCGGCTTGCCGGTGGCGAGCCCGATGGCGCGGGCCGCCGAGAGGCCGACCCGAAGGCCGGTATAGCTGCCGGGACCGACCGTGACGGCGATCCGGTCGATCGCCTCGAAGCCGCCCTCGATCCGGGCGATCACCCGTTCGATCAGCGGCAGCAGCGCCTCGGCGTGGCCCCGCACCATGGGCAGCGACTCGGCCGCGAGCGGCGCGTCGGCATCGTCTGCGGCGACGCAGGCGGCGCAGACGTCCAGCGCTGTGTCGATGGCAAGGATACGCACGCCCACTCCCGCATGCCGGTCCGGACCGGCGACCGCTCCCATTCTGTCCCGAAGGACATGAAGACCCTAGCGTTAGAACAAAACCGCCGCCCCGTCAGCGCAGGGCTGCGGCGGAAACCGTGTTGGCGGTGAAGTGTTGCCGGCTTGCGCCGGTCGGCAGGCCTGAGTGCCCTCAGGCCGCCCGGACGACCGTGAGGAACGCGCAGACCTCCGCGTTCAGCTGCTCGGATTGCCGGGAAAGTTCGGAGGCCGAGGCCAGCACGAGATGGGCCACCGCACCGGTCGCCTCGGAGGCCTTCACCACCCGGACGATGTTGTGCGTCACCTCGCCGGTGCCGTGCGCTGCCTGCGCCACGTTACCAACGATCTCCTGGGCGGCCGCGCCATGCTCGTCGACCGCAGCGGCGATGCCGGTCGCCGCGCCGTTGATCTGACGGATCAACCTGTCGATCGCGGTGATCGCCGAGGCTGCCTGGCCGGTCGTACCCTGGACCCGGCCGATCGTGCGGCGATCTCGTCGGTGACCCTGGCGGTCTGCTCGGCCAGTTCCTTCACCTCGGCCGCCACCACCGCGCAGCCGCGTCCCTCAGGCATCCAGTCGCAACCGACACCCGCGCCGACGGGCCCAGGGTCGAGGGGGTCTCTTGAAAACAAAGCGCCGGCGGTCTTGCGACCGCCGGCGCCCTACAGATCGGTGTCCAGTGGACAGCGCGAGCGCTTAGACCGCCTGAACCTCACGGATCTCCGGCAGGAAGTGCCGGAAAAGGTTCTGTACGCCGTGCCGCAGGGTGGCGGTGGAGGAGGGGCAGCCCGAGCAGGCGCCCTTCATCTCCAGATAGACCACACCCTCCTTATAACCGCGGAAGGTGATGTCACCGCCATCGCCGGCCACAGCGGGACGGACCCGGGTCTCGAGCAAATCTTTAATGGTCACGACGGTGTCGTGATCGGCTTCGTCGTAGAACTCGTCCTCACCGTCCTGGTCGTCGAGACCGCCTTCCGCCATCACCGGGGCGCCGGACTGGAAATGCTCCATGATCGCGCCGAGCACGGCGGGCTTCACCTGCGCCCATTCCGAGCCGTCCTCCGCCTTGGTGACGGAGACGAAATCGTGGCCGAAATAGACGCCGGCGACACCTGGGACGGCGAACAACGCGGAGGCGAGGGGGGAGCGGTTGGCCGTCTCGGCATCCCGCGCCTCGAAGGTGGCTTCGGGCAGGACGACGCGGCCGGGAAGGAACTTGAGGGTCGCCGGGTTCGGCGTGGCTTCGGTCTGGATGAACATGATCGGCGAACTCCGCTGCGCCGGTTCAAGGCCGGCCGGGACAGGCACCGTAGGGTGCTCTCTCCCATGTGGACCGGCGGGTGGATTTTCTCAACCGGGCCCGGGCGCCTGGCAGGTGGACATTCGCGCTACGCCCCTTCAGGACGAGCGAAACGGGATGCTGACGGAGCCGGCGGTGGATGTAACCGGGGATGGGATGCTCGCTCAGGAGTTGCTGAACGATCTGCGGGCGGCACAGGCCAAGCTGGAGGCCGCGCGCGAGGACGCGGCGTCGCTCAAGGTGCTGCTCGCCCTGCGCACGCACCAGCATGACCTGGCCTGGCAGGACGTGCAGCGCTTGACGGCCGAGCTGGAGGCCGCCCGCGCCCGGGCGGTCGCCCTGGAAGTGGAACTGGCCGAGGCGCGGACCAACGCCGCCTCCGCGGACAGCGCCGCCGAGGCCGACGAGCGCACCGAGGCGGTCCGGACCGTGCTCGGTGCCGTGCTCGACAGCATCGGCAGCCGCGCCCTCGACCGACGCCGGTTCCAGGAGATCATCGCCCGGGCCGGGCGCGAGGCGCCGACCGACGGTCCCGGTGCAGCCCGGCACGCGGTGTTGCTGACCGAGGCGCGGCGGGTTCTGGGCATCCCCGGATAGGGCGGAGATCCGACCGCGTCCGCGACGGCCGGCAGGGTTAACCGCGCTTTAACCCTCCGCTCGCATCGTCGATCCCAGGACGGACAGGAGATCGAACGCATGCAGATCAGCGAGCAGCACGTGCGCGAATGCGCCTATTACATCTGGGAGAAGGCAGGCCGGATTCACGGTCATGCCGTCGCTCATTGGATGCGCGCCGAAGCCGAGCTGCGCGCCGGCGTGGTGCTGGCCGACGGCCAGACGGTCGAGGCCAAGCCGGCCGCCGTGAAAGCTGCCCCGAAGGTTTCGGCGTCGAAGTCTACGCCTGCCAAGACTGCCACCACGAAGACTGCCACCACGAAGACTGTCGCGGCCAAGACCGCGTCCCCGAAGGCCCCGGTTAAGGCCGCTGCCCCCAAGACCGTGACGCCCAAGGTCGCGCTGGCCAAGCCGGTCGCCGTGAAGACCGCCAAGGCCTCGAAGGCGGCGGTCACCGCCGGCCTCGCCGCCAAGGCCAAGCCGGCCCGCGCCCCGGCGTCGATGCACTGAGGCGAAGGCGCCTCCCGGCGCCATCACACCGCCCTTTCAGGAGCCCGCCCCTTCACCGAGGGGCGGGCTCCTGCCGTTGGTACCCCTTACGGCAAGCCGGAACAGGCCGCTCCGGCCATCGTTGTTCGGCCGGATGCGTACGCCGTGCGCCGCAACAGGGGCCGATAATGCGCGCCGTGATCTTCGACATCGACGGGACGCTGCTCGACAGCGTCGATCTGCATGCCCGCGCCTGGGTCGAAGCCTTCGCGCATTTCGGCGTCGAGACCGACGAAGCCGAGGTCCGCAGCCAGATCGGCAAGGGCGGCGACGAGCTGATGCCGGTGTTCCTGCCGAAAGAGCGCATCGCGCGCGAGGGCACGGAGATCGAGACGTTCCGCTCCGATCTGTTCAAGGCGAAGTACCTGCCCGAGGTCCGGCCGTTCCCGGCGGTGCGCCCCCTGTTCGAGCGGATTCGCAAGGCCGGGCTGACGATCGCACTGGCCTCCTCGGGCAAGGGCCCCGAGGTCGAGCGCTATCAGGACATCCTGGGCATCGCCGATCTTGTCGACGTCGTCATCAGCTCGGACGACGCGGAGCGGTCCAAGCCGCATCCGGATATCTTCGAAGCCGCGGTGCGGAAGCTCGACGGTCTCGGCAAGGACGAGATGATCGTGATCGGCGACACGCCTTATGACGCCGAAGCAGCTTCGAAGGCTGGTTTGCGCACCATCGGCGTCCTCTGCGGTGGCTTTCCGGAGGCCGATCTATCGGCTGCGGGCTGCATCGCGATCTACCGCGATCCGCAGGATCTGCTGGACGGATTCGAGCGATCACCGCTGGCCATCGGCTGACGAAGCGTAAAAGCAAGCTCTTTCTGCAACCAAGCTTGAATCCTCCACGGTTTCCCGCGGGCTGTGTTGCAACGCGGTGACGGAGCCCGATGCCGGCTACGTAAAAACGCGAATGGGGCTGGCGCGGTGCGGTGGGAAGGCGTAGCCACCCGCCCGCCATCTGGAACGTCTCAAAGCACGAGCGCCGCGCATGCCCCAGACTCACCAGGCTAGCCTCACACCGCGCTTCGTGCCGGCGGCCAAGCCCCTTCCGGAACAGATCGCCGAGGCGATCGAATGCCGGTCGACCCCGCTCAGCCATCTGTTGCGGCTGATGGCTGCCTTGAATGCGGAGGGCGGCAACGAGGCGCTCCGTCACCAGCTGCGCGCCCGGATCGGAGCCCCGCTCGACTCCTGATTTAGGACAAGCGGCGGCGCATCAGCGCCGCCGATGCCGGCGATGCTTGCGCGTCGGCGGCTGCGCGGTCGCCTGGGTCGTCCGTGCCATACAGGCGAAATAGATCTGTCGTCCGATATCCTCGAGTTCCAGCCCCTTGGGATTGGGGGCCGAGAACACCTTCGCGCGGGCCTCGACGCGGCAGGCAGCATCCTCCGGGCTGCGGATCGGCGGCTCGGCCCGGGCCGGCACATGGCCGAGCAAGACGGTGATCAGGGCAACCGACAGGAATGCGGACGCCCGCGTCCAGGCCTGGATACTCAACATACCGGAGCGTATTCCTTGTGGGACCGAGCCGCCGAGATAGAGCGGATCGCCCTGCCGTGAAGCTTCGTCAGACTGCTGGATTCGGCTGAAAGTCAGCCCCCGATCCATGCAAGCGCGCCGAAGGCGATCGACGGTCAGACTCTTACGGCACGACCCAGAGGCAGTGGCCGGCCCCCGTCACGGTCAAGCACTCATAGGGTGCGCCGCCGATCATCGCCCGCTGCTCCACGGTGCCGATATCGGCCTTCGGGATCTGCCGGCATCCGGCCTCCGGTACCGCGCGGTCAGGCCCGGTCGCGGCGTCGATCCGGCGCGTGGCGATCAGCGTGTCACAGGCGGTGACGGTGGTGCGATCCTGTGCCGAAGCATGACCTTCACTCAACAGAACGAGCGGCAGCGCCGCCAGGAGGATTCGAGACCGCATCGCTTCCTCGCCCATTCGCGTCGTCCTCATGAGAAGACGATCGAGCACACCGCGCATCGTGCAAGACGGCGGCTCTCAACCCCCGTCGGTCGTGGAGGGTTGCAGGGGGCCGCATACCCTGGGTCGCGCACGTTGCCCGTCTTGGCAAGTTCCGCCGTCGGACGCGGCCATGGCAAGAGCGGCGGTCTTCCTGGAAAATCATGCGCGGTGCCGCCGGGTCGATCTCGCATCGGACGTAAGGATCGCGGCTGTAGGGCCCTTCGTTTGTCGAGGACCGGCCGAGGGCTCCCAACAACAACGCCGCCCGCCTGGGGGGCGGACGGCGTTCGAGCGCTCGATGGATGCGCGCCGGGGCCGGCGCGGCGCCTCAGCGCTTGGCTTTGGCCTTGCGGGCGGCGTAGCGGGCGTCGCGCTGAGCCTTCTTCAATGCGAGTTCGGCAGACTTGCGCTCCTGCGCGGCAGCGAGTTCGGCGGCTTCGCGGGCGAGGCGCGCAGCCAGTTCGGCCTCCTCGCGCAGTCGCTTCTCCTCGGCGGCCTTCCGCTCGGCGGCGATGCGGGCGGCCTCGCGCTCGCGCGCACGCTCCTCACGAGCCTGGGCGATCTCGGCCCGGGCCTTGGCCTTGGCGATCACCTCGGGATCGTCGGCCGGCGGGCGGGCCTTGAACTTGGCGAGCAGGGCGGCCTTGGCGTTCTGCGAATGCTGACGGCGGTCGTCGAAATTCCGGTAGTCGAATGCGCTCATTTGACCTTTCTCGGTTGGGTACGTCACGCGCGTTGCGGGGACGACCGGCGACGCCGGCCACGTACTGGAGAATACGGGTTTCAGGACCGTCCCCGGGCCCTGGAACCGCACCGATCCATCGGCAATGCCGATGGTCCGACCCGAGCGCTCGGGTCACGCAGAAGCGTTCGGGTCGGACCATGTCTGATAAAACGGGAGAGCCCTTAGACCCAGCCTGCCCCAACACGCAATCGGGTCCGCGTGCTGAGGCGGCCGCCAAAGCGACTATCCACCGCGACTCGGGAAAAGTTTGACGCGACGATGCCGAAATACCTCAAACCGACGATAGGACGCGGCAATCTCGAAACGCGTTTGGCCGATCGCCGGGTGGGCCGAGCCGCAGGCTCGAAGGAATGCGCGAAACGTAGGTCGCGGCCTTCCGGACGGCAAGACCAGGCGCGTGGCATCGATGCCGCTTAATCCCGCGCCGGGATGCCGCCAGCCTATATCGATGAGGAATTAGAGTGTTGATGCGCACGATCACGATCGCCGAGTTCACCATGGACGCTTTCGCGCCCTACGGTGATCTCCTGCTGACGCCGACGATACCGCCGCGCCAGGACCGGGCGGTGACGCTGCAGAACACGCGGCCGACGGCGAGTGCCAACCTCGCTTTGATCCGCAGCGAGGTGATGGACGGCCTGATGCCCCTGCGCCGCCTGGAACGGCACCCGCATTCCAACCAGTCCTTCCTGCCGCTCTCGGTCGAGGCTTACGTGGTGGTGGTGGCGCCGGACCGCGACGGTCGACCGGACGAAGCCCGTATCCAGGCGTTCCGCGTCCCGGGCCATGCCGGCATCAACTACCGCGCGGGCGCCTGGCACGCGCACATGATGACCCTGCGCGCGCCCGGGACTTTCGCCATGCTCGTCCACGAGGACGGTTCGGAGTCCGACTGTGTCTTTGCTCCGATCGAGCCTCTCATCCTCGCACGTCCTGTTGATGCCTAGAATTTAGGCAATCCACGGCGGGGCCTCGGCTCATCCCAACTGGACTCCAAATTTGCTCAACGAATGAGCAAGCCGGAACTCGTATCACGCCGGGGCGAGAGGTTGAGGCGGCACGATGCCTGCTACCCGGTAAGCGAGCCGGCCCTTCGGCATGCCGGCGCGAGGAACGCGATGCCTGAGACGCCCCCTCCCTTCGACCCGAATGCCTACGCGACCGTCACCGCGCCGCTTCTGGGCCTCGACCTCGATCCGACTTGGATGTCGGCGATCACCGCGAACCTGGGCGTTCTGGCGGCGGCAGCCGAACTGGTGGCGGGTTTCTCACTCCCTGACGCGGTCGAGGCCGCGCCGAGGTTCGAGGCATGAGCATCCCTCCTGTGTCCGACGCCACGACGATCGCAGCTGCCATCTCCCAGGGCCGTGCGAGTGCCAGAGAGATCGTCGCGTCCGCCCTCGACCGGATCGCGCGAATCGATGGGCGGGTCGGCGCCTTCACGGATGTCCTGACCGAGCGCGCGCGCATGCGGGCCGAGACACTCGATGCCGCCATCGCCCGGGGCGAGGCCATCGGCCCCCTCGCCGGCGTTCCCTTCGCGGTCAAGAATCTGATCGACGTCGCCGGTCTGCCGACCCGGGCCGGCTCGAAGATCAATCGGGATTGCCCGCCTGCCGCACGCGACGGCACCGTGGTGCGGCGCCTGGAAGAGGCCGGTGCGATCCTGGTCGGCGCGCTCAACATGGGCGAGTACGCCTACGACTTCACCGGCGAGAACGTCCATGACGGCGACGCCCACAATCCCCACGCCCTCGACCACATGACCGGCGGCTCCTCCGGGGGCTCCGGCGCGGCGGTGGCGGCCGGGCTGGTGCCGCTGACGCTCGGCTCCGACACCAATGGCTCGATCCGGGTACCGGCCGCCTTCTGTGGTTGCTTCGGGATGAAGCCGACCTACGGGCGGATCAGCCGGGCCGGAAGTTTTCCGTTCGTCGGCAGCCTCGACCATCTCGGGCCGATGGCGCGCAGCGTCGCCGACCTCGCCCTGGCCTACGACGCCCTGCAGGGCCCAGACCCGGAAGATCCCGTCCTCACCAGCCGGGTGCCCGAGCCCGCCAGTCCAAGCCTCGAATCCGGGATCGGCGGCCTGCGCATCGCGGTGGCGGGCGGCTATTTTGCGCGCGGCGGCGATCCGGAGGCGTTCACGGCCGTCGCCCGCGTCGCCGAGGCGCTGGGGGCGAGCCGCGAGGTCGAACTTCCGGAAGCCCACCGCGCCCGGGCGGCAGCCTACCTGATCACCGCGGCCGAGGGCGCCACGCTCCATCTCGACCGGCTGCGAACCCGGCCGCGGGATTTCGACCCAGCGGTGCGGGATCGGTTGATCGCCGGGGCAATGATCCCGGCCCCCTTCGTCGAGCGGGCCCAGCGCTTCCGCCGCTGGTACCGGGACGCGGTGCTGACGGTGTTCGACAGCGTCGACGTGATCCTGGCCCCGGCGACGCCTTGCCGGGCGCCGAAGGGTGGCCAGACCCATTTCGTCCTCGACGGGGTGACGCTGCCGGTGCGGGCCAATATCGGCCTGTTCACGCAGCCGATCTCGTTCATCGGCCTGCCGGTCGTGGCCGTTCCGGTCCGGCTCGATGCCGGGTTGCCGCTCGGCGTCCAGGTGATCGCCGCGCCCTGGCGCGAGGATCTGGCCCTGCGGGTCGCTCGCCAGCTCGAGCGGGACGGGATCTGCACGGCCCCCGTGGCGGAGATCGCCTGATGGTTATCGACGATCCCGCCGTGAAGGCCGAGGTCGAGGCCGCGTTCCGGGCCTACGAGGTCGCGCTCACCACCAATGACGTCCCCACCCTGGAGGCCCTGTTCCGGGACGACCCCCGGACCATCCGGTACGGCATCGGCGAGAACCTCTACAGCATGGACGCGATCCGGGCCTTCCGGCGCGCCCGCTCGCCGGTGGGCCTGGAGCGGGTGCTCGCCCGGACGGTGATCACCACCTACGGTCAGGACTTGGCCACCGCCATGACCCTGTTCACCCGGGACAACGCCCCCGGCAAGACCGGTCGTCAGAGCCAGACCTGGGTGCGCTTTCCGGAGGGGTGGCGGGTGGTCGCCGCCCATGTGAGCGTCATCGCGACGGTCTAGCGATGGCCGGCCCGTGCATGGACCGGTGCCGGTTGGCCGCGAGCTTGCATACGGTCGAGCGTATTCCGGGCCCGCCCTCCCGGACCAACGCGAGTACCCGATCCGACATGCTGTCTCGTTTGAAAATCTTTGGTGCCCGTGCGGCGCTGGCCGGCGCCCTCACGCTTACCGCAAGCACCGCCGTCCTCGCGCAGGGGACACTGCGGATCGGCATGACCGCGTCCGACATCCCGCTGACCACCGGCCAGACCGACAATGGCGGCGAGGGCATGCGGTTTCTCGGCTATACGGTCTATGACGGGCTGATCAATTGGGACCTGTCGAGCGCCGAGCTGGCCTCCGACCTCGTGCCCGGCCTCGCCACAAGCTGGGCAGTCGACGCTGCAGACAAGACCAAGTGGACCTTCAAGCTGCGGCCGAAGGTGAAATTCCACGACGGCTCCGATTTCACCGCAGACGCCGTGGTGTGGAACCTCGACAAGCTGCTAAAGTCCGATGCGCCGCAATACGATCCGCGCCAGTCGGCGCAAGGAAAGACCCGCATTCCGGCGGTCGCCTCCTACAAGGTGATCGACCCGCTGACGGTCGAGATCGTCACCAAGGCCCCCGACGCGACGCTGCCCTACCAGATCGCCTGGATCATGATGTCCTCCCCGGCGCAGTGGGAGAAGGTCGGCAAGTCCTGGGACGCCTTCGCCAAGCAGCCCTCCGGCACCGGCCCGTGGAAGCTGACCTTGTTCGCACCGCGCGAGCGCGCCGAGATGGTGCCGTTCAGGGAGTACTGGGACAAGGACCGGGTGCCCAAGCTCGACAAGCTCGTGCTGGTGCCGCTGCCCGAGGCCAATGCCCGGGTCGCCGCGCTCCGCTCCGGCCAGGTCGACTGGATCGAGGCTCCCGCGCCCGACGCCGTGGCCTCGCTGAAGGGCGCAGGCTTCACCATCGTGACCAACGCCTACCCGCATAACTGGACCTGGCATTTGTCCCGGGTCGAGGGCTCGCCCTGGAACGACATCCGGGTCCGCAAGGCCGCCAATCTCGCCATCGACCGCGACGGCCTGAAGGAGTTGCTCGGCGGTCTGGCCATCCCCGCAAAGGGCTTCATGCCGCCGGGCCATCAATGGTTCGGTCACCCGACCTTCGATGTGAAGTACGACCCGGACGCCGCCAAGAAGCTGCTCGCCGAGGCAGGCTATAGCCCGGCCAAGCCCCTGAAGCTGAAGGTGGCGATCTCGGCCTCGGGCTCGGGCCAGATGCAGCCGCTGCCGATGAACGAGTTCGTGCAGCAGAACCTCGCCGACGTGGGCATCCAGGTCGATTACGAGGTGGTCGAGTGGAACACGCTGATCAACATCTGGCGGGCCGGCGCCAAGGCCGACATCTCGCGCGGCGTCTCGGCGATCAACTACTCGTACTTCATCCAGGACCCGTTCACCGGTTTCATCCGCCACCTCCAGAGCAACTTCGCCCCGCCGAACGGCACCAACTGGGGCTATTACAGCGACCCGGCGATGGACAAGCTGTTCGACCAGGTTCGGACGACGTTCGACAAGGCCGAGCAGACGAAGGTCCTGGAGAAGGTCCACGAGAAGTACGTGGACGATGCGCTGTTCATCATGATCACGCACGACGTGAACCCGCGGGCGATGAGCCCCAAGGTGAAGGGCTTCGTCCAGGCCCAGAACTGGTTCCAAGATTTTTCGAAGATCACCATCGCGCCGTCGGGGCGGTAGCACCACCGACTCCCTCCCCCCTCTGCGGGGGAGGGTACCTGCGAAGCAGGGGGGAGAGGGGCAGCGCAACGATGCGGGTATCGTCGCCCGGCACGCCTTCTCCGGACGCGTCGCTACCCTCTCCCGACCCCTGCTGACGCAGGGGCCACCCTCCCCCGCAGAGGGGGGAGGGGGATTCTTTAGGCCACGGCAAGGCACCCGATGCTGATCTACATCCTCAAACGCCTGGTCTACGTGACGCCCGTGGCGTTCGGCGTCAGCCTGGTC
>NZ_JAKSYN010000149.1:0-301 GCF_022829565.1 Methylobacterium sp. J-001
GGCCAGGGGCGGGGGTGGTTCAGAAGGAAACGCCGAGCTTCATCCGGCACCACCCCCACCCCTGGCCCCTACCCGCAAGGGGGTGGAGACGCGCATCAACGTTTATGCGTGGCGAGCTGCGACCGCGCGGCTTCCAGCACCATGTGGGGGGTAAAGCCGAAATTGGGCTGGAGAGCCTTGACTGGCGCCGATGCGCCGAAGGTATTCATCCAGATGACCGTACCCTCGGTTACGGGTGAGCGCTCCCACGTGAGCATGCGGACATGCTCCAAGGGTACGCGCGGCATTCGCGCCGGGCGAC
>NZ_JAKSYN010000150.1:0-486 GCF_022829565.1 Methylobacterium sp. J-001
CCGCTGTGCTCGCCATGTGGCTGGTCGAGGGCCGCCGCGGACGTGCGGCTTGATTTTTTGGTTTTTCGCGTCGCGGCTGTCCGACTGGATCGGACAGCCGCGACGCCCTCCCTCCCCCCTCTGCGGGGGAGGGTGGCCCCTCCGTCAGCAGCGGTCGGGAAAGGGGGAGCGCGACGGTTCAGGATTTCACGCCTTTCACCCCCTTTCCGGCAGCCCGGTTCCCCCTCCCGCCCCGTCTCGCGGCCCACCCTCCCCCGCAGAGGGCGGAAGGAGACGCGCGCGGGTCCGTGCCCCGTCAAAAAAGGCCCTTGCTGCGCGTCACGCCATGGTGGTGCACCGACCGGCAACACTCAGACTCGACGCCCAGGCCGAACCCGGCCTAAGACCCTTCGGAAACAAAAATGCCCGCACCGCACGGTGCGTCGATAGCGAGCCCGCCGGCCCGTGGCCGGACCCGTCCACGTCGAGCGCGTCCTCGGCGGCTGC
>NZ_JAKSYN010000015.1:0-6042 GCF_022829565.1 Methylobacterium sp. J-001
GCCCCGGAGGTGTTCATGCCAGCCTTCTCCGCTTGGCCGGCTGCGCTTGCCAGACCAGCTCCGCCGGCCAAGCTACCCGTGGCGGAGCGGCCCACCGTGCACTAACTCTACCCTTGGACCACCTCGTGGGGGCCGATCACCCCGGCGCGCAACTTCTCGCCCAGCCGGGCGGCGTGGGTGGCGACGGCCTGCTCCATGGTGGCAAGGTCCTCGACGCGGTCGGAGAAGCTCCGGGTCACGGCGCAGCCCTTCCGGGTCGGGGCGACCTCCTCCAGGTCGAGGCAGGCCATGCCGCGCAGGTCCTGAACGAGCCGCTCGCCCACCACCGTCATGGCCTTGCGGACCGCCCGGGTATCGAGGTCGCGCACGTCGGCGACGCTCTCGCAATCCAGGGCCTCCGGCTTGCGGGCATTGGCGGGCCCGACGCCCCAGATGTTCTCCGGCGGGATGCGGGCCATCCAGTGGTCGTACTGGACCAGGTCGGTCAGGTCGCAGACCCCACCGAGCTCGGGCACCTTCTTGGCGACGTGGTTGGCGAGCTTGGCCAGCGTCTTGGTGGTGCCGATGCCGACGAAGGTGGGGAGGCCCGTCCATGCACACACCGTCTCGCGCATGTCCCGGCACAGGGTCACGCGGTCGGCCTCGCGCACGTCCGAGAGGTCCAGGAAGCTCTCGTCGATGGAGTAGATCTCGATGCGCGGCGAGAAGCCCCGGTAGACCGTGTTCACCCGGGCCGACATGTCCCCGTACAGGGCATAGTTCGAGGAATAGACCCGTACGCCCTGGGTCCGGCACATGTCGCGGATCTTGAAGTACGGTTCGCCCATCCGGATGCCGAGCGCCTTCGCCTCCGGGGGCCGGGCAATCGCGCAGCCGTCGTTGTTCGACAGCACGATCACGGGCACGCGGGTTAAGCGGGAGTCGAACACCCGCTCGCAAGAACAGTAGAAGCTGTTGCCGTCCGAGAGGGCGTAGGCCCGGGCGCTCATTCCGCGCGGCGCCTCGGGTTGATCGAACCCGACACCACGCCCCAGACCTCGACCACCGCGTCCGATGCGAGGCGGAACTCCGGAATTGCGGGTTGGCGAAGGACAGGATCACGCGCGGGCCGTGCCGCCGCCAGACCTTGAAGGAGCGTTCGCCGTCGATGTCGACAACCACCACGTCGCCGTTGCGCGGGGTCAGCGTTCGGTCCACCACCGCGAGGTCGCCGCCGTGCAGGCGCGCCAGCAGCATGCTGTCGCCAGCCACCCGGACGAGGAAGGTCGCCGGCCGGTTCGCGATCAGCAACGCTGGAGGTCGATCTCGTCCTCAACGAAGTCGTCCGCTGGGCTGGGGAAGCCCGCACGGACCGCCCTCGCGAGGATGGGGACCGGGGTTGGCAACCCGACCGTGATACCCAGGACCTGCATGCGCATGCTCCACGAATCCGCAAAGAACAAAAGTGGAACACAAGCGAGTGATTCCGCCAAGCTGCCAAGCTTGTGGCAACGCGCGCC
This sequence comes from Methylobacterium sp. J-001, assembly GCF_022829565.1. NCBI lineage: Bacteria > Pseudomonadati > Pseudomonadota > Alphaproteobacteria > Hyphomicrobiales > Methylobacteriaceae > Methylobacterium > Methylobacterium sp. J-001. The sequence continues at coordinate 1,500 of NZ_JAKSYN010000015.1, forward strand.
ATGTGGACGGTTGTGGATAACCATCCGGGGTCTGGCGGCGGATCGGGCATGCAAGCCCACGCCCGGCGATGCACGGGTAGCCTTCTTTCCGAGACGTATCCCATATCGGGCACGACTGGCTGCGCGCGCCAAGCACCCTTTATACGTCATGGGTGATTTCGCCTTCATGCCGTCCGTGCCCGGTCAGCGTTTGCAGGGGCGGACAGGAAACCACCGGCGGTCTCGCGACCTAACTCCATTCAAGCAACGCGGAGCCCCCCATGCGCATAGCCATCGCCGCCGTCGTCCTGTCGACCTTGACCGTCGCCGCCCACGCCCAGACGCCGGAAGGAACGGTGGCCATCGGCCCTTGGAAGGTCGACGCGGTCTCGAAGGGCCAGAAGTTCGAGCGGTGCACGATGACCCGCACCACCGACGACGGGGTCGACGTGCAATTCACCCGCGACGCGATCGGTCTGGACCTGACCATGAGCTCGCCGAAGTGGAAGCTCGGACGCGGCAAGAGCTACCCGGTCGAGTTGGCAGCGGGTTCGTCGGTGCTGCAGGCCGAGGTCGCCGCCTCGGGCAACGCCGTCTCGCTGCCGGTGAAGGACGAGCGGTTCGTGAAGGCGCTCAGGCTGGCCGACGCGCTCGACGTCCAGGGGGAAGGTGCGACCATCAAGGTCGCCCTGGACAAGAGCGCGGCCGGTCTGGACCGGCTGGAGGCGTGCTACGCGAAGAACGGGTCGGCTACCGAAACGAACCCGTTCGTGGCGCCCAAGAACAAGCCGTAGGCTTCAGTTGCTAGCCCCCGTCGCCCCATGGCGCCGGGGGCACTGGTCGGGGCAGCCGAGCGTGTGGCCCGTAACGGGTTTCGCCCGGGCACCGCGACGTGCCCAGGAACTAGGCTTGGATGACATCGCGAACATCGGCCGGGAAGCCACCGGTCGGACGATGCGGCCAAAGCTATAGCAGCTTCGTCGTCCACCCACCGGACACCGTCCCGGAAGTGCACGATTCAGTAACCGTCACGGAAACGACGTGGGCCGTCGTAGCCGTCCGGGCCTCGGTAGCCGTATCCATAGCCGTAACCGACGCGCGGTCCGCCCAAACCGCCCCGACCCCAATCGTTCGGGCGGCAGCGCCCCCAGGGGTTGGGGTGGAAGCCAGGACCGCAGCCGCCGGCCACCCGCTCTAAGATCGCCTCACGCTCGGGCGGACGAAACTCGTATCCGAGCGGGGCGGCGACCGCCGCCGAGGAGGCGAGACCTGCTCCGATCAAAGCGGCGAGGCCCGCCACCTTCCTGCTCATCATGACTGCATCTCCAAAGGCCCGCGGCCCGACCGTGTCGGACCGGATGGCTTGGAGGATGCCCCTAGACGGCTGACCCGGATCTGAGGAGCTTGTTCATCCGTCCGACGGGTGCCACCGGCCTCAGAGCCGCCCGGTCACCAGCAGCACGATCAGGACGACGATCAGGATGCCGCCCAGGCCGATGCCGCCGATGCCGTTGTAGCCGCCACCATAGTAGCCGTAGCCGCCGCCGCCGAGCGCTAGCACGATTAAGACGATGAGGAGGATGGTGACGAGATTCATGCGTTGATCCTTGTTCCGCAGGAGTAGGCCGATGCCCGGCCGGGCCGCTCAACGCCCATTGAGGGACGGGCCGCCGGAGGTGCCGCCGGTGCCGGACGGTCCGCCCGTCGGGGTGCCACCGACGTTCACGTCCGGTGTCGTGCCGGGAACCGACGAGTTGCTGGGGCTGGCTTCGTTGCCCCGGGTGATCGGGCTGGGCCCGAGGTCCCGGGCGCCGGGACCGACGCCGCCGACGGGCGGGGTGACGCCGGTGTTGCCCGCGCCGCCCGTCGTGACCTGTTGCGCCCAGGCGGGGCCGGCCACCATCGCTCCCAGGGTGGCTAGGACAACGAGCTTCGTTCGCATCACGTGATCGCCCTTCCGCCCCGCGGCGGGACAGTGCCCGCCGCCATTCCGCTGTGAGCGGCGTTCGCCCGTCTCAGTACCGTCCGCGGGGCGGCACACCATCCTCGAAATCGCGGCGGCGCTCCTCCCGGCGGATGTCGTCCCGGATGGTGTCGCGGCGCTCCTCGCGGAATTCCTCCCGGCGCTCCTCCCGACGGATGGCGTCGTATTCACGCTCGCGCGGCGAACGCGGGTCGACCCGGACGCCGCCGGGGCCGATGTCGATGCTCTGCGCCAACGCGGGAACGGCGGGGAAAAGGCCGGCAATGACGAGGCCGGCGGTCAAAAGCGCTTTCACGGGTCTTCTCCCAGGTTGGATTATTTGGGAAACAGGGTGATCAGCCCTCGTCACCGCAGACGGGATCACGTGACATGACGTCAGGCGTCCCAGTCGACGCCGACTTGGCGTCCGACGACGACGCCTGGGCCGTCCGGGCGCGAGCCGCCACCATCGGCCCGGTGCGAACGGAATGCATCGCGGTTTTACCCCGTCGCTGCGCCCCCGTCTGCCGGGGTGCGGCGACGGCACCCAACATCGCCGCCGGCAGGACCGGCATCATCTTCATCCCGGCCGGTAGCGGCGCGGTCAGCCGTGGGGCCAGCACCGCCATCTCGGACGACGACGCGCTTGGGCGCATGTACACACCGTTTGGAGGATCGCTCCTGGCCGAGGTCGACGTTGTAGCGGCATGCGACTGAACCGGCCGCACGACACGAGGCGAATATTCGAAGTTGCCCGGGTGCAGCACGCGCGCCGCCACGAAGAGGCCGATGGCGGCGACGGCGGCGGTGCCCAGGGTCGAGCGATAGTGTTCCATGGCCTCGGTAACAGGCCGTGGAGTTCGCCGTTCCGTTTCATCCGCGCGATCCCACAGGGCGTGGCATCGCCGCAACATCCAGGGCGTCGCCGGCATAGCCCAGCTGAACGCGTGCTACGCCGGGGACGGCTCGGCGGCCGAGACCAACCCGCTCGTCGCCTCCGGCCTCAAGCCGTCAGCGGCCCCGGCCTCAGCGCCGGAGGTGGCCACGCAGCGTGCTGACGCGGCTGCCCACGAGGCGTACAGCCTTGCGGAGTTGCTCCTCGCTGACCCCGAACAGCCTGGCGTAGGACTCGCGGCTGGACCTGTCGTGGATGTCAAGGTGCGTGCGTTCGGTCTCGGTGGTCATCTGTGTTCTTTCCTTGCCAGGCCTCGCGAAGGGACGCCGTCCACTGTCGGGACAACGCGACCGCACCCGTCGTGTTGCGATCCATGGAGATGCGTTCCACCGCTCATGCACAGGTTCGGCGGGCGATCCGACGGCGCGTCCCGCCGTCCATGCAAGGCGACATCGGGACCGACTTTAAGCAATCGGAAAGATGCCAGCAGCGGAGGCTGTCCGCCTTGGGCGAGCTCCAATTCATATCGAGTATGGAACTCATACGAATTGGAACCCAGGGAAAAATGCAACCAATAACGTTTGGCGCTCTTCTTCCAGTATCCACCACATCGAACATTTCGTCGGCCGCGCCCGTCGGATGATGCGCGTTCGCGAAGGCCGAAGCCATGATCCATTGCAATCACCACCACGATGGCGAGGACCGACCAGTCCTCGCCGAGGTCGCCCGGGTGCTAGCAGGGCGAATGGTGCCTCCCAAGAACGCGGACCTCCCGTCGCGCCTGGCCGAACTCGTCGCCGCGCTACTCGCAGGTGATGGCGCGCCTGGCGTCCATCGGCCGGGCAACGGCGTCCGTCGACCCGATGACGCTTGACCGGTGCCCGCCTTGCGCGCGAGCGTTCAGGCCGCCTCTCGCTTCGGACATGAGGGGCGGGAGCAATCGCCCCGGGGTCAGTTGATTGTACGAACGGTCGCGGAAAACCTGCTCAAGCTCTGGGCGGTCGGATGCCGAGCAGGCGGATAACCGCGAAGGCCAGGACGGCCGACGCCAGGCTGAGACCGCACACGACGAGGAAACCGTGCGGATCGTCGCCCAGGGGCAACCCCTTCACGTTCATGCCGAACAGACCGGTGAGGAAGGTCGGGGGCAGGAACAGCGCCGACAGCACCGACAGGACGTAGAGCTGCCGGTTGGTCGCCTCGGCGATGCGCTCGGACACCTCCTCCTGCAGCAGTCGAGCCCGCTCCGCCTGCAGGGTCATGTCACGGTCGAGAGCGTCGAGGCGTTGTGCGAGCCGCGCCGCTGCCGCGACCGCGGGTCCGTGCACGTCGTCCGTCGCCCCGTCAGCCTCCAGCCGGTGGAATACGGCGGCGAGGCCGGTGATCTGGCGGTGCAGGCGCACCGCGTTGCGGCGGACCGGCCCGAGCCGGCGGCGGTCGTCGCGGGGCCGTCCGTCGAGGATGTGGGCCTCGATCCCGTCGAGGGCGTCGGAGAGCCTCCGCCCGTTGGTGTCCATCGCCGAGACGGCGTGCCCGACGAGGGTGTCAAGAAGCAAGGTCGGCGAGGCGACGGTAGCGCCGCCCTCGACTGCGGCCCGGGCCGCGTCCGGGGCCTCCGCCGGTCCGCGGCGCCCGTTGACGAGGCCGCGTGGCCCCATGACGACATGGAGTCTGCCTGCCGGGGCAGGTTTCGGGCCGGGGCGTGG
>NZ_JAKSYN010000016.1:0-427 GCF_022829565.1 Methylobacterium sp. J-001
GTCGGATCCGGGCCGAGGCGCAGCAGGTCCTCTACGCCGAGGAGGCGGCCGATTTCGGCGGCAATCAGACCAGCCTCGACGTGGCCGTGGCCCTGATCGGCGCCGTGGCCGGCCCCGTCCCGGCGACGCGCGCGCGTATCGCGATCCGAACCGCCTGATCCGGCTTTGGAGCGAAGCCCTCACCCTCATTGCGACCGCCACGAAGCAACCTAGGGATGCGCCACCCCTCCCGAGCGCCCGCTGCACTGGGTGGCTTCGCTGCGCTCGCGATGGCGGCATTGCAAGCCACACCGGAGCCCACCATGACCGACGCCACGCCCCGCCTCGGACTGACGCTGATCGCGGCGAGCCAGGCCCAGAAGCACGTCACCCACAACGAGGCGCTCGGCCTCCTCGACGCCCTGGTCCAGCTCGCCTGCCTGGACAA
>NZ_JAKSYN010000164.1:0-24038 GCF_022829565.1 Methylobacterium sp. J-001
GGCGGTGGGCGCGCTCGGCCAGGCGACCGAATTGCCGTTCCAGGCCGACGGCATCACGCTCGCCCAGGCGCTCGCCAAGGCGCGCGGCCTCTCGGACTTCGCCGCCGATCCGGCCGGAACGTTCATCTTCCGGTTCGAGCCCGCCAGCGTGGTGCGCCGCCTGAACCCGGCCACGAAGCTCACCGGCACGCCGCTGGTCCCGGTGGTCTACCGGATCAATATGCGCGACCCCAACAGCCTGTTCACCACCCAGGCCTTCCGCATGCGCAACCGCGACCTGATCTACGTCTCGAACGCGCCGTTCACCGAAGTGTCGAAGGTCCTGTCGGTCTTCACCTCCGTGACCGGGCCGGTCTCCTCGGTCGCGACCGCTTACTATTACGCGAAGTAAGGACGGGACGACTTCCCGGCGGCCGTGGAAAACAATCGCGTTCCGCAACGTCCTCGCGTATGGGCTTTACCGACGGTTTGGTGCGGAGCGGGAGCGCGCGTACGGAGCCGCATGCCGCCCGCGTCGGTGGCTGCCTCGCGTAAGGATGCTTAGAAAAGCCCGATGAAGATCGGACGCGTCGTCTCCGCCCGCGGGCTGTTCCGGCCCACGCTGATCCCCTTGAGCCTGTGTCTCGCGCTCCTGTCGGCCGGGCCGGCTTCGGCCGATGTCGTGGTCGGCGTGGCGGTCCCGCGCTCAGGTCCCTACGTCGCCGTGGGCGAGCAGGTGCTGCGCGGCGTCGAGGCCGCGGCCCGGGACGCCAACGCCATGGGCGGGCTCGACGGCCAGCCCGTGACCCTCGACGTCCAGGACGACGCCTGCGACTCGAACACCGCCACCGCGGTGGCCAACCACTTCGTGCGCTCCGACGTGCACCTCGTCGTCGGCCATGTCTGCTCGAACGCCTCGATCGCGGCCTCCGACATCTACGCCCAGAACGGCGTCGTGATGATCAGTGCGGCCTCGGTCTCGGCCCGGCTGACCGACCGGGGGCTGCCGAACGTCTTCCGGGTCTGCGGGCGGGACGACGATCAGGCCCGCCTGTCGGCCGCGGTGCTCGCGGAGCGGTTCCGCGACCGCAAGATCGCGCTGATCCAGGACCCGACTCCGGCCTCACGGACGTTGGCGGCGGCCACCAAGGACAACCTCAACCGGATCGGTATCAACGAAACCCTGTCCCTGTCGTTCGTACCGAGCGACGCGGACGATGCCGCCCTGGTGGACCGGCTCAAGAACGCGGGGATCGAGGTGGTGTATTACGGTGGCGACGCCACCGAGATGGGCCGCCTCGTGAAGATCGCCGGCGATCGCGGCTATCGCCCGCAATGGTTCGGCACCTCGGCCATCGCCACGCCGGACTTCGCCAAGATCGCCGGGCCGGCGAGCAACGGCGTGCTGATGACCTTCTACCTCGATCCGAGCCGGCAGCCTGCCGCCGCGAGCGTCGTGAAGGCGTTCAAGGCCGAGGGTGTCGATCCCACCGGTTCGACGATCTACGGCTACGCGGCGATGCAGGCGTTGGTCGCGGCAGGTAATTTCGCGCATTCGGCCGACCCGAAGCCGATCGCCCAGGCGCTCCATACGGAGCGGTTCGACCTCGTGCTCGGCACGGTCGGTTTCGATTCCAAGGGCGACGTCACCGCCCAGGGCTACGTCCTCTACGTCTGGAAGGACGGGAGCTTTACCCCTGCGGGGAAGTGACTTCTCGGTTTCAGGCCGGGGCCGACAGCCGCGCCTTCGCAGCCTGCGCCAGAAAGGAAGATCGGCTCTCGCCGGTTGCCTCGGCGGCCCGGTCGATCCGTCGGAGGAGGCCTTCCTCCATCGATATGTTGACGCGCACGGCCCGGCCGGGCAGCTCGACCTGCACGAGCGCGACCATCGCGTCGGCGCTGTGCTCGCAAAAGCCTGGGTCGCCGCGCAACGCCTCTAGCGAGCGCAGGTGCGGAATCTCTTCACCGTCCTCCGCCATCCCGGCAACGTGGAAGGACAACATCTCGGCGGCCTTGCGATAGAGCGTATCGAGATCGCCCGCGACCGTGGTCGCTCCGGGGAAGTCTGGGAAAGAAGCGCCGAACCGGCCTTCCTCTTGGTGCACCAGCATGACAACGTAAGCCATGTCCGCCATCTCGGTTGCCATCGATATCGAGAGATTATGCCGCAAGCTCCGATAGGTTGCGGCGTGATCTGTCACCAAATCCATCCAGCCTGCCGATAGATACTGCGCAGGGTTCCCGTCGGTATTTCCGGTTCGCCCGTATCGACTGTGACCTTTCCGGGCTTGCTCGGATGTTTGAACTGGACGTGATCGCCAGGTCCCTTCCGAGCGACGAACCAACCGTCCTTCTGAAGCGCTGCGATCACCCCGCGTGTTTTGCGGTCATGCGCCGTCTTCGACATGCCGGGAACACCTTCTGCCCCTCCAGGCGCGCTTGGTGCTGCAGAGGGTGTGGTTGTCGTTCCGACATGCGCAAATTTACACACTGCAGGGTGTGGTGCAATACGGGTGTGTATGTGTGCGCAACCACTTCGAGCCGCTTTGGCTGAGCGTAATGATGGCGCCCAGCATCAGCCTTCGATGAACCCGACGTGCCGAGCCGCCTACCCCCGCTGAGCCGCATCGACTTCGGCACCGCGTCCCAGCCCGCGCAGCAGCTCGGCGAGGTGCGGCCGGACCCGCAACTGGACTCCGTGGAGCTGGCGGACCGCCTCGCTGAGCCGGCCCTCGCGACCGAGCATCGCATCCGCGAAGCCGATCATCCGGGCGTTGGGCCAGGCCGGCTCGCGCAGGGCGTGGAGGCGGGCCACCAGGGCCTCGGCCGGACTTTCCGGCTCCGCCTGGGCGAACAGCATCAGCAGCGCCGCCGTGGAGCGCGACAGGCCGTAATGGCAATGGACCAGTAGATGGCCGACGCCATCGAGGTTGCGACCGAAGCCGAGGATCGCCGTGACATGCTCGGGCTCGGGCGGCACGAGGCCCTCGCCGGGGCCGAGGCAGTCGTGGAAATGCAGGGTCGTGCGGGCATGGGCGCCGAAGGTGCCGAACGCCTCCGGCTCGGGGGTGCCGGGGTCGAGCAGGGACAGGACGTGGCTGACCCCGCGCGTGCCGTGGCCGGCCAGCTCCTCCAGGCCGCAGACGGTGTGCAGGGTGACTTCAGGCTCGGATCGCATGGCCGGGCGCGTATCATGGGCGTCGCGCAGTTTCGAGGTGCGACGGCGTCGCGGCGCGCGCGTTTCGAGAACGCAAGCGGACGTGCTACCTGCGCGCCGATCCCCCGCCGGCCGGATGTGGACACGCTGAGACGAGATGCCGTTGGACGAGCCTCAGAGCGCGCAATCTCCTGCCGGTGGACCGCGCCGCCGCACGATCCTCACAGCCGGCCTCGGCGCGGCGATCGCCGGGCCGCTGGCCGCGCCCGCCCTGGCGCAGGGCGCCCCCGAGCTGCGCTGGCGCCTGTCCTCGGCCTACGCCAAGAATCTCGACATCCTGTTCGGCGCCCCCGAGGCGTTGAGCCGGATCGTCGCCGAGGCCACCGACGGCCGCTTCCAGATCCAAGTGCTCGGCCCCGGTGAGCCGGTCCCGGCCGAAACTCTGCTCGACGCCGTGTCGGCCGGCACCGTGGAGATGGGTCATGGCCCGGCGACCCTCGGCCAGGCCAAGGACCCGACCTTCGCGCTCGCCACCGCGATCCCGTTCGGCCTCAACGCACGCGGCGCCGCCGCCTGGTGGCAGGCGGGGGGCGCCGCCGAGCTGTTCGCCGAAGTCTTCGCCAAATCCGGTTTGGTCTGCCTGCCGGGGGGCAATACCGGCGCGCAGATGGGTGGCTGGTTCCGGCGCGAGATCAAGAGCCTCGCCGATCTCCAGGGCCTGAAGTTCCGCATCGGCGGCATGGGCGGCCAGGTGCTCGCCAAGTTCGGCGTCCAGCCGCAATCCACCCCCGGCCCCGAGATCTACCAGGCGCTGGAATCGAAGAAGCTCGACGCCGCCGAGTGGATCGGCCCCTACGACGACGAACGGCTCGGGCTTCAGAAGGTGGCGCCGGTCTACCATTATCCCGGCTTCTGGGAGGGCGGCGCCATGCTGCACTTCTGGTTCAATGCCGAGACGTGGAAGGCGCTGCCCAAAACCTACCAGGCGATCCTGCGCGCAGCGGCCGCCGAGGTCGGCGCCGAGGTCCAGGCCAAGTACGATGCGCGCAATCCGCAGGCGCTGCGCCGTCTGGTCGCCGGCGGTGCCCAGCTGCGGCCGTTCCCGCAGGACGTGATGGAGGGCGCGCTCAAGAACGCCAATGACGTCTATGCCGAGATCGCCGCCAAGAACGCGGATTTCCGCCGGGTCTACGAGGCGATGCGGACCTTCCGGAACGAGGAGTATCTCTGGTTCCAGGTGGCGGAGTACACTTACGACAACTTCATGATTCGGGCCCGGGCGCGGGGATAGCGGACTCGACAATTCCTGGTTTCAAAAGGTCCAAGCCCTTTTGCGGGTCCAGGGCAGAGCCCTGGTCCATCGGGGCTCTGCCCCGATACCCCGCCAAAGGGCTGAGCCCTTTGGGAACCCGGCCTTCGGCGGTGCCAGCCGGGCGCGCATCGACCAGGGAGGGAGACGGCATGATCGGGACCATGAGACTCGGCCTGGCGCTGCTCGGGACGGTGCTGCCGCTCCAGGCGCTGGCGCAATCGCCCGCCAACCTCACCGCCCTGCGCGGCCTGGCGCCGGTGGCCCGGCTGCAGGGGAGCCCGGCGGGCAAGGCGGCGCTCGACGCCAACCTGCGGGTGACCGGCGACATCCAGGCCGGCACGCTCAAGCAGCCGGTTCTGCTGTCGTTTCCCGAGCAGCAACAACTCGCCCTGCGGGATTGCTTCATCACCGACGGCAACGCCACCGGGCTCGCCGACGGCCTCGGCACGACGCTCGCCACCGCCTATCAGTCCCGGGCGCGCTACAGCGACTACAAGGCCTTCACCAGCGTGGCGCCGACGGTGGCGGACCTGATCGGCTACACCAACAACGTCACCAAGTCGGATTCGAATGCCGGCAAGTTCTTCTTCGCCAACGGCACCACCAACGGCAAGCACCCGGTCTCGGCCGAAGCCGCGGCCCTGCTGACGGACGGCGCCGTCACCGACGTGTTCGGCAAGGCCTACGGCCGGCCGGCGGGCAGCCCGGGGGCCGACCGGTTCGGCAATTCCCGGCCGTTCCAGACCCTGCCGGCGCTCCGGGCCTACCGGGGCGAGGATTATTTCGGCGCGGCGTCCCATTCCCTCGACTGGCTGCGCGGCCCGAAGCAGGATCTCGTCGACAGCCCGTCCTATCCCAGCGGCCACACCACCTACGGCTACACCGAGTCGCTGATCCTCGCCCTGCTGGTGCCGGAGCGCTACCAGCAGATGATCGCGCGGGCCGCCGAATACGGCAACGACCGGATCATCGTCGGGGCGCATTACGCCATGGACGTGATCGGCGGGCGCACGACCTCGCTCCACGCGGTGGCGCATCTGCTCGCCAACGATCCGGCCTATGTCGGCCAGATCCGGAAGAACCCCGCCGTGATCGACACGAACGCGACGGACGCGGACAAGCACGTCGGTGTGACCGATTACCAAGCCCTCCTGACGGAGGCCCGCGCGGCGATGGCCGAGGCTCTCACGGCCGGCTGCGGCGGCACGGTGGCGGCCTGTGCGGCGCGGGACACCGGCCGGTTCAAGGACGAAGCCGCCAACGCCGCCTTCTACGAGGCGACCCAGACCTACGGGTTGCCGGTGGTCCATGACGCAACCGCCAACACCCGGGAGGATGTCGGCACAATCGCCCCGGAGGCCGGCCATCTGCTGACCGCGGCCTTCCCGTCGCTCACGCTCGACGAGGCCAATGCCATCCTGACCGAGACGCAGGGCCAGGGCGGCGGCTTCCTCGACGACGGCTCCGAATTCGGGGTCTATTCCCGGATCAACCTCTACGCGGCGGCCGGCAAGGCGGCGGCGCTGGCGGCGAGCCGGGCGGGGGCGAGCGCGACGCGCTGACGGGGAATGAGAGACGATCCCGCCTGATGGAGATCCGAATCTTTTCCCTCGATCTGGCGGACTATGGGTCGTTCGATCGTCGGACGGGCTTGCAGGCCAGAGCGAGGCGCAGGTCCCCTCTCCCGTGGGCTACGATGTTCAAACATCGGCGGATGAAAGGCGCGACGCGCTCTCCTCCCCCTTGCGGGGAGGCGTTGGAGGTGGGGGTCGCTCAGAAGGCACCACTGCGCCTTATCCTGCACCACCCCCACCCCTGACCCCTCCCCGCAAGGGGGAGGGGAAACGCGTTGTGTTTCAGAGACCTGCGATAGAGCTTTTTGAAGGGTGAACCCGCTAGCCCGCCCGGGAGAGGGGGCCTGGCGCGCTCCTTCGAGGCCGGCTGGAGCGGGCACCTTAGGACGAGGTCGAGGGTCGGAGGGACGGGTCGAGCAAGCCCTGAGACGTCCGATACCCGTGCTGTCAGAACACGGCGTGGTCGCCGCGCTCGGCGACGGCCTCGCCTCGGACCACGCGCGCGTAATAAGCGAACAGCGTGTCAGAGCCCGTCGAGGGCGTGGCGCGGGCATCGTAGCGGCCCGTGGTCGGATCCAGGACGAGCATCGACTCCGTGGCGTAATAGCGCCCGATGCGCGCGAGCTCGGCCTTGGCCGCCAGGGCCGGGACTAGCCGCCCGAGGATGGACAGAACGGCGATGATCCCGTCCAGCAGCGCCACCGGCACGTGCCGGAAGCGCGGCGCGCGCCCCAGCAGGGCGAACAGGTGCTCGCCCTGCGCCTTCGGGGTGATCGCCTCGCCCGGCCCCCCGATCGGGAGGATGCGATTGCGCCGGTCCGCGGCGTCGATGCACTCGGCGAGATAGTGGCCCAGATCGTCGTCGCTGATCGGCTTGCAGGCGGTCAGCAGCCCGTCGCCGAAGACCAGGAACGGCTTGCCGCGCCGCACCCGATCGATCTGCCCCGAGAGCGATTTGAAGAAGGCCGTGGGCCGCACGATCGTGTAGGCGAGGCCCGACTCGATCAGCACCCGCTCGAACGCCAGCTTGGCGTGCTGGAAGGCGAGCACCGGCTTCTGGACGCAGATCGCCGACAGCAAGATCACCTGTGTGACGCCGGCCGCCCTGGCGGCCTCCAGCGCGTTCACATGCGCCTGATAATCGATCGCCCAGGCGTCGTCGGGCAAGCCGGTGCGCGAGGCGAGACATGAGATCAGGACGTCGAACGGCTCGCCGCGGAGGCCGTCGCGGGCGAGCGAGGCCGGATAGGTCACGTCCGCGACCCGCGCGGTGGCGCCAGCGGGCAGGGCGGGGGGATCCGCCGGCCCCGACGGGTCGCGACGCCTGACGAGGCAGACGACCGCGTGACCGCGCGCCGCCAGCGCCCGCACCGTCGCGCGGCCGATCGTGCCGGTACCACCCAGAACGAGGATGCGCCTCGCGGGTGCATCCTCCGGCCGATCCGCCCTCACGGCACCCGCTTGCGCAGCACGAAACTCCCCACCGCCAAGAACTTCTGCGCCCGCTTGCCGGTGTCGACCTCCGTGGTGAACACGTTGCCCTTCGAATCGACTGCAAGGTTGTGGACCCAGTGAAACTGGCCCGCCATGCGACCGTTGCGGCCGAAGGCGCCGACCGTCGCGCCGGTGGCGCGCTCGAGGGTGCGGACCTCGTTGTTGGCGCCGTCGGCGTTGAGCAGGTAGGTCTCGTCGGCGTCCGGCCACAGGGCCAGCTCCCAGACCGAGCCGTTGGCCCGGGTGTTCTTCTCCACGACGAACTCCTTCACGAAGCTGCCGTCCTTCCGGAACACCTGGATCCGGTTGTTGGTGCGGTCACAGACATAGACCAGCCCGTCATGGGCGATGCGCACGCAATGGACCGGGTTGGCGAATTGCTGGCGCGGGGCGGCGGCCGGGTCGTAGGGGCCGAGCTTGTCGTCGGTGGGCGGCTTGCCGTAGGCGCCCCACATCCGCTTGAAAGCCCCGGTGTCCCGGTCGAACACGATGATGCGGTGGTTGTAGTAGCCGTCCGCCACGTAGACCTCGTTCGCCGCCCCGTCGAAATCGACATTGGCGGGCTTGCCCAGGCGGCTGGTGTCGCGGCTGTCGGTCTGCGGGCCGGACTTGCCGATCTGCAGGACGAACTTGCCGTCGGGGGTGAATTTCAGGAGCTGGCCGTCCTGGTCGCCGTTGCCGGCGATCCAGACGAAACCCTTCTCGTCGATCTGGATGCCGTGCTCGTTGGTCGGCCAGTCGTAGCCCTCGCCCGGGCCACCCCAGCTGCGCAGCAGGGTGCCGTCCTGGGCGAATTCCAGCACCGGCGGCGCGGGCTTGCAGCACTTGCTACGCGGCGGATCGAGGCTCGCGGCCTTCTCGTCGTCGGTGAGCGTGCGCGGCCGCTGGACCACCCAGACATGGTCCTGCGCATCCACGGCGACGCCGGAGGCCTGGCCGAGGATCCAGTCGTTCGGCAGGGGCTTCGGCCAGGATGGGTCGACCTCGAAGCGCGGAGCCTCCGCGGCTGCGGCAGGGCCTGCGAGGGCGAGCAGGCAAGCGAGCGCCGGCAGCGCGGTGGAAAGAATCCTCATGGCGTGTCCTCCCGGCGCCTGTCCCGGCGCTCGGCGCCAGCATGGCGTCCCGCGCGGCCCGGTGCCAGCGCTACGGCGCCGACGCGGTGACAGATCGGAGCGGACAGAAAAAAGGCCACTCCCGAAGGAGCGGCCCGAAGTCTAGGGAGGAAACGCCCAAGAAGGGCAGCGGGACGGCGACGCCATCGCCATCCCGCGCTGCACAATCTGCGCGCGCTGGGAAAAATTACAAGCCCGTCGGGAAGGGAACGGCGCCCTTTTTCGCGCCGCCAAAAGGATCACCGGGGCGCTGTGTCGAAAATGTCGCAGCGCTGCCGATGCCCCATAGGACAGATCTCACGCGCGATGGACCCGAAAAACCGACCGTAAACCCTTGAGGAGCCGGGATTTCGTCGTCGCGGTTCCATTGCCGGCTGACGATTTCACTGCGGCATTTCATAACGGGCCTCCGGCCGGACGAATTCGATACCCGCTCTAGCTTTCCGGCCAAGTCTTTGTCGGATCTCGTGAAAGGAATGCGTGCGGATATGGCGATCCAGGGTGAGCGGATCCGGGTTCTCAACGATGTCGAGCCGCGGAAGGACGGACGGTATGTCCTGTATCTCCTGCAGCAGGCCAACCGGGCGACATTCAATCCGGCGCTCGAACTCGCCATCGAGGAGGCGAACCGCCTCGATCTGCCGGTGGTCGCCTGCTTCGGCCTGCTCGACGGCGCGAGCGGATTCCCGGAGGCCAATGCCCGGCACTACGCCTTCCTGCTCCAGGGTCTCGCGGATGCGAAGGCGGGGCTGGAGAAGCGCGGCGTCGGCTTCGTGATGCGCAAGTGCTCGCCGGCGAAGATCGCCATCGACCTCGCCGAGGAGGCCGCGTTGTTGATCCTGGACCGGGGCTACCTCGCCATCCAGAAGGGCTGGTACCGGGAGATCACCAAGGCGGTGAAGACGCGCATCGTCCAGGTCGAGGGCGACGTGGTGGTGCCCGTCGAGACCGCGTCGAACAAGCATGAATACGCCGCCCGGACGCTCCGGCCGAAGCTGAACCGGCTCTGGGACCCGTTCATCGCCGACCTGCGCCCGCGCAAGCTCAAGCATGCCGCGAAGGCCGCGACGCCCAAGGGCGAGATCGACGTCTCCGATCCGGAGGCGGTTCTGGCCGGCATGACCCTCGACCGGGTGGTCGGGCCGGTGAAGCGCTTCACCGGGGGCGAGACCGAGGCCCGCAAGCGCCTGAAGGCATTCCTGAAGGACGGGTTCGCGGGCTACGGTGCGGGGCGCAACATGCCGGAGGCGGCCGCTGCCTCGCACATGAGCCCGTTCCTGCATTTCGGCCAGATCTCCCCCGTGGAGATCGCCTTGGCGGTGCGGGAGGCCAAGGCCGGCGACGATGACGACCGCGGCGCCTACCTGGAGGAGCTGATCGTCCGGCGCGAGCTCGCCATGAACCACGTCTTCTACACGGAGGGCTACGACGATTACGACAAGGCGGTCCCAGACTGGGCCCGCAAGACCCTGGCCGAGCAGGCCGACGATGCGCGTCCGCATGCGTATTCGGAGGAGCAGCTCGCGGCCGGCGAGACCCACGAGCCGTATTGGAACGCCGCGATGCGCGAGATGCGCGAGACCGGCTACATGCACAACCAGCTGCGCATGTACTGGGGCAAGAAGATCCTGGAATGGTCGCCCTCGCCCGAGGAGGGTTTTGCCCGGACGCTCCGGCTCAACAACCGCTACTTCCTGGACGGGCGCGACCCCAACTCCTTCACCAACGTCGCCTGGGTGTACGGCCTCCACGACCGCCCCTGGCAGCGCCGCCCGATCTTCGGCACGGTCCGCTACCAGAGCGAGAACTCGCTGAAGAAGTTCGACGCGAAGGCGTATGTGAAGGCGGTGGAGCGGCTGTGTGAGGCGGAGGGGTGAAGGCCAGTGCCGGCCGCTCCACGCAAAGATCAATCAGCGAACAAGGCCGCAGCTTTCGCACCCGCATGTCCGCGTCGTCTTGATGTTCGGACAGTAATGTCCGATGCTGCCCCATCGAAACGGAGATGGGGCATGAAGCGGGAGGATCTCATCCGGGATCTGCGGCGCTTCGCCAGGAAAAATAGCCTCGCCTTCGACCTGCTGAAGGAGAGGGGCAAGGGATCGCATTACACGGTCAAGGTCGGCGACAGGACCACCACCGTGCAGAGCGGCGAACTCAAGCCCCTCTGGATCAAGCGGATCCTGAGGCAGTTGGAGATCGACCCCGATGCCTTCTAGGCACGCGTGTCGTCCCGTCTCGTTTCGGCCCCTCGCCTCGACGGAGGTCCGACCATGGATTTTCACTGGACTTACGCGGTCGCGCTCCGGCGCGAGGAGGACGGCTCGGTGGGGGGCTATGCCGCGGCGATGCCAGACGCCGTCGCGTTCGGTGCCGACGAGGCCGAGGCGCTCACCGAGATGGCGCAGGCCCTGAATGCGGCGGTGCGCGGACGCATCCATTTCGGCATGGATTTGGAGCCCCCCCCGGCGGCCATCGCGGCGGCCGAAGGGCTGCGCCGGATCGCCCTCGCTCCGGCGCTCGCTGCCAAGGCGACCATCTATGTCCTGTGGCGCAACTCGGGCCTGTCCAAGGTTGCCCTGGCGAAATTGCTCGATGTCGACGAGCGGGAGGCGCGGCGCGTCCTCGATCCCGATCACCCGACCGGCCTCGACCGGCTGGCCGCCGCCGCGGATGTGTTCGGGCATCGGCTGACAGTCGGCGCCGTGCCGGCGTAACGGTGCGGGGAGGGGCGCCCCATTCGCCGCAAGCCACGCTATACCGCCGGCTCCGGATTTGCGGACGAAGTGCCTTTTCATGACCGAGATGCGGGACGCACCGACACCGAGGGAGCCTGCCGCGGCGGGCCCGAAACGCTCCCGCTACCGCCGCTCGATGACGCGCCTGCGCTCGGCCTCGCTGGAGGCTTATCCGCTGTGGCGGGGGCGGCTGCTGTTCCTCGCGGGCGGCATCTGCGTCGGGTTGGCCGCGGTGCTGATGGCCAAGGGCGCCGACCTCGCGCAGGACGGGTTCCGGCGGCTCACCGCGCCCTCGCCGCTGATCGCGCTGGTGCTCACGCCCGCCGGCTTCGCACTCGCCGCCCTGCTCGCCCGGACGGTGTTCCCGAACTCGCAAGGCTCGGGCATCCCGCAGGTGATCGCCGCCCGGCACGCCCGGGATGCGCGCTTCCGGTTCTCGCTCATCTCGCCCCGGGTGGCGTGCGGCAAGGTGCTGGTCCTGTTCCTCGGGTTGCTCTGCGGCGCCTCGGCGGGCCGCGAGGGGCCGACCGTGCAGGTCGGCGCCGCGATCATGGCCGCCTTCGGCCGCCTGACACCGGACCGCCTGCCGGGGCTGCTGCTCGCGGGCGGCGCGGCCGGGGTCGCGGCGGCGTTCAACACCCCGCTCGCCGGCATCGTGTTCGGCATCGAGGAATTGGGCCGGGCCTACGAGGCGCGCTCGTCGGGCCTGATCGTCGCCGGGATCGTGGCCGCCGGCCTCACCTCCCTCTGGCTCATGGGCAACTACACCTATTTCGGCACCAGCCAGGCGGAGCTGCCGCTGGCGGCGAGCTGGATCGTGCCGCTGCTGGCGGCAGGGGGCGGCTTCGCGGGCGGGGTGTTCAGCCGGCTGGTGATCCTGTTCGCCCGGGGCCTGCCGGGAACCGCCGGCCGCCTGATCGGAGCCCGGCCGGTGGTGTTCGCGGCGGTCTGCGGCCTGTACGTGGCCCTGTGCGGGCTGGCCTCCAACGGAACCGCCTACGGCACCGGTTACGAGGAGGCCCGGGCGATCCTGCATGGCGAAGCGACGGCCGGCTGGACCTACGCCCCGCTGAAATTCGCCGCCACGGTGCTCAGCTCGGTCAGCGGCATCCCGGGCGGCCTGTTCGCGCCGTCACTGGCGGTCGGGGCCGGGATCGGTGGGACGATGCACAGCCTCCTGCCGGCCATGCCGGTGGGCGCTCTCGTGCTGATCGGGATGGTCGCCTACCTCACCGGCGTGCTCCAGGCGCCGATCACCAGCTTCGTCATCGTCACCGAGATGACCCAGAACCACACGATGATGATCCCGCTGATGATCGCGGCGCTCATCGCCGACGCGGCCTCGAAGGCGGTCTGCCGCGGCGGGCTCTACCACACGCTGGCCGAGATGATGCTGGAGCGGGCCGACGTTCCGGCGCAGCCGGTGGCCAAGACAGCCTGAGAATCGGACGGCCTGAGAATAAAAGGCTGTTGGCATCACGTCGACGCGGAACGGTCTCGCTTGCGGCCGGTTGAGGGAACGATTGTAGTTCGCCCGTGCCTCGGGCGCTTCCGGAGTGACGCGATGACCTTGCTGAAATGGGCCCTCATCTGCTTCGTGATCTCTCTGATCGCGGGCGGCCTCGGCTTCACCGGCATCGCCTCGGGCGCCGGCTCGCTGGCACGCATCCTGTTCGGCCTGTTCCTGCTGGTCGCCATCGTGATCGTGGTCATCGCCTTCGCGGTCGGTCAGGCGGTCTTCTGAGCCGCATGGCGGACGCGATGCAGGGCAAGGTCTGCCTCGTCACCGGGGCGACCAACGGCATCGGCTACGAGACGGCCCTGGGGCTCGCGCGCAAGGGCGCGCGGGTCGCCATCGTCGGGCGCGATTCCGGCAAGACGCAAGCCTGCGCCGAGCGGATCCGCGCCTCCGTCCCGGGCGCCATCGTGGATCCGCACGTCGCCGACCTGTCGGCGCAAGCGGAGATCCGCCAGCTCGCCGCATCGCTGCGCGACGCTTACCCGCGCCTCGACGGCCTGGTGAACAATGCCGGGGCGATCTTCGACCGGCGAGAGCTCACGGTCGACGGCATCGAACGCACCTGGGCGCTCGACCATCTCGGCTACGTGCTGCTGACGCTCGACCTCCTCGGCCCCCTGAAGGCTTCGGCCGCGGCCGGCGGCAAGCCGCGGATCGTCAATGTCGCCTCGGCGGCGCATTATCGGGGCCATGTCGACTTCGCCGACATCGAAGGCGCCCGGCGCTACGGCGCGATGCGGGCCTATTCCCAGGCCAAGCTCGGCAACGTGCTGTTCACCTACGCGCTCGCCCGGCGGGTTCAGGCCGACGGCATCACGGTCAACGCCCTGCATCCGGGGGTGATCAATACCGGCTTCGCCAAGAACACCGGTGGCCTGTTCGGCGCCGCCTGGTCGTTGATACGCCCGTTCCTGACCCAGCCGGACAAGGGCGCCGAAACCTCGCTCCACGTGGCGACCGCCCCCGAGCTCGACGGCGTCACCGGCCGCTATTTCTCGCATTCCCGGCCCAAGGCCTCCTCGGCCGAGAGCCGCGACGAATCCGTGCAGGAGCGGGTCTGGGCGCTGAGTCTCGCGCAGATCGGGCGGGGCGGCTGAGCGCTTCTCGGGGGCACGTCACGCATCCCAAAGGGCGTCGCGCTTCACCTCGCTCAGCGGCGCCTGCCGTTTCCCTGCCGGCTTCCGCTGGCCGATGCCTGGATGGTGGCGACGCGCTCGGCGAGGAGGCTAGGCGATCCGTCTGCGAGAATGCGCGTCCGTCGAACGAGCGCCCGTGAGGGATCACAGCATACGGTCGGGATTGCACGACAGGGCCGCCCTCTTCGCGGGGGAGCGAGGCCGTCTCGCCGTCGACGGCGAGCGCTTCAGCGCGCGGCGCGTGCTTTGGCTGCGTTGAACGGCTCGGCGGCCGCAATCGCATCCGTACCCATGTCGAGCACCGCCGAGAATCGATCGCCCCCTGGCCGCAGAACAATGGCGCCGGGCTCGACCGCGATCCGCTTGTCGTCGAGGCCGAGAAACCGGCTGACATCGATCACGACGGCCTCCAGGGTGCCGCCGTTCGCGATCAACAGATCGTCGATCTTCCCGACGCTTCCACCGGCGGGATTGCGAACCTCGATTCCGATCAACTTCGAGGCGAGGAACGTGGTCGGCTTCAGGCCCTGACGCTTGGCTGCATCCTTAGCGTTTGCGGTTTCCATGAGTTGACCGGCCGTGCGACCCGCAATCGTCGTCCCGGGTCCGCTGCCGGGGACGATCGTGCTGGCGCCACCGAGCCCTGCGGGTTGTGCGAGCGTCGGAGACGCCGCCGCGACCGCAAGAACAGACAAGCCTATCTTCAGGACGCGCATGCCCCACATCTCCACGGGTCCATCTGGATGTCATACGACGAGGAGTAATTTCTTAGACGGGCGAAACCGACGCCATCGCGTCCGCACGTCGTCACGCCGGCTGTTTGTCGGGTGATCCCTTGGCCCGGGCCCAAGCGTGGGACTCCGAAAGCGTCAACGGGATCCAACGCCTGAGGCGCCACGACGTATCGTGGCGCCAGTGTGCGATTTATTTGCGATTGTTGATGAGCTTGTCGACGTTCTTGTTGGCCTCTTTGTTTTCTTTCTGCTGCGAGGTCACGTCGTGCTTGGTGTCCTTCATGGACATTTCATTGCGCTTGCCCTGCGGCATGTCCTGCGGAGCGGCCATGGCCGGGGTGATCGCCCAAAGGCACGCGAGACAAAGAGAGGCGCTCGCCGTCTTCTTCAGCATTTACATCTCCTCCATTGAATTGGCAGTGCCAGAATTCTTCCCGGAAGGCCCTGTTCCTGCGTGATGGATCACGAATTTGGGATTCCCGTGCATCCAACAGGCGACTGAGACTGCACCGGACGCCGATCGCCGACGGAACGCCAGGCCCGGCGCGACCCGCCGCAGGCTGCGGCCCGGGCATACGGTTTCGCGATGTGTTGACAGACGCCGGATTTCCTTCCGGCGCCCCCGCTTTGTCGGTGGCTCGTACGGTGCCGCGGCCAGGGGCGGCCGGCGCATCGCGGGATGCGCCGACTGAGCCGAACGGGGATCGCGCCAGGCTCGCTTATTTGCCGGCGTTTGCGCCCGTCTTCGCGCCGGTGTCATGCGGCGATGCCTTGCCGGCCGTCGCTGCAGTGGCCTTCTGCGGAAGGGCGACGGCGTCGATCACATCGAAGCGCACCCTGTCCTGTGCCGATTTCAGGACGGCATTCGCCTCATAGTACTTGCCCTGCTCGATCAGCGTGGCCGCTTGATTGACGTCGGCCACGGTCTTGTCGAGCGGCAGGACCGCCATGGTGAAGTTGACGTCGACATGGGCGAGCTTCAGCTTGTCGAGCGCACCCTTCTGATCGCCCTGAGAGAGGTTCTTGTTCGCCTCGGTGACCGCCGAGGCCTTTTCCGGCGTGGCTACGAAATCGTCACCGAGAGTCAGCTGGGCGTCGACGGGCACCCAAGCGACCTGCTCGTTGGAGGGCGCCTTATTGGTATGGGCCGTTCCGGACGGTGCCGGCTTGCCGCCCGCCATGTCGGCCGGCGCCTTGAGATCGGCTTCCGCCTTGTTGAAGACCGCATCATCGGTCTTCGCTTTCTGGAACGCCGCCTGAGCCTTGGCGATCATGTCCTTGGCTTGGGACGGGTTGGCTTCGAAAATGGCGAGCCGCGTCATCTGGAGGTCCCGGAACGCCTGCGCGCCGTCCTTCGAGAGTTTGCCGACATCCTGATCGACCGCCTTCTGCGCGGCACTGGGCTGCGTAACGGCCTGCTGGGTCGCCTGTTCGGCAGCGTAGGCGGATCCACCGAGGAAAGTGGTGATCACGAGCGCTGCAGTCACGGATTTGCGAGTAGCCATTTTGGGAACCTCCGCCTCGGCACTGGATGCAAGCTTCTGGTCGTTAGTGCCTCATCCAGCCCTGCTGTATTAAGCGCCGACGGTTGTTTTAGCCTCATGTCCGAACAATTAAGGTTCGGCAATGAAAGGCTATAGGTAACGACCTAGTGAAGATCGCGGACGCTCAGCGAAGGTCGGGGGGACGGGCGGAGGGCATCGCGCGATCGACGCCGAACGCCCCAGAGGCCGCGATCGGGCAGGGGCGAGCCGGTGGAGGAGCGATCGGGATCGAGCGAGCCCCGCTACCCTGCTGAGGACAGCCTGCGGGGAGGGGGCGAAATCACGGGCGCGGGTGTTCGGATCCCAATCGTGATGAGCCCATTCCCGTCGCATCACGGCCCATTCCGAAAGCCGCCCGCAAGCGAATGGTCGATCGCAGCCCGTCGAGGCCGGCTGCAGAACCGCGTTCCAACGCTCTGAACGGCGGCCCGATCGGGCGCACAGCTGCCGCCGTGGCGACGTGATCCGACCTCCGGTTTCGTCGTCTGGCATCGCCCAAGCGGGTGGACGGAGCCGAGCCGCCGGCTTCAGGGGCTCCGTTGCTTCGGTGCGTGCGCGCAGACGGTGCTGCCGAGCGCGCAGCCTCGCATCACGCCGCCGCCCGCACCGCGTGGTCGGCCTGGGGCTGGATCTCGATGAAGACCCGGGTGACGTCCGGATTGCGCTGCTTCAGCGCCCGGTCGAGGCGGGTCACGAGGCTCTCGACCTCGCCGGCGCTGAGATCGTCAGCCATGTCGATGCTGACATTCACCAGGATGTCGCTGGGCCCGAGATGCTGGGTCAGGACCTCGTTGAGGTGCAGCACGCCGGGCTCGGCGCGCACGAGCTCGGAGATCGCCGCCACCACGGCGGGGTCGGCCGCCTCGCCGATCAGCAGGCCGTGGGTCTCGATCATCAGGAACACCGCCATGCCGACGAGCACGAGGCCGATCCCCACCGAGGCCCAGCCGTCGAGGCTCGGCATCTCCAGCCAATGCGCCAGGACCACGCCCGTGAAGGCGATCAGCAGGCCGATCAGGGCGGCGGTGTCCTCGGCCAGGATCGTGAACAGGGTCGGATCCTTGCTGCGCCGGATCGCCCGCATCGCCGAGCTCTGGCCCTTCTCGGCCCAGAACTGGCGCATCGCCACGACCCAGGAGAAGCCCTCGGCCGCGATGGCGAAGCCCAGGATCGCGACGTTCACCCAGATCCCCGGCAGCGTGTACCCGAAGACATGGGCGTCCGCGTCCGGCGAGGGGTGGCGGATCCGCTCGATGCCTTCGTAGACCGCGAACAGGCCGCCGCCCAGGAAGATCATCAGCGCGACCACGAAAGCGTAGAAGTAGATCTCGCGCCCGTAGCCGAACGGATGGCGGGTATCGGCGGGCTTCTTCCCCCGCTTCATGCCGACCAGCAGCAGCACTTGGTTGGCCGTGTCGACCACCGAGTGCACGCCCTCGGCGAGCATGGCGGTCGAACCGGTCAGTGCCCCACCGACGAACTTCGCCGCCGCGATGGCGAGGTTGGCCCCCGCCGCCGCGTAGATCGCCCCCGTGCTCTCGTGCGCCATCCCGGCCTCCCTGCTCGCCGCGACCCAAGCGTTGCCGTGCGGCCTCGGTTCCCGTGTGGACGCACGGGCGTGCCCCGTGCAAGCTGCGACGTGTCAGGAAAACCCGGAGGACGCATGGCCGACGCGCAGTACGACCCCGACAACATCTTCGCCAAGATCCTGCGGGGCGAGATCCCGTGCCACCGCGTCTACGAGGACGCGGACACCCTGGCCTTCATGGATGTGATGCCCCAGGGCGAGGGGCATACCCTGGTGATTCCGAAAGCGCCGTCCCGCGGCTTGCTCGATGCGGATCCCGCCGCCCTGGCGGCCCTGATCGCGCGCGTCCAGACGGTCGCCCGAGCCGTGAAGACGGCGTTCCAGGCCGAGGGGCTGACGGTCTTTCAGTTCAACGAGCCGGCAGGCGGGCAGACCGTGTTCCACCTGCACGTCCACATCATCCCCCGGCGCGAGGGCGTGCCACTGAAGCGCCACGAGGGCGGGATGGCCGACAACGCGGTCCTGGCCGACCACGCCGCGCGGATCCGCGCGGCGCTCGAAGCCCAGCGATAAGGCGCGGCGCGCTCCATCGGAGCCCTGCGCAAAGACGCCGCCGAAGGGCTTGTCCTTCGGGAACTTCAGCCTGGCTTGCGCTCAGGCCGCGCTGGATTGGGCCATGCCGGCCAGCAACCGGCGCAGGGCGGCGTTCTCGACCTCCAGTTCGGCGATCCGGTGCCGCAGCGCGGTCTCGGTATCGATCGCGGCCGGAGCCGCACGGACCGGTTCCTCGAACACGACGCCGATCCCGTCCTCCCGGCGCCAGCACAGGCTGGCCCGGTAGGTCCGGTCCTTCTGCGGGATATAAAGGTCGAACACCTGCGGCAGGGTCGTCGCATCGCTCAGGACCAGCCGGGCGCCGGAGCCCGACAGGTCGCGGACCAGGCAGTCGAAGCTCGACGAGCCGTTGTTGAACACGATGCGGCCCTTGAGGAACACCCTCTGCCGCGTCTCTCTGCGATGATCCGTCATGCGGACCAGTCTGCCAGCCAGCTCTTAAGGATTTCTGGCCGCGATACCGTACTGGCGGCTATTCACCCGATAAAGCGTCGGTCCATCGTCTGGAACAGGTAGAAGCCGTTGAAGCGCACGGCGGTGTCGGCGGCCCGGTCGTCGAAATCCAGGGGCTGCCGGCTGGCGCCGTCGAGCTTACCCCCGAAGGTCCAGCGGCCGGCGCCGATGAACGGCGGGACGGTGCTGGCCTCGGGCACCGCGCAGCAAAGGCCTTCCACGCTCTTGAGCTGGAACAGGTTGTAGCTTCGCATCGGAGTCCCTCCGCTTGGCCGCCCCGACTGCCGAACACCTCCAATACCAGATTTTGCATCGGTTGGATTCGGCTTGACCGTGCTGATAATGGCACAATCGGTCGAGTTTGTGACGGTCAAGTTTCGGGTACGTTTCGGGTCAGCTCCGCGATCCAGATCCGCGCCGATCCGTCCGACGGCGCCCGCCAGTCGCCCCGGGGCGACAGCGAGCCCCCGGCCGAGACTTTCGGACCGTTGGGCAGGGCCGAGCGCTTGAACTGGCTGAAGCCGAAGAACCGGTTGAGGAACACCCCGAGCCAGCGCCGGATCTCGGGCAGGTCGTAGGCGACCCGCTTGGCCTCGGGGAAGTCCGGCGCCCAGTGGCCGCGCGCGATGTCGCCCCAGGCGTGCAGCGCCAGGAACGCGATCTTCGAGGGCCGGAACCCGTAGCGCAGCGTATAGAACAGGTTGAAGTCCTGGAGCGCGTAGGGGCCGATCACGGCCTCCGTGCTCTGCGGGCTCTTGTCCTGGTCCACCGGCACCAGCTCGGGCGAGATCTCGGTGTCCAGGATCGCCTGGAGGATGTGGTTCGCGTCCGCCCCGACCTCGCGGTGGCCGATCACCCAGCGGATCAGGTGCTGGATCAGCGTCTTGGGCACGCCGGTATTGACCGCGTAATGGCTCATCTGGTCGCCGACGCCGTAGGTGCACCAGCCGAGCGCCAGCTCCGAGAGGTCGCCGGTGCCGATCACCAGCCCGCCCGCCTGGTTGGCCAGGCGGAACAGGTAATCGGTGCGCAGGCCCGCCTGCACGTTCTCGAAGGTCACGTCGTAGACCGCCTCGCCCCGCGCGAAGGGGTGGCCCATATCGGCGAGCATCTGCCGGGCCGCCGGGCGGATGTCGATCTCGGCGGCCGTGCAGCCGAGCGCCCGCATCAGCGCGTGGGCGTTGGTCTTGGTGGCGTTCGAGGTGGCGAAGCCCGGCAGCGTGTAGGCCAGGATGTCCGAGCGCGGGTAGCCCAGGCGGTCGAACGCCTTGGCGATCACGATCAGCGCGTGGGTCGAGTCGAGGCCGCCGGAAACGCCGATCACCGCCTTGCGGGTGCCGGTGGCCTCCAGCCGCTGGGCGAGCCCGGCGACCTGGATGTTGTAGGCCTCGTAGCAATCCTGGGCGAGCCGGGACGGGTCGGCGGGCACGAACGGGAAGCGCTCGATCCGCCGGATCAAGCCGAGATCGCCGGCCGGCGGATCGAGCCGGAAACCGATCCGCCGGTAGGGGAGGGGGCTGCCCGGCACGTTGTCGTCGAAGCTGCCGGCCTGGAGACGGTCCTGCGCGATCAGGTCGAGGTCGATGTCGGCGAGCGTCGCCACCGGGCCGGTTGGGAAGCGCTGGCCCTCGGCCAGCCGCACCCCCAGCTCGTCCACGCTGGTCTGGCCGTCCCAGGACAGGTCGGTGGTGGATTCCCCCTGGCCGGCGGCGGCGTACACGTAGGCGCAGGCGCCCCGCATCGAGGCCGCGCGGGACAGCAGCGCCCGCGACTCGGCCCGGCCCACCGTGATCGGGCTGCCCGAGAGGTTGGCGAGTACCGTGGCGCCCGCGAGCGCCGCCCGCATGCCGGGGGATTCCGGCACCCACAGGTCCTCGCAGATCTCGACCCCGACCACGAGGCCGGGCAGGTCCTCGGCCGGGAACAGCAGGTCCGTGCCGAACGGCGCCTCGTGGCCCGCGACCCGGATGGTCTCGCCCACGATCCCGGCCCCGGAGGCGAAGTGGCGCTTCTCGTAGAACTCCCGGTAGTTCGGCAGGAACGTCTTCGGGATCACGCCGAGGAGCCGGCCGCCCTGGATCGCCAGGGCGCAATTGTAGATCCGGTGGCGCCAGCGCAGGGGTGCGCCGACCAGCAGCAGGGGGCGCAAGGCGGCCGATTCGGCGACCACCCGGGCGGCGGCGGCCTCGACCGCGTCGAGCAGGGTCTGCTGCAGCAGCAGGTCCTCGATCGCGTAGGCCGAGAGCCCGAGCTCGGTGAAGACCGCGAGCGCCGCCCCCGATTCATGGCAGGTCCGGGCGAGGGCGAGCACCGAATCGGCGTTGCGGTCGGGATCCCCGGGATGGCTGCGCCCGGTGCAGGCCGCCGCCCGGGCGAAGCCGTGCCGGTACAGGGACCGGAAGCGCGCCGGATCGGCAGAGGAGAGGGATGACGGCTGGGTCACGGGCGCCTGTCCGGGTGAGGGGTGGCTGCCGGTATCATATGGTGCGCGGTCACGCTCCGGCGAAGCGCATCCCTCAACCGTCATTGCGAGCGCAGCAAAGCAACCCCGGGGATTCGCCACCTCGTGGGACGCGCGCGCGGCCCTGGGTTGCTTCGCCCTGCTCGCCATGACGGTCTTGGAATGGCCCCCGCGCGCACCAGCAAACAGGCCAAAAATCCCAACGTGGTTTCCGGCCCGGGGCCCCCTGAAAAGCCTCCGTTAACGACAAACGGCCTAACTCGGGGCAGCCCGCCGGCCACCGGCGGATCCCTGTTTCGAGTATCGTTCGAGAACCCATGCGCGCATCGGGACGGCCTCCGTACTCTCATCGTGACCCTGCCCGCCCCGTCCGCGGCGGCGACCGTTCGGGCCTGTCGCTCGGCGCCTTGGCGCATCGGCTGATGGCCTTGCGGGCGAGCCTGACCCGGCGCCTGTCCGGCACCCCGGCCGGGCTGCCCGCCCGCCCGGGCTACGGCATTCCCGGCCGCCGGACGGAGCCGAGCTGGCTCACCGCGCCGGCCGCGATGGTCGGACGCGATGGCGTCGAGCGCGGCCCGCGCGCCAGCGCCTCGGCGCCCCCCGAGCATGTCTGGCCGGCCCAGGTGTTCGACGACCGCGCGAGCCTCGACGTCATGGACGAGCCGCGCTTCGAGAGCCGGATCGACCGCAGCGCCTCGACGCCGGGCGTGCTGGTGCGCCAGCCGCGCCGGCCGGCCTCGATCGCCCCCGAGGATTCGATGCCCACGGCTCCGATGCAGGCGGCCGCCGCCCCGGCTGCGCGCTGGACCCGCACCCCGGATTCGGTCCTGCAGGAGCGCCGCCAGCGCGCCCTGGAGGCCGAGCGCGTCGCCCTGGAGCGCGCCCGTGCCGAGGCGCAGGCGGCGGCGCAGGCGGTCGAGACCGAGCGGGCCGCCCGCGAGCAGGAGGCCCGCGAGCAGGAGGCCCGGGAGCGGGCCGAGCAGGCGCGGCTCGAAGCGGCGGCCGCCATGCCCGAGGCCGCGCAGACCGAGATCGCGGAGGACGGCGCGGTGGTGCCGTTGTGGCGCCAGCCCTTCGTGGCGCCCCCCGGCGTCCGCTACTTCCGCACGCCGGACCGCCGCCCGGTGCGGCCGAGCGTCGAGCTGTCCGCCTCCACGGCGGCGATCGCCGCCGTCGCGGTGTCGGAGCCGGCTGGTGCCGAGGCTTCGGCCGAGGTTCCGGCCGAGGCCCCCGCCCGCGACTGGTCCGACCTGCCCGACTGGTCCGAGGTCCAGCCCTGGTTTGACGGCAGCGACTGGAATGCCGGCGACTGGTCATCCGTGGAGGCCTGGGCCGCCCTGGGGTCCCAGCCCGCCCATGTCGGCCTCGAGGCGGCGCTCGCCGCCGCTCCGGTGATTGCTGCGGCCGAGGCCGTCGCCGACCTGCCGGCGGTCGAGCCCGCCGCTGAGCAGACGCACGGGGGTGTGACCGCGCAGCTGCCGCGTCCCGTCTACGTCCTCGACCGGCTCGTGCGGTTCGACCAGCCGCCGCGCCCCGCCGACGGGCAGGATAACGGCCAGCAGGCCGAGCTACAGGCCGAGGAGAGCGCCGCGATCCGCGACGCGTTCCTGCCGGCCAAGCCCGCCCTCGCGCTGGTCTTCGGCCCCGGCAGCGCCGAGACCGAGTCGTCGGCCCCCGCGACGGCCGTCACCGAGGCGCCCCGCCGCACCCCCGCGCTCTGCGCCATGGCGGCCCGGGCGGCTATCCGCGCCGCAGGCCAGCCGAGCATGCCCGCGCCGGTGCTGCCGGCCGCGCCCGAGCCCATGGTCGAGGCGATGTCCGCGCTTCAGCCCCTGGCGGATGCGGCGATCCCGATGGGAGCCGATCCGGTCCGGTCCGTCCCGGAGGCCGACCGGGTCGTGATCCCGATGACCCCGCGCACGGTGCTGCTGCGCGGCAAGCTGGCGCCGCAGCCCGAGCCCGCCCCGGCGGAGCCCGAGCCCGTGCAGGACGCGCCGGCTTTCGCGGAGCCCGCCCTCGAGGCGGCTCCCGCGCCGGAGCCGGTGGAGACGCCCGCCGCCCAGCCGGTCGAGGTGCCCGCCGCCCCCGTCCTGCCGATGGTCGCCCCCCGGGCGCACCTGATCCCGGCCGGCCGCCACCTGGAGATCGCCAGCGTCGAGAACGCCGATTACGAACTGCCCTCCCTCGGCCTGCTCGCCCTGCCGGACGAGAACGGCACCGAGGAAGTCGACGCGGACGTGCTGGAGCAGAACGCCCTCAACCTCCAGCAGACGGTGCAGGATTTCGGCGTGCGCGGCGACATCCTGGCGGTGCGCCCCGGCCCGGTCGTGACCCTCTACGAGCTGGAGCCGGCACCCGGCACCAAGTCCAGCCGCGTCATCGGCCTGTCGGACGACATCGCCCGCTCGATGTCGGCGGTCTCGGCCCGCGTCGCCGTCGTCCCCGGCCGCAACGTCATCGGCATCGAATTGCCGAACGAGACCCGCGAGACGGTCTATCTCCGGGAGCTGCTCTCGGTGCCGGACTTCTACGAGAGCAAGCACAAGCTCGCCTTGTGCCTGGGCAAGAACATCGGCGGCGAGCCGATCATCGCCGACCTCGCCCGGATGCCCCACCTGCTGGTCGCCGGCACCACCGGCTCGGGCAAGTCGGTGGCGATCAACACCATGATCCTGTCGCTGCTCT
>NZ_JAKSYN010000174.1:0-594 GCF_022829565.1 Methylobacterium sp. J-001
GGTAGCTGTGGAAGCGCTCGCCCGCCGCCAGAGCGCGGTGGAACACGTCGAGCGTCTCCCGGCGGGTCTCCTTGCCCTGCATGAACCGGGGGCTGAGCCCGATGATGTCGTCGAGTTCGCGCCTGACGAGACGGCCGAAGGTGGCGTTGGCGTAGAGGATAATGGGCCCGGGTGGCTCGATCATCGGATCGGTGACGCCGATGACGCCGGTGGCATCGTGGGCGAATGCGCGGCTCAATTCGAAGGCTGTCATCGCACGGCAACGCTGCAACTGTGCGGGAAGTGCACGCGCGCTATCCGCCGTCCAGTTCCACCGCTGCACCGACGCGCGCGGCTTCACGGGCGCCCCGTAAGGAACTGGCTCACGCTCGCCTGTCATCGCGAGCTTGCCCGGTGCACGACTTGCGGTGTCCTCGATACGAATAGTCGGCCAAACACGGAACAGTGCGATCCAGGCTTGGTTCGCCCTACGCTGGAAACCTAGGTCGTCGTCCTGGCCGGGTTCGGTGTCCTGGGCCTGCTGACGGCATGGCTGCCGATGGTACTCCGAGCGCTACCGCTGTCCCTGCCCATCTGCTGTGTCGGCGCCGGTGC
>NZ_JAKSYN010000182.1:0-15326 GCF_022829565.1 Methylobacterium sp. J-001
ATCGAGGAGATCACGGCGCGGGTGGAGGAGAACGTCCAGACGTTCCAGCAGATCGTGGCCTCGACCAACCAGCAGCAGCTCGGGATCGAGCAGGTGATGCAGGCGCTGCACAACATCCGGCAAGCGGGGCAGCAGAACGCCGCCGGCACCCGTCAGGTCGAGGCCGCGTCTGCCAACCTCACAGAGCTATCACAGACGCTCATGGCCCTGGCCGAACGCTACCGACACTGAGACCTTACGGCGCTGATCCCGCTTTGCGAGACCGCTCTACGTCGGGTTGCTGAGCCTCCTTCACGAGGACCCGCGCCTGGGCGATGAACAGGTCGATCTGCACGATGCCCTGGTTGATCGCCGAGATGAGGCTGGCGTTGACCTCGTCAATCTGGGCATCGCCGGTCAAACCTCGTGCGCGCAGGTCCGCGAGCAGCGTCGACATCTGGTCCCGCTGTGCTCGCAGGTCCTGGAGGATCACCTCGGCACGCGCCTTCTGCAGGCTGATGGCTTCACCGCTGACGAGCAGTTCCACGGCAGCGATGTCGACACGGGCACAGGGGATCGCTCTTCACCGCTTCGGCGTAGCGGGACGATGCCTTCACTCATGGTTCAAGTCCCCGCCCAGTTTCGAGTAGCCTGTGCGGCGCAGTCTGCCCAATGCTCTCGGTACATGCCCGCGATAGACGAGCGTCAATGATCATCTCCATCAACACGCCTTGATCATAGCGGGCTGGGATTGCCCCGTTTCTGTGGCTCTTACTCACTTTGCGTGGACGGCGGCGGATTGACTCGGGCCGGTGATCGCCTGAACGTAATTACCCACGCCCTTGCGCGGGACGGATTTCGCTGATTCCCTCGTGAGATGGGCTGCAGCGAACTGGAACGGCTGAGTCGCGAGGAGCTCATCGAGCTGGTGCTGCGGCTGCAGCGTCCGGAGAAGACCTCACGCACCTCATCCAAGCCGTCCGCGACGGATCGCAAGGAGCAGCGCGAGCACTTTAAGCCCGGCGGCGCTAAGCCCGGTCACGAGGGTCATAGCCGCGTCGTGAGCGATGACCCTGATACGATCGTCCAGCATCGTCCCGAGGCGTGTGCGTGCTGCGGCGCCAGCCTGCACGCCGTTCTTCCGGCAGAGGTCGTCAGCGTGTCCGAGCGGATCGAGTTGCCCGCGGTGGCGCCGATCGTGACCCAGCACCGGCGGCTCGCGGTCCGTTGCCCGAGCTGTGGGGAGCGGGTGGTCGCACCTGTGCCGGAAGCGGCACGCGGCACGCCCTTCGGCCCACGACTGCACGCGGTGGCGACGTACCTGAAGACCTTCCAGGCGCTCTCGTACGAACGGCTGCAGGCGGCGCTGTCCGACCTGTTCGGCCTCACCCTCAGCCAAGGCGGGTTGATGAACTTGCTCCGCCGCGCGCAGGGCTGCTTCCATCCCGGCCGTGACGTGGCCATCGCGACCCTGCACACGGCCGAGGTCGTCGCCTGCGACGAGACCGGCGTGCGCATCGAGGGCTCGAACGCTTACCACTGGCTGTTCCACTCGGCGCAAGCTGTGGTGCACGCCGCCTCGCCGACGCGCGGCGCTGTCGTGGTGCGGGAGATGATGGACGGGCACCGGCCCGCGGTGTGGATCTCCGACCGCTACACCGCACAACAAGGCCATGCCGCCGAGCACCAGACCTGCCTGGCGCATCTGGCTCGCGACGTCGCCTACGCCGTCGAGGTCAGCGACGATCCCGTCCCCTGGCGCCTGCAACTCTGGTTGCAAAGCGTCTTCGCCCTGGCCGAGCGCGTCACTGACTTGGCCGCCGCGACACTCTCGGCCAAGCGCCGGAGCCTGGATCGGCAGCTCGGCGCCATCCTGACCACGCCGAGCCGCTGTGACCTGACCCGCGACCTGCAGGCCAAGATCAGCCGCGCCCGCGATCAGCTCCTGGTGTTCCTCGCCTATCCCGGGAAGGTCGAGCCGACGAACAACGGCTCCGAGCGGCTCCTGCGTCCGGCTGTCGTGCAGCGGAAGGTCACCAACGGCTATCGCGCCATGTGGGCAGCTGAGGGCGAGGCCGCCATCCGCACCGTCGTCGACACCGCCCGCCTGACAGGCAGCAGTCCCTTCGGCGCAATCCTCAAAACTATCGGCGCTTGAACCCTGCCATCAGACGCGTGGGTAATTACGCCTGAACTGCCCTCCCCACCGTGGAAGGCATGCATATTCCCTTCGCCATCCCCGAGTGCCGCATCAAGCGCGTCGTCGAGCAGGATCCGGACCGCATCGTCATCCAAACGCGACGGCGCGGAACGAGCGGTCGGTGTCCTGATTGCGACCGCGCGAGCCGGTCCGTGCACAGCCGCTATCACCGCCATCCCGCCGACCTGCCGCTCTCGGCATCACAGACGGCGCTACGCATCGAGGTTCGACGGTTCTACTGCTGCAACCCATCCTGCCACCGGCGCACTTTCGTCGAGTCGCCGTCCGAGCTCCTTAGCCCTCGCGCTCGACGCACGCGGCGGCTGGCTGAAGCGCAGTGGCGGGTTGGTATCGTCTGCGGTGGCGCGGGCGGTGCGCGTCTGTTGAAGCATCTGCGCATGCCGGCGAGCCGCGCAACCGTGCTGCGGCTCATCAGTGCCCTGCCAAGGGCCGACGCACCGTCACCTATCCACGTCGGCGTCGACGATTGGGCGATGCGGAAAGGCTGCCGCTACGGCACGATCGTGGTGGACCTGGACCGCCATCGCGTGATCGACCTTCTCCCGGACCGCACCGCGACGACGCTGGCCGCCTGGCTCGAACGGCGCCCTGACATCCGGGTCGTCGCCTGAGACCGCGCGAGTGAAGATGCCCGAGGCGTCAGCCTCGGCGCACCCCAAGCGTTGCAGGTCGCCGATCGGTGGCACCTCCTCGCCAACATGCGTCAAGTCGTCGAACGCTGGCTACATGGTGCTCATGCTCAGCTTCGGGGCCTGACGCCCGCCCCCGGCTCGGCAGAACTTCCGGCCCGGCGCGATCACGCCTTCCCACGCAGCACCCCGGAGCTTGACGCAGGGGCGGAGAGCCGGACGCGATGGCGAGCCATCTACGACGAGGTGCGTCAACGGCGTGCGGGCGGCGAGACGCTGCTCGGAATCGCCCGCGCGATGGGGTTGGCTCGCGCCACTGTACGCAAATAGGCTGCGGCCGACACCTTCCCAGCCCGATTGCCCCATGGTGCCGGCCCGAGCCTGCTCGATGTGCACGTGGGCTACCTCGTGAGACGGATCGGCGAGGGCTGTGAGAACGCCATGGCACTGTGGCGTGAGATCCGGGAGCGCGGATACTCCGGCACGAGCCGGCAGGTGCATCGCTTCGTCACCGAGCGTCGGACGAAGCCGATCCGGTCGGGCCGTAAGCCCCGAAACGAGACAGTAGGCATGCCGGAGCGGCCTGCGGCGGGAAGCCCGCTGCCGACCGCGCGGCAACTTGCGTGGCTCATCGTCGAGCCGACCATGGCTTTGGATGCGGCTGCCGCCGCCGTGGTGACCCACGTCGAGCAGGACGAAACCGCCAAGGCGGTCGCCGGCCTGGCACGCCGCTTCACCGCCCTCGTCCGTGCCTCGGGTGTGAACAGGACGGCGACCGAGGGGCGGGCTAGCGCCGCGGATCTCGACCCTTGGATCGCGGAAGCGAGGGCTTGCGGCGCTCCTGCCATCGCCACCTTCGCCTCGGGACTGGAAGGTGACGCCGCCGCGGTTAGGGCTGCCCTGACCGAGCCCTGGAGCAGCGGTCAGGCCGAAGACCAGATCAACCGGCTCAAGCTGATCAAGCGCCAAAGCTACGGCCGGGCAGGTTTCGATCTCCTCCAGCGTCGCATGGTCCTCGCCACCTGATCCACGCAAAGTGAGCAAGAGCCACCAAACAGGGGCAATCCCACCGTCGACATGTCCCAAATCTCGGACAAATGCTGGCACAACTTGGTGTTCTGCACGCTCAGCTACGCTGCAGTCGATGGTTGGCGCGTATGTTGTTCACGCCCCTGGAAACGTGCAGCGAACTCCGCTGCGGGCAACGGTCGTCCGAATAGATAACCCTGTGCCTCTGGGCAGCCCTTCGAGAGCAAGCGCTGGCGCTGCTCTTCGGTCTCAACACCCTCGGCGATCACTTCGAGACCGAAGTTGCGGCTCAAATTGATTACCGCCCGCACGACCGCCGCATCCCGCCGATCAGTGCATAGACCACTCACGAAGCTACGATCGATCTTCAGCCGCGTCAGTGGGAAACGCTTGAGCAGGCTAAGCGAGGCGTAGCCTGTACCGTAGTCGTCGAACGCGATGCCGACGCCCAGGGTGCGTAAGGCCTGCAGCGTGGCGACTAACCTTGGGTCGTGACGCAGGATGATCGTCTCGGTGATCTCCAACTCCAGATTGTCAGGCGGCAGTCCAGTCTCTGCTAGCACGGCTGCAACCCGCTCAACCAAATCACCATCTCGAAATTGGGCCGCGCAGAGGTTCACCCCAATCCGGAAGGGATGCAGGCCACTTTGCCGCCAAGCCTGTGCCTGGACGCAGGCGGTGCGCAGAACCCAGTCACCGACCCGAGCTGCATCAGGACCGTTGTCGAGCACCTCTAGGAACGCGGCGGGCATGAGCAGACCGAGTTCAGGATGCTGCCACCGGATCAGGGCCTCGGCGCCGACGAGTGCACCGTCCGATAAGTCTACCTGCGGTTGGTAATGCAGTACGAACTCGCCGTTCTCGATGGCGCTACGTAGCCCGTCGCGGCACGTCCGCTCACGTTGTGCGACCTCGCGCAAGTTCGGCGTGAACAGACAGACGCGTCCGCGTCCATCTACCTTCGCACGGTAAAGGGCGGCATCGGCGCAAGCCAGTAGCTCGTCTTCGCGCTGTCCATGAGCGGGACTCAGGGCGATGCCAACGCTGACACCGAGACGCACGACGAGGTCATCGACATGGTAAGGCTCAGCGAGGGCCTCGATCACCGCCTGGCCGGTGGCAGTCGCCACCACGGGGTTACCGACGCCGGGAAGTACGGCTGCGAACTCGTCGCCACCATAGCGTGCCACTACGCCCATGGTGTCGATGCAGGTACGCAGGCGAGTTGCCGCCAGCTGAAGAACGACATCGCCCACGGCATGCCCGTGCGCGTCGTTGACCTCCTTGAAGCCATCGAGATCGAGCATCAGCACCGTCGCTGGACGATCTTCCAGGATCGCGGCCCCTATCCGACCGCGCAGAACTGCTCGGTTGGGCAGCTCAGTGAGGGGATCGAGATGCGCAAGACGGAACATGCGTTCCTCGAACACGTGCCGTTGGCTGACATCGCGCACGATCACCCCGAAGGCTGCGTGGCCATTCTCGATCCAGGAGGACAAAGACAGCTCGACTGGGAATTCGCTGCCGTCCTTTTGCCGTCCGATGAGTTCGACGGTACGACCGATTAGCCCTGTCGCCGTCCCATGCGCGATACGGCGCAGTTCACCCTCGTGTCCGCCGCACATTCGATCGGGCACCAGGATTGCAATGGACTGGCCCAGAGCTTCGAGCGCCGTATGTCCGAACAAGCGCTCGGCAGCCGCGCTCCAAAAGCTCACCCGCCCCAGCTCGTCCGCGCAGATGATGGCGTCGGACGAGGTTTCGGCGATGTGCTCGAAGCGCAACTGAGTCGCTCGCCGGGCCGCCTCGACGCGGCGCAACTCCAGCCGATCCAGCACGAGACGGGCGAGGTCGACGAGGATACGCCGGTCTCGGCCTGTGAAGGAACGTCGCGGTTTGGGACCGGCGAGGCAGAGCGTACCGATGGCATGCCCGTCCCCGGTACGTAGCGGCACGCCTGCGTAGAAGCGGATGAACGGGGCGCCGGTGACCAGGGGATTGTCGCGGAACCGTGGATCTTGGGAGGCGTCGAGCACGACGAGGATGTCGGCTTGCGCGATCGTCCGAGCACAGAATGCGACGTCGCGGTCGGTCTCGCACAGGCTTAGGCCGACTTTGGCGTGGAAGACCTGCCGGTCCCGATCGACGAAGGAAACGAAGGCAGCCGGTGCGCCGAGCAGGCGGGCGGCGAGTTCGACGATGTGGGCGAGCGACGGGTCTGGCTCGGCATCGAGGATCTCGTGCTCGGCCAGCGCCTGAAGCCGAGCCTCCTCGTCATTCTGTACGGGTGTAGATCGCACGGGAGGGCTCCGGATCGAACGGGTGAGCGCGGCGGAGTCAGCGGATGAGGTCACCTTCCATGTCGGGCGC
Organism: Methylobacterium sp. J-001; assembly: GCF_022829565.1. Taxonomy (NCBI): domain Bacteria; kingdom Pseudomonadati; phylum Pseudomonadota; class Alphaproteobacteria; order Hyphomicrobiales; family Methylobacteriaceae; genus Methylobacterium; species Methylobacterium sp. J-001. The sequence continues at coordinate 6,229 of NZ_JAKSYN010000182.1, forward strand.
TGCGCCGACATTCGGATCGGGGTAGGCGCGGGCAAGAGCAGCGAGCCGCTCAACCTTGGTGAGGCAATCGTTCAAATCATCGCTCGCGCCGATCTGCACGAGTTCATGGATCAGAGCCCCCACCAGTGTCTCCAACGACAGGCCTAAGCTGTGGATCTGCGCCCCACGCGGGCCGGTGACGCCCTGCTCGATCTTCTCAGCCAGAGAAGCGCTCAGCCGACGCGCGCCCTCGACGCTGATCTGAGGTGTCATGGTGCGGATCTCGGCCATGACGGCCTCACGCCGCCCGGACAGTGGCGAGGAAGCGCCCGACCTCGGCCGCGAGGTGCTCGGACTGGCGCGATAGCTCGGAGGATGCATCCAGTACCTGGCTCGCTGCTGCCCCTGTCTCTTCCGCAGCACTAGCTACGCCCGAGATGTTGCTCGTCACCTCACCCGTCCCCATCGCCGCCTGGCTGACATTGCGGACGATCTCCTGGGTCGCCGCACCCTGCTCCTCCACGCCCGCCGCGATCGAGGTCGCCACGCCGCTGATCTCGCGGATCCGCCCGGTGATGCCGCCGATCGCCGTAACCGCTTGGCTGGTCGAGGCCTGGACCTTGGCGATCTGGCCTGAGATCTCATTCGTAGCCTTGGCGGTTTGCTCGGCCAGGGCCTTCACCTCGGAGGCCACCACCGCGAAGCCTTTGCCCGCGGCACCGGCACGTGCGGCTTCGATCGTAGCATTGAGCGCTAGCAGGTTGGTCTGTCCCGCGATGTTCGAGATCAAGCCAACCACATCGCCGATGCGTGCCACGGCGCTGCTCAGCTCCTGCACCAAGGCGCTGGTTTGGTCGGCCTCGACCACCGCGAGGTGCGCGAGGCTAGCCGATCCATCGACCTGCCGCCCGATCTCCTGGACGGATGAACCGAGCTCCTCCGCTGCTGCCGCCACGGTGTTGACGTTGCTGGCGGCCTCCTCAGCCGCGGCTGCCACCGCGCCGGACTGGGCGGAGGTCTCACCCGCCATCGCCGCCATTGACCCGGCCGTAGCCTGCAATTCGGTTGCGGCAGCGGACACGAGACCGATGATCCCACCGACTGCGGCCTCGAAGCTGTCAGCCATCTGGCGCATGCCGGCCTTGCGCTGCTCATCGGCGGCCAGTCGCGCCTGCGCGGTTTCAGCCTCTAGCTGACGGGTGCGGATCAGATTGTCCTTGAACACCTGCACGGCAGAGGCCATCGCGCCGATCTCATCGAGGCGCGCACGATACGGCACCTCGGCTTCTGCGTTGCCGCCGGCGAGCACACCCATCGCCTGGGTCATGGTTTGGATCGGACGAGAGACGCGCAGCAGTCCAAAGGCAGCGGCGGCGCAAGCGGCGGCGAGTGCCAGTACCACGGCGATGTAGGCGGCCAGTGAGGCGGCATCGGCTTCGGACATGGCCGCGTCAGCATCGCGACGAGCTCCCTGCTCGTTCAGGGTGACGTCGCGCGAGAGATCGGCGCGGGCTTCGTCGTAGAGGTTTGCGGTCTCGGGTGCGCTCATCAGCTTGAGAGCAGCCGGTTGCTGACCGGCCTCCATCAGGCGCCGCATCTCGGCATCTACCTGTTCGAAGCGTCGCCAGGCAGAGGCGAAGGCATCATAGAGAGCGCGCTCCTCCTTTGAGGAGATCAGTGGCTCGTAGGTCTTTCGTGCCTGAGCAAGTTTCTCATGGGTTGTGGCGAGCTTGGCCTCGTTCTCGGCCAGATGAGCTGGCGTGTCGGACAATATGAGCAGACGCAGCTGCTTGATCCGGACCTCGGAGGCTAGCTCTCGCATCTGACCAGCAGCGACGACGGACGGCAGCCAGTTCGCCGCAACCTCGGCGACGGAGTGACGGATCCCTGCGAGCTTGACGTTCGAGAGTGCGCCCTGGCCGGCAGCGATGAGGGCGAGCAGGCCGAAGGCGGCCGAGAGTGCCGCCTTGAGGGAGAGTTGGAGGCGCATCATTCAGCTTCTCGCAGGAATAAAAACAGTCATCGCACTATAGTCGGCGGCGAGATTAGACAATAATATTGAGTGTATTCGTTAATTAATGGTTTATTCCCGTCTATATCGAACCAATTGACCAATATGCAGCGCCAAACAGACGCAATCACATCAAATGACGGTTATTCTTACCTGCTGCATCCAGCCTCAACCACTAATTGCGTGTTCGCTCGCGGGATAAAGCCCATTACCTCGTCGTCGACAAATCCGTCATTTGATAATTTCCCGACGTCTCGCTCAGGATGGAGCGTGCAATCTGACGGAACGCTGCACCTTCCCGCATCTGCGGATGCCACAATTCTCCGATCAACTGCCTTGCCGCAGAAGCGTAGGCTGATACGGAAAACGACCATCGGCTTCCGTTCGTCATACCGTCCGACCGCAGACCCTCACCGCATGGCTCGCCCCGCCCCACCACCCGCGCGGATTCTCGCTCGGGGTGATCGGTGGAAGTCGCCAGCCGCTTGTCGGCAGCTCTTCTTCGATTCCGTATCCACAACCTGCCTTTGTGGATCTCCTCTATCCGTGGGGTGAATTGGTTTGCACCTTATGCTGTGAATCGGCTTCGAAGCATGACCCCGGCAAAAACTCAGCTAACGCTCTCTTCAAAATGCGAAAATCGAGATAGAGGCGGGGTCACGATCGGCGCCGACCGTGACCGCGCCTCGAAGTAAAATTCAGCACATATCTCAACGCATTGAACCCGATTCCGAGAGGGGTGAAGCTTCGGGTCTGACTCACATTCGGCGCAGGCGGGTTGATGGATCTCGGCTTTCGTCGTCGGAGATCCTGTCATGTCTCGCAGTCTGCATGCTGGTGCCGTCATCCCGTGCGGCCTCGTCATCGATCATGTCGAGGTCGGCGCCGTGCTGACCATCACAGCCCGGCCAGTCGCCGCATCCGCCCGATGCCCGGGCTGCGATCGGACCTCGTCTCGAATCCATAGCCACTACACCCGCACCCTGTCGGACCTGCCGGTTGCCGGGAGACGCGTCGCGCTCGATATCCGCGTCCGTCGTTTCCGTTGCATCGGATCGGACTGCCGGACCAAGATCTTCGCCGAGCGGCTCGGGTCTGACCTTGCCGCCGCCTATGCCCGGCGTACGGCTCGGCTCGACTGCATCGTGCATCATCTCGGCGTTGCCCTCGGCGGTAGACCCGCAGCCAGCTTCGCCCGACGGCTCATGGTCCCGGCCAGTCGGGATACGGTGCTGCGGACCGTGCGCCGCCGTGCCGTCCGTCCGGTGGAGCATCCGAGCGTGATCGGCATCGACGACTGGGCCTTCCGGCGGGGACAGCGTTACGGCACGCTGGTCTGCGACCTGGAACGCCGGCGTGTCATCGCCCTGCTGCCGGATCGGGAGAGCAGCACCGTCGAGGCGTGGCTTGCGGCCCATCCCGAGATTACCGTCGTCGCCCGCGACCGCGGTGGTTGCTACGGCGAGGCTACGACGCGGGCGCTCCCCAAGGCGATCCAGGTCGCTGACCGATGGCACTTGATGGAGAACGCCAGCGCCGCCTTCCTCGACGCCGTGCGCAAGTCGATGGCCGCCATCCGCATCGCTATGGGAGCCGCGACGGTCGATCCCGAACGTCTGACCTGCGCCGAGCGCCTGCAGTACGACCGCTATCTTCGGAGGAAGGCGACGGGCGAGGCGATCCTGGCTCTGTCGCGACAGGGCATGCCGATCAAGAAGATTGCCCGGACGACCGGGCACAGTCGCAAGCTCGTGCGCGACGTGCTTCGCGGTCTGACCGGCGACGTCTTCCGCGCCCGCCAGAGCAGCCTGGATGCCCATCTGCCCCGGCTCGATGCCGAATGGGCGGCCGGCTGTCGCAACGGGGCCGAACTCTGGCGTCGGCTTCGCGCGAACGGGTTCACCGGCAGCTTGCGGGTGGTCGGGGAATGGGCGACGCGGAGGCGACGCAGTGAGCGGGCGCCGGAGGGCGCGCCCAGCAAGGTGCCGTCAGCACGGATCCTCTCCCGGCTGATGACGACGGGGCGGGACAGCCTGACGAAGGCCGAAGCCGTCCTCGTGGCGACGATCGAGGTGGAGGTGCCGATGCTCGACGAGGCAAGGGCCCTGTTGTCGCGCTTCCAGGCCATGATCTGCGCACGGGGTCGACTGGATCTCGACACCTGGATCGAGGCCGCGGCCCGAAGCCTTCTAGCGTCCTTCGCCGGCGGCCTGCTCAAGGACAAGGCGGCTGTCGCTGCAGCTCTCACGCAACCATGGTCGAACGGCCAGACCGAAGGGCAGATCACCCGCCTGAAGCTCGTGAATCGGCAGATGTTCGGCCGTGCCAAACTCGACATGATCGAAGCTCGGCTGATCGGCACACCATGAGCCGCCCTGCATCGAGATTGCGTCTGACCCAAGCTTCGACGCCTATTCACATTCCTGTGGCTCAGCGCGAACCCATTTCAGGATTATCCGCCGCGGTGCGGTAGGGATGTGCGCGAGGCCGGGATGCAGCCTGACGGTTGGTCCCAGCCGGTTGCATCAGGCTGGCTTACAGACCCTCTGGCAAGGATAGGTTCAAGGCAAACGGACTTCCTCGGGGCGGATTTCGACAAGGGTGGAGGCCCCTGGATCGGGACCTCCGGAAGCGCAGGGCGCCTCGAAATCACATGCCGTGCTTCATCATCATGCGCCGGCGCATCATTTTCTTATGCATCATGCGCTTCTTCATCATCATTCGGTCGCCGTGCATCATGCGGACTTGCGTGATGCCGGCATTAGACTGGAGTCCGTTGACGGACATCGGGGCTGCCGACACGTTGCCGACGCCGAGCGTGAGGCTGCTAAGCAAAGTTGCCGCAGCGAGAGCGAAGGTCGTCTTTTTCATTATGGTCTCCTGAGTTCGGCGGGCATATTAGCTCGACAGCCAATCAGGCTCTGGAACTCCATGCCCCGTGCGACACCCAATCCGGGCGCCAGCGGTCCATTACGGGCTCGATGACGAAAGAGTTTCGATAATCGATGCAAAAATAAATGCCTTACAACGTACAAGGCGCCAATTCGGTTTTAAACAAACGAATTATTAATCTGGGTTAGTTTAACGATAAGCTTGGCCGATCAAGTGGTTCATCATTGATTTGGTCTGAAGCTATCTGACGAGTGCCGCCGTTTTTTCTAAGGCTTGGTCAACCCCGGCGGCGCGACCGTCGGAGCTGTCAATGACGCGTATCCCCGTCTCGATCCTGTCGGCTACCCTGTTGTCTACCCTCCTCTGTCCGGCCGATGCTGCCACGAAAAAGGTTCGGGTACCGAACCTGTACGATGGCTCATGGACTATTGTCGCTGCGACCGCTCAAGGTCCGTGTTCAGCCAGCACGAGCTATCAGGTAAAGATCAAAGACGGTGACGCCTCGGTCCCCGGCAATAAGATCGACATCGACGGCGGCGTGTCTGCAAACGGTTCTGTACAGGCCACGATCACCAAAGGCTTCAGCAAGGTGCCGATTGCCGGTAGCCTCACCCGAAGGGCAGCGGTAGCGGGACTTGGCGCACGTCGGGCGGATTGGTCGAGTGCAGTGGCGGCTGGAGCGCCCGACGTGCTGGATAGTGTGCTTGGCGCTGCTCCGTCGGGCGTATCGCGGCTTCATAGAATTGCGTGACGGCGGCCCCAATGTGAGGAGCAGCCGGCTGTGCGCGGCGGACAGCTCGGTGCACGGGCCAGAGAGGCCGCCGCGAGTGCGTAGCAACCGGCGATTGTGCACGATCGGTTCAAAGCCGAGAGGTGGTCACACCTTCGCGTTGATCTCACGCAGCCGCATATTGCCGATCGCCCGCGCCCCGGCTGCCGTCGCATAGGAGTAGGACGATTGTTCCGATCGCTGACCATCAGCCGAGGTAATGGTCCATCGGAAGCATCCCGCATGGGTGGTGCACGGCACTACACTCACACGATTGGGCCGATAGGTAAGGTACGACATCGGGAGCCGATGCTTACGAGCCATCTGCCTTCTACGAGGCGCGAGACGATCAAGTTTCAGTTCTTGCCCCGTCACTAGAGGTACGCCAGCGGCGCGATGACGATCGGCTATGAGGGCTCGGCCCAGTGCACGATCCGATCACGGGCTGATGGCGTGTGGGACATGCCACTCACCGACCAAGTCGAGCGAGGCGGAGTAGATCACCGTCCCGCCCTCATCGCGCACCCGAACCGAAAACGTGTGATGATCCCGGTCCGGAAGCTTGTTGCGGGCCATATCTGGCAAGGCATCTAATGCTTCGATGCGAGCGGCTTCCAGGCTCGGCAATTCGAAACCCTCATCATCCTCAAACCGGAAATCGCCGTCATCGGTGTCGAAGAAAAAATGTGGCATCGGATGTCAAGCCCTTACGCAAGCGGGAGCTCGCTGGCTCTCAGCGCTGATGCTGTAATATTCGATTGCCATCATGTACAGTCTTAAATCTATATAAAACGACATGGATCAAGATAAGATATTGTGCGTTTGATCGGTGCGCATCAAAAGATCGCAAAATCGCTCCAAGAAGATGGTTGTGCGCAATGCGAGTGCTTGAGCATGCGCCGGAACGGCCCGTGATCGTGCGGCTGCTTCAGCGTCCATTGCAGGACGTGCAGACCGGCGCACGGCAGCCCTGCCTCCTCGCTGGAAGCCCACCGTCTCCGATCTCCTCGGAGATGAAACGAGGATCGCGCCCGTGGATGCGGTGCCCGCCGACCTCGCGATTGAGGCCGACCCGTTGGCCTCACCCCAGGTGAAGCGCTTGCACGGGACAGCGCAGTCTCGTCGAGGGCGGACCGAGATCTAGTGGGGGCTCAAGCCGCGCGCGCCAACTGCTCCTCGATCCAGGTCTGCGCAGCATCGAGTTCGGCGAAGGTGGGTCGAGTTGGGGTATCGACCCACCCGAAGCCCGCTTCCAGGAACCACATCCCGGCCATGTCCTCGTGATAGCCCGAGAGCTTCACCAAGACTGCGGTCAGGAAGCCGTCAGCGAAGACCAACTGCCCGTCGATATCGTAGCTGCCGGTGGCGACCTGCACCGGCTGTAGGCGAAGGGTCATGCGGCCGCCCGTCTCTCCAGATGCAGGTATGTCGGGTCAAACTCGGAGATCCGCAAAAGTTCGTCCCAGGCCTCGATCGCCAGCGTGCGGTTTCGGAGCGTAAGCAGCGTCTTGCCGCGCATCTCCTGGATCACACGATTGACGTGCACGGTGGTGAGCCCCAGCGCATCGGCGAGATCCGCCTGGGTGACCGGCAGCGGGCAACGGTAGTTCCCGGCCAGCCCTACCGCTTGCAGCTTCAGATACAGCTCGCAGAACAGGTGGGCGACGTGCTCGAAGGCCGAGCGCCGTCCCATGCTGACCAACCACTCGCGGAAGATCCCCGCATCGATCAACGTGTCGCGCCAGAAGATCGCCGCGATGCCAGGGTGGCGTACCGTCAGCTCCCTCAGACTGTCGTGTGGAATGAAGGCCACGGTGGCTTTGGTCAGCGTGCCGAGGCTGTGATCCATAGTGGGGACGTGCAGGCTCTGGAGATCCGGGATGTCGCCCGCGATGTGAAACGACAGGATCTGCCGCTTGCCCTGGCTGAGAAGCTTGTAGCGGCAGGCCCAGCCGTCGATGATCAAGCAGCAATGCGAGGGCTTGTCGCCGTCGCGCACGATGTCCTGCCGGGCGTCGAGGTTGTGTATCCGAACTGGCAGGCTCTCGATGGCCCGGCGATCCGTATCCAAGAGGGGTGCGATGCTCTTCAGCTTGCGGATAAGCATCGTCATGGCGTGTTGGTCGGGAGCTGACGGCATATTGCTTCACTCTGCACCGCAGGTGGAAGCGCGCAGCTTTCCCAGTCATCAGCGCCTGCATCAAACCAACTGATGATAATCCCTATGATAGACGGAAATTATCTACGTATTCGGTCATAAGATGGGTTACTGAGGCATTCATTCCTCCTATCGCTCTCACTTCCCAGTACCTCTGCTTTGTTCGCGCACCGTGGGCATAGCTATCAGCTCGACGTTTATCGGGATGCCAGTCTTGAACGCCCTGTTGCACGACGCGACTCAGGCCGAACCTCGACAAATCCTGTCTTTTGATCAGATGGGTTTTTCCATCCGTTGGCATGAGTGTCTGGCTGTTGCCGCGATGATGTGAGCGCAGTTGGCTGCGCGAGCGTTCCTTGCCCCTTTATAGCTTGCACGGCTTCTTCCGACCCGAGTGCACTCAAGTCCCGTCGCCCGGTTCGGGTGGCGGGACCTTTTTGGGTGCTGATCATCCGTTCCCGGTCAGGGCGGGGAAACTCGAGATTGCGCCCGTGCTGCCTCCGCAGGATCGCGGCCGCTTGGCCGAGTGTTCTTTCGAGGGGCACCTTCCGGGCGCAAATTCGTTCTCTCACCCATGAGGGCGGTCCGATGCAGCAGGCGCTGACGCGGAAGCTTGAGAGCTTCGAGCCTTTGTCCGACCAGGCCCGCTGGGCCCTGAACGGGCTGGCGCTCAAGGTACGGCAGGTCGGTGCGCGCTAGGATCTGATCCAGGAAGGCGACAAGCCCGACAACGTCCTGCTGATCCTCGATGGCTTCGCGTGCCGCTACAAGATGCTCTCGGACGGCCAGCGCCAGATCATGGCCCTTCTGGTGCCGGGCGACTTCTGCGACCTGAACGTGTTCATCCTCGACGTGATGGACCACAACATCGGCACGGTCTCGGCATGCAAGGTTGTGGATGTCCCGCGCAAGGCTATCGACGAGCTCGCGGCCCATCACCCGAGCATCTCGCGGGCCTTCTGGTGGTGCTCTCTGGTCGACGGTGCCGTCCTGCGTGAGTGGCTCGTCAACATGTGTGGACGTGCCCCAGGTCAGCGCATTGCCCACCTTCTGTGCGAACTTCTCATGCGCCTGGAAGCGGTCGGACGTGTTACCCATAACAGCTACGCGTTCCCGCTGACGCAGACCGAGATCGCCGAGACGATGGGCCTGTCCGACGTGCACGTGAACCGGACCCTGCGGGAGCTGCGCGCGCTCGGCCTGATCCACCTCAAGAGCCGGGTGCTCACCATCCTCGATGTCGAACGGCTGAAGGCCTTCTGTAGCTTCGCGCCGAACTACCTGCACCT
>NZ_JAKSYN010000187.1:0-9788 GCF_022829565.1 Methylobacterium sp. J-001
GTATGATTAGCGCAATACTAATCATTCGTTCAATCAAGCGCCGACCTAGTTTACTTTTATTGCTTCTATGAATGTTGCATCGCCCTGCTGATCGTCCTGGAGGGTCGGCAACGGTCGTAGTGCGAAAACCGCAGCGGACGATGTCGTGGGTGGGCGCGGCTACTGAACCGGGGACGGACCTCAACGCTTCCCTATAGCCGACGCGATCCTCCTGCGCTGAGGCACGGAGGATCCTCATGCGTATCTTCATTCTGGCCGCGCTTGCCGGTGCCGGCCTGGTTGGCTTCAGCCTTCCGGCCGCCGCCGTGCCGGCTGGCCCCGTAGCCGGTGTCTCTTCGCCTTCCGATATGCTCACCAACGTGCGAATGCGGCGTCATCGCATGCGGCGACCGTCGATGACCTGGGTGCAGCGGCGAGGGTCTCGGCGCTAACTCGATCACCGGCGGGCAGTAACGCCCCTGTCATGATCTGTCACATGATAAGCGCACGCCAGCCTCGGACTCCGCAGTGACACCTTTGTCCGAGACTGGAAGCCCGCCCGGTTCAACGGAGCGAATTTTTTCATGGCCTGGACTTTGCCCTGGGCGCCTGCTCGTTGATGAGACCACGAGCTAACTTTGCGGCGCGCTCTTAATGGGGTGCGCCGCCTCTTCCGTAGCTGCAGGTCGTTCAATCGTGACGCTCTCCGCGGGGTACCTAACAGCCTGATCGACAAGACGCGGACCGAACCAGGATGTCAGTGTCGCCAATCGTCATGACGCTGATGAGCTGCTCGCCGCGCTTCCAGAGCATCGAGCACGCCGCGGCTCCGAACGTCGCACAGGTCTCAGCCTCTGGGTAGGCTTCGCAGGTATCCTCGCGACGCTCGCATACTCGGCTTGACGGTGGCACAGTGGCAGGCCTCCAGCCGAGCTGAAGAAGCGAAGCCCGAGCATCAGGGTAGAGGGTGTTGGGTTTGAACTTTGGCACCGCCACCGGCTCGGCAGCCTACGCCTCACCGGCAGCGACGACGAGGGCGAGGGCGGCGAGGGCTGTGCGCATGGCGGCAGGATAGCTGCCACAGGGCGCCTGTCGAGATCGCAGCCTGGCGCCGCAGAACGCGCAGTTGGCGGTAGCTTAGGCGATGTCGCGGCGGCCTACGATGGCACAACCGCAGGGAGTTAATAATTTGCTACGCGCGGTCGTCATTCAGGCTGAGTCGCTCGCTTTCCACAACCCTCAGTAGCTGCAACGCTTTTACAAGCTTTGCCATTCACGCTGGCCGGGGATAAGGCGCACAATCGGCTGGCGTCCACTGGACCAAATATCTAGGTTGTGGTACGGCGCCGCCCCTCAAGGCGGCGCTGGAACCACCGCCTTGAGGACTGTCCGATGATAGGCAGGACCTTTATGGCTCGGATATCGAGCGCCGTTCGGGCGGAAGCCCGTTCCGAATGGCTGCGCGTTGTAAAAAAGACGGTCGGACGTTTTGCGCGTGGGAACATCTCCGCTCAGAACGGCCGTATACTCATGCCCGATGAGCAGCGGAGCGAGACAGATCGTGCCCGCGCCATCAATTCTAAGTGGCGAGATCGGGTGCGCAGTGCGCGCTAGGGTGCTATAGGCTCGCTCCCTCCGCTCCGCCCCACCACAACCAATGCTTGATCCTGAGCTTGATAGGTCCCTTGTGGGCCTCATCACACAATGGAATATTGCCGAGCAGCGCATCAAACGCGCTGAACAAGTTCGTGGGAACGAGATTGTTGCGGCGGCTATTTTCGAGCTACGCTATGCTGGTCGAAAAATTATCGACTCGATTGAGATCGTTCTGAATTTCGACATTGCTAATGACACTGAAAAAAGGTCGCGGGTAGCTAATTATCTGGCAGACGCCACAGAAGACTGCGTCAAGTCAAAGCATGACGCAATTGATGCAATGCTGAATTTCGTAACTAGTTGGTTTGATGAGCTTGAAAAGAAGGTTGGCCCCAAGCGCCTCCACGAAACTTTTCCTGATTACCTGGAAGTTTTGGGGCTGATCTCAGGTATCCAGGAACAAATCGCTGAGTCCCGCTCCGATAGAAACAAGCTACGAGACGCAATATATAACAGAATTGACGGAGATGACTACGAAAGAATATTAAAACTATTTGTTATCATGAAAAGTTCAAGTGAGCGAGTGGCTCTAATTGCTCGGAAAGAGCGGCAGAAAGAAAATACAGATCGCAACTGGAAATTGACCATGCTTCTCGTTGCTTTATCTGGATGGGCAACTTTGCTTATAAATCAGTATAGAAATAATTCATTTCCTTTCACGGTGGAACAAGAAGCGCCCTATAATTCGGGTCAGCGGTCAATAAATCCCAGTAAATCTGGGCCATTATAATTGAGATATGTGCGCTATCGAGCGTAACTTTCACTATGACTGATTTGACGCCGTGGATTGACGACGACCACTTCGCGTTCAACGCCTCTTTCACGAGGCAGCGGATGGGTCATTGCATCGTTCTGGTAGTAGTGGTCGCGCCGAACGATGCGATCCCGTCCCTCTCTACGGCCTCTGCGAACGCGCAGTAGGCGTCCTGCTCCGTCGCGAACCGCTCCTGCCATTCGGTGCTGCCGCTCGACATGTGTACGACGGCCAGCTGCCAGGGATCCTGCGTACCCGCGAACCGATAAATCTCCACGTCGACCGTCTCATCGTCGCGGGTGAACGATCCCGATAGTGGGGAGTGCTCGAATTCACGATCCTCGTCGTTCATTGACGAGCCCGTCATGGGAGCGGTCGCTGCTTTCGGTGCACGTAGGACGCCATGACGGCAGCGATCAGGATGGTGGCGACCACGATGTAGGCCATCTCGACGAGACTGACGACGAAGTCCCCCGGCCTCACTACGGCCAGCCACACCATGAACAGCAAGCCCGCGATCGGCACGCTGAGGGCCAGGACGCTGATCACGAACACCAACCAGTGCGGCATCGCTTTGGGGTGATGTCGTGCAGACTGTTTGTCGTTGCTGATGCGCGTCATAGCGCCTTCCGCTCCCGGAACCGGATCCCGGCCCCGCCGCCGTTCTCGGGGATGAACTCTAGGCCGGGGGTCATGGTCGGTAGGGGCTCGCTAAGCTTCTTGGCAGCCATCTGAGGATCCCTCATCGCGCGACCTTGAGGCTGCACAGGCGTCATGGTCAAAAGGCGATGGCCAGGTGGGTGAGTGTCCAGCCAGGAGCCTGCAAAGTTCCGCACGTCCGGTTCGACTCCGGGCCCCGGCCTCCAACCATTCCTACCCAACATCTGGCTCGCTCGCACAAGCCTATGGTGTCCGCGGCATCCCAAGTGAGACGCCGGTCGCAGCCATTAGGTTATACTGGGCGCAAGGAGCGCCAGACGTGAGCGAGAGCCGAAGGAAGGACAGCGCGCATTCGAAGCTGCGGCAGCGGCTGGCCGAGACCGATGACCGGTGCATCTACTGCGATACGCCCGTCACAGCCGAGACCATGCACATAGAGCACATGCCGCCCATCGGCATGTTCAAGGACCAGCAGCGGCTAAAGGGGATGGAGTTCGCAGCCTGCAAGTCCTGCAACAACGGGACACGCGGGGCGGACACGGTCGCAGCATTTGTCGCGCGCTTCTCCCCCAGGCCGGGTGCGATCGATTGGCGACTGGTAGAAGCTGCTCGCCTTCGGGGATCCCTGCGGACGACCGCTCCTGGTGTTGTGGAGGAGTTCGAGCGCTTCCAGGAAATTGTCGTTGTCCCCGGCCCTGGTGGCATTATGCGTCGGATGCTTCAGACGCGTAGCGGGCCACGGACAGACGCCTACCTCGCCGTGTTCGCGGCGAAGCTCGGGATGGCCCTGTTCCGAGAGCACTGCGGCTACGGCATCCCGATGATCGGGGGCATGAGAACCGCATTTTTCCTCAACGCAGGCCTGGCGTTCGAGACGGCGAAATCACTCGTCAGCATCATGCCGCTCGACAAGAAACTCGTTCAGGGCAGGCAGCACTCCAACCCGCAGTTTATCTATCGGTACAACACCGACGATTTCTCGATAGTGTTTGCCCTAGTTCAATTTCATGAAGGACTTTACGTCTGCGTCATGGCCTGCGCGGACTGGGAGATATACGGTGGGTTGCCGTTCCCAGACCTATTCAAGCGAGCCTATCCAGGCAAACTCATTGAAATGCTGCCGCCACCGCTGACTGGCTACAGGCCTACGGCATCGGGGCTGGTCGTCCCGAGAGGGTGGCGTAGGCGGTGATCATCACTAGGCCGAGAGAGAGAGCGTTGGCTGATCGCCGAGTCTAGTGCTCGACCTGCGTCCCGTCCGCTCGGTTCCTGAAGCGAACGCCAGCGCCGCCCCCGTTCTCCGGGGTAAACTCTATCCCGGCATCCCGCAGCGCGCGCTCGATCCCCGCCAGGTTGTTGTGGCTGGGCACACGCCGGCCCCTCTCGAAATCCCTGATCGTCGACAGCCCGAGATGCGATGCCTCGGCGAGCTGTTCTTGCGACCAATCCAACAGAGCGCGCGCGGCGCGAGACAGGGCAGGGGTAAGCATGAGCGCAGGATAGCGCGTCATATTTTTTCGTCAATCAACCACCAAAGGCGTTGACAGGCGACGGTCATATCAAAAATCTTATTTTCAACGAAATCATATGACAGGACGCCTCGATGTCCCACCGCACCGTCTCCTGGAACACCCTCTCCCGCGGCCTGCACGACAGCCGCCCGGCGATCGCCCCCGGTCTCCTGTCCGCCAAGGCCCGCATCGACATGACGGTGCGTACCACGCGGCGCCCGCTGTTCACCGCCGGCCAGTTCGACCGCGGCGCCATCATGTCGGCCGCCGCTTCCGCCGCCCGCGCCCATCAGGAGCGGTTCGGCGGCACCTGGGCCGAGGCCATGTCGGTCTGCCTCACCGCCGCGTGGCGCGCCGCCAAGATGGCCCGCCACATGGCCGCGCACTGAGGAGCCGCGCAGATGACCGCCCGCATCAACCGCCGCGCTCTCGCCGCCGGCCTCCTCGCGGCCAGCGCTGCGCCCGCCGCGGCCTCGACCCCCTATTTTGCCAGCAGCCCCGCCCTCCGCGGCGACAACACCGCCCGCCTGCCCGACCACGCCGCGCTCTGGTCCCGCATGCCGCTGCCGTTCACGCCGGCTGAGGCCTGGCACCTGCTGTCCCCCACCACGCAGGCCGAGATCGGCGCGGATGGCATCCTGCTCGGGTCCATAAGTCCACTTAAACTCAATGGAGTAAGGGCTTGCACTTATCGTCCAAATTCAGGATGGCCGCTGCTGTACGAGGAATACAAGGATCTTCCGACCGAAAAAGCAGCCCGTGCCTGGGTCGAGCATCGGATCGACACGCGCGTATCGACAGAAACAGAGCAACCTAGCATCACGCTGGGGTCGGATGCGCCGCCATGACGACGGCGGCAACCGCGTTTCTGAACGTCTTCTCCTGCGGGCCGGCTCGGTTCGCGACCTCCGCGAGGCTGATCGTCGAGGCCACGAGCGCGGCGACGTCGAGGCTGTGTCCGCTGGCGAAGCGGTAGGGGCCAGCCGCGGGGTCCCGCATGTACAGATCGATCGCCGCGACGATCTCGTGGCTGCTGATGCGGCCGGTCCTGCGCAGGTCGGCGACGGTCGGAAGTCTGCCGTGCATGGTCGCGCTGATCATTCCCTGACGTTGACTTAACCGTGCCGTCCAGCCGACATGCCATGTCCGGCTGGCGCGCGCTCTGTGCGAGTCGCCGGGAGCATCAGGAGACCACGCCGCCGCAAGTCGACCCCTGAAAAGCCAACGGCCCCCCAGTCGCCAAACTGGAGGGCCGTCGAAATCAAAAGGGCCTGTGAGGCCTGCTGCAACTCCTCACAAGCCATGAGACGCCCCCGGGCGTCAAGTCGGAACGCCAATTCCGACGACGATGAGGCTTTGCCTTGTGGACCGGACGCCCCTGGGGCGGCCCGGAACGACCTGTTGCGGCCCTTTCACGGGGCCGAGGACCATGTTTGCCGACGAGATCCGCCGCGCCATCGAGGCCGCGACCCGAATCACCCTGCCGTCCGTGACGGCGCTGCTGTGGCGCGCCTACGGGGAGGGGAAGGTCACAGAAGCCGAGGCCGAGAGCCTGTCCGGGCTGATCGAGGCGCGGACCCTGTCCGCCCCACGGCGGGGCGATAACCTGCCTGCCAGTCAGGTTTTGCGCTCCCCCAATCTGGGGACCGCCCATGCCGAGGATCCCGGCATCGCCCAGGATCGTGTAGGATCGCCCAGGAGGGCCGTCGGCTCGCGCCCGCGCACGGATGCCTCGATGGAGCGCCGTCGTCGTTGGGCCGCCTCGGGGCGGCTTCCACCGGGGCTAGCGGCCCGGTTCACGCTGGCCGAGCAGGCGGTCCTCGCCCTCGTGGCGGCCGAGGTCGCCCGCCGGAAGGACTGCCGGCTGTCGATTGAGAACATGGCGGCCGTCACCGGCGTGTGCCGTTCGACCGTGAAGAACGCGATCCGCGAGGCCGCACGGTTGGGCCTGCTGACCGTCGAGGAGCGCCAGATCACCGGCTTCCGCAACGACACGAACATCGTGCGCATCGTCTCGCCAGAATGGCTGGCTTGGCTGCGGCTGGCTCGGGCGCGAGACCCACTATCCAAATCTGGATCGTCCTCGCTCGCGTCACTTGCCCAAGGGGAAGGGGTCAAAAGCGTAACCAGCACGGCTACTGAAGTTCTAGCCCTGTCAGAATCGGGGAAAACAGGACCGAAGAAATGCTGCCGGGGGGCAGCGGGCGACCTCGACCGTTCAGGCAGTTCCCGAATCGGCGCGGGTCGTAGAGCGGGCTGAGCTATGCGGTGAGGGTCTGCCGGCGTGCGATATGACGAACAGCGGCGGTCAACCGTTCAGCTATCGAAGGAATCGCGAGCGAGCTCAGTGATGCGTCCAGCGCGGGCCCGGACCCGACCCCTCCGCTTCCGTCGGAGCGTCGTTAACGATCTTCGGAATCGTATCCGCTTCGCTCTCGTTGGGCTGCTGGTTCTGATCGGACTGCACGCCGCCGCGATGGTCGCCTTTGAGGGCCTAAGCCCAGGTGAGGCCGTGTGGCTAACCTTCACCACCATCACCACCACTGGCTACGGCGACCTATCCGCCAAGTCGCCGGCTGGTCGGGCTTCCACCATCGTCCTGATCTATCTCTCGGGTATCTTCCTGCTGACCCAGGCGGGCGGTGCGTTCTTCGAGTTCCGAATCCTCAGGCGTGAACGCAAGCGTCGGGGCGAGTGGAGGTGGGATATGCGCGACCACATCGTGTTCGTGAACGCTCCGGCCGACGAGCCGGGTGACTATCTGCGCCGCCTCCTCGATCAGCTGCACCGTTCGCACGCTAATTTCGCCGGCGTGCCTTCCCTGATTCTGACCGAAGCCTTCCCGGATGGCTTGCCACCCGACCTCGAAGACGATCCGCTCATCGTCCAGCTGAAGGGTCGCTTCGATGATCCCGCCGCGCTTGAAGCTGCGGGTGTCGATCATGCCCGAGTACTCGTCATCCTGGCCGAGCAAGAGGGTGAACGCCTGTCCGACAGCCGTACCTTCGACATCATCCACCGCTTGCGTGAGCGGGGTATCAAGGTGCGCATCGTCGCCGAGTGCGTCGACGACCTGAACCGGGATCGCCTGAAGCGAGCTGGGGCTTCGGCGATCGTCAGGCCCCTGCGCGGCTACCCTGAGATGATCGTCCGCGCGATCGTCGCGCCTGGCACCGAATGGATCATCGAGCGTCTGTTCTCCAGCGAGGGTGACGAGTGCCTTCGCTTCGACGTCAAGATCACCGATATGGTCTGGGCGGACGTCGTATCGGCCATCTTAAACGAGAACTTCGGCACACCGGTGGGCTACGCGGATGTCCGGGGCGAGCCGCACAGCAACCCACCGCCGCACACTGCCGTCACAGGCGAGGCCTTGTTCGTCTTGGTCGATGAGTCTCAGAAGCCGAGCAGTGCCTCGCTCCAGAGATTGCTCGACCGGCTGGCCGGGGGCAGGGCCGCGTGATGACTGCGATCATGGAACGCCACGCTCGAACGGTAGCTCGTCCTGTCCGCTCTGCGTGTCGCGCCCGCTGCGATGATCGAGAAAGCGTAGCACGGGCGTCACCGTCACCCCGTGCAGGATGATGGATACCAGAACGGTTAGCCCGGCTGTCGCCCAGAGCAGGTCTGGCGCCTCGAACCGCGCGTGGTTCAGCGCGAACGCGAGGTAGTACATCGTACCGAGGCCGCGGATGCCGAAGAAGGCGATGACCGCCTTTTCATCGGCCGGCAATCCCGAGCCGAGTAGCCCAATCCAGCCGCTGAGCGGGCGCACGACGAGGAGGGCGAGGACGACGAAGCCGACCGCCGAGAGGCTGAGGCCATCGAGTAGGCCACCGGCCGCGAGCGCCAACCCGAACCCGACGAGCAGGACCATCATCAGCAGGCGCTCAAGTTCCTCGGCGTAGGTGTGCATCTTCTGATGGTAGTCATGGCTGTGATGAGAGGCGCGCAGCGCGAGTGCGGCAGCGAACACACCGACGAAGCCGTAGCCGTCAGCGACCTGTACGACCCCGTAGGTCAGGCAGGTCGCCCCGAGAGCCACGAAGCCGTCGCCGGTGCGAGACAGCTTGGAGGCGTTCGGCAGGTGGAAGATAAGCCAGCCGAGACCGCGTCCGATCAGGCCTCCGAGAGCGGCTCCGACGACGATCTTCCAGATCACGTCGATGGTCAGCCAGTGCCCCAGCGGCAGATCTGTGAAACTGCCGGCACCGGCGAGTACGATGGCGAGGTTGACGAACGGGAAGGCGAGCCCGTCATTGAGGCCGGCCTCCGAGGTCAGGGCAAAGCGCATCTCATCCTCGCCCCCTTCTGTGGGATGTCCGACCTGGACATCGGAGGCGAGGACTGGATCGGTCGGGGCGAGGGATGCCGCCAGCAGCAGAGCCGTCGCGGCACCGACCCCGAGGAGTGCCCAGGCGAGCATTGCCAGCGCTAGGATGGTCAGCGGCATGGCGATGCCCAGCAGCCGCCAAGTCACGGCCCAGCGGCGCCAGCCGATCAGCCGGTCGATCTTCAAGCCAGCCCCCATCAGCGAGATGATGACCACACCCTCGGTCGCATGCTCGATCAGTGATAGGTGTTCGGAAAGCTTCAGGGGCAGTCTGGCAACTACGGGCAGCAGGGATAAGGCTGCACCGGCGCCGACACAGCAGATGGGCAGGGACAGCGGTAGCGCTCGGAGTACCATCGGCAGCCATGCCGTCAGCAGGACCAGGACACCGAACCCGGCGAGGACGACGACATAGGTTTCCATCGTAGGGCGAACCAATCCTGGATCGCACTGTTCCGTGTTTGGCCCACTATTCGTATCGAGGACACCGCAAGGCGTGCAGCGGGCAAGCTCGCGATGACAGGCGAGCGTGAGCCAGTTCCTTACGGGTCGCCCGTGAAGCCTCGAGCGTCGGTGCGGCGGTGGAACTGGACGGCGGATAGCGCTCGTGCACTTCCCGCACAGTTGCAGCGTTGCCGTGCGATGACAGCCTTCGAATTGATCCGCGCATTCGCCCACGATGCCACCGTCGGCATCGTCGTCACCGATCCGATGATCGAGCCACCCGGGCCCATTATCCTCTACGCCAACGCCGCCTTCGGCCGTCTCGTCAGGCGCGAACTCGACGACATCATCGGGCTCAGCCCCCGGTTCATGCAGGGCAAGGAGACCCGCCGGGAGACGCTCGACGTGTTCCACCGCGCTCTGGCGGCGGGCGAGCGCTTCCACAGCTACC
>NZ_JAKSYN010000188.1:0-409 GCF_022829565.1 Methylobacterium sp. J-001
TTGGACCGAGCCGATTGAGAGGCTACTGCATGGCCGCTGCCATGGGTAGCCGGAAGGCCAGATCCGGGAAGCTGACAGGCGCGGGCGGCCGATAGCCCAGGGACGAATGCGGCCGGACGCGGTTGTAGGTAGTTTGCCAACGGCCGATCACGATCTGCGCCTCCTTCAGCGAGTAGGAGATCGCTTGTCTCAGGCACTCATCCTGAAGCTTGCCCTTGACGCTCTCGCAGTACCCGTGCTCCCACGGCGAGCCCGGCGCAATCTACTGGATCTGTCCTCCGACTTTGGCGACCCATTTGCGCCACGCCTTGGACATCTTCTCAGGGCCATTCTCGCACCGTATGTGCTCCGGGATGCCGTGCATGCACATGGCCACGGCCCGCGTCTCGATCACGCCGACGCTGTTGGG
>NZ_JAKSYN010000203.1:0-114531 GCF_022829565.1 Methylobacterium sp. J-001
CGCGCGGAACGCTGCGCGCCTCGGCGTGACACCCGCGCCGCTATCCCGATCGGGCTCCGATCGTCACGGATCGTTTTCGGCAGAGCGCAACGCCCTCTCCTCCCCCTTGCGGGGAGGCGTTGGAGGTGGGGGTGGTGCAGGATCGCGCGCAGCGGTGCCTTCTGGACCACCCCCACCCCTGCCCCCTCCCCGCAAGGGGGAGGGGAGAGAGCGCCGCGCCGCAAGCGCTTGCTGGCGGATGCGGCGCGTGACCTCGCTCACCCGCACGGGCGGGCAAACCCGCGTCGCATTTAGCGATCCGCGGAGGGCCGGATAGTGCCCTCCCCGCCATCCGCGCCCCTGCGCCCGGTCTCGCCCCTGATCCGCCGCTTCATGGAGGCGTGGTTCGAGCGCTACCTGCACCGTCACTTCGACGCGCTGCGCCTGCCGCACTGGAGCGTCCCGCCGGCTCAGGACCATCCCGGCCCGCTGGTGATCTATTGCAACCACCCCGCCTGGTGGGATGCCGCGGTGATTATCGTGCTGTCCGGCCGGCTCGGTCCGAAGCGCGAGAACCGGGCGCCGTTCGACGCTGCCATGCTGGCGCGCTACCGGGTGTTCGAGCGGATCGGTGCCTTCGGGGTCGATCTCGACAGCCCCCGGGGCGCCGCCCAGTTCCTGACCGCCGCGCGGGCCATCCTGGCGCGCTCCGACACCGCCCTCTGGATCACCGCGCAGGGCCGATTCGTGGACATACGGGTCCGGCCCCTCGGGCTGCGCCCAGGCGTGGCCCGGCTCGCTGAGATCGCCCCCGACGCGCTGTTCGTGCCCCTCGCCCTCGAATACGCATTTTGGGACGAGCGCGGGGCCGAGGCTTTCGCGGCCTTCGGACCCGGGATCCCCGGTACCGAGCTTGCGGCCCTGCCGCGCACGGATAGACTGGCCCGCCTGGAGGGCGACCTGACTGCGACCCTGGATCGGCTCAGCAGCGACGTGATCAGCCGCGAGCCCGAGCGCTTCCGCGCCCTGGTCGCCGGCCGGAAGGGCGTCGGCGGCGTCTATGATCTCTGGCGGCGCCTCGCCGCGCGGCTGGCCGGCCGCCGCTTCGATCCGGCCCACCGAACCAGCGACAAGCAGCCCGGTCGATGAGTGCCTCGATCCTCACGGCGCTCGCCTTCCTCTGCCTGTTCGCGGCCGCCCTTCCGGCAATCCTGACGGCGGTGAACCTGTTCGCCCTGCACCAGCCCGCCCCGGAGGCCGATTCCGGCCTTGTCTCGATCCTGATCCCGGCGCGCAACGAAGCCGGGAACATCGCCGGGACCGTCCGCGCCGCGCTCGCCAGCAGCGCCGTGCCCGTGGAGGTGATCGTCGGCGACGACCATTCCACGGACGGGACTGCCGAGATCGTGCGCGGTCTCGGCGACCCGCGGCTGCGCGTTGTCCCGGTGCCGCCACTTCCCGAGGGCTGGACCGGCAAGAACCACGCCTGTGCGCACATCGCGGGTCTCGCGAACGGCCGCCACCTCCTGTTCATCGATGCGGATGTCCGACTGAAGCCCGAAGCCGCCGCGTCGCTCGTGGCGCAGGCCCGGCGCGCGGATGCAGCCCTCGTCAGCGGCGTGCCCCGGCAGAGCGCCGGGACGCTCGGCGAGTTGCTGACCGTGCCAATGATCGACTTCCTGCTCGTCGGCTTCCTGCCGGTTCCACTGATGCGCCGCCGCCCCGACCCGGCCTTGGGTGCGGCTTGCGGGCAGCTCATCCTGTTCGAGCGCGCGGCTTACGCGGCGATCGGCGGGCATGGCGCGATCCGCGGCTTCCTGCACGACGGCGTGCGCCTGCCCCGGCTCCTGCGCGCGGCCGGCTACCGCACCGACCTCGTCGCCGGGGCGGGTCTCGCGACCTGCCGGATGTATCGCGGGTTTTCGGAGGCCTGGGCGGGGTTCTCCAAGAATGCGCACGAGGGCATGGCCACGCCCCGCGCCCTGCCGATCTGGACCCTGCTCCTGGGCTGCGGCCAGATCCTGCCGCCGCTCCTGGTGCTGGCCGGCCTGCTCGGCCTGATACCGCCCTTCGCCCTGATCCTCGCCGCAACGGCCTGCGGGCTGTCGCTCGCGACCCGGGCGGCGATCACCCTGGCCGTCCGGGCGCCGCTGGCGACGATCCCGCTCCATCCGGCTGCGGTGCTGGTGGCGCTGGCGATCCAGTGGAACGTGCTCTTGCGCGGCGTCCGGGCCGGCGCGGCCACCTGGAAGGGCCGCACCTACCCGGTCAGCGGCGCCTGATTTTTTTTCGAAGGTCCGGCGGAGCATGTCCGCCGAATTGCTCTCGCAAGCGTCAGGCAGGCTTGGCGATCACCGCGCGGTCGGCTGGCACGGATCGGTCGAGCGCTTGCCCTTCCGAGGCATCAGCGACACGATCAGCTGAACGTTCGGCACGTCGCCGACCTGACGGGTGAGGTGCCCGACATGGCCCTCCGGCCCCTGCGGGGTCGATCCGGTGTCGGCGTTGAACTCCACCTCGCCCGGCCCCTGCTCCAGCACCGAGCCGTCCGTGGCCTCCACCGACCAGCGGCCCGACAGGGTGATCACCCATTGCGGGCCGGGAGCGGTGTGCCAGGTGCCGACATAGCCGACCGGCAGGATCGCGTACTTGATCGACGCCACCTCGCCCGGCGGGAAGCCGACATATTGCGGGGCCGCGGGCGGCGCGTAGCTCTTGAAGATGAAGTTCTTCAGGTCGCAATACTGGACGTGGCTCTGACCCTTGGCGTCCGCGTAGAGTGTCCCGTAGCGCAGCGCCGGCGGATTGGCCGCGGTCAGGCCGGCCGGACCCGACGGAGCCGCCTCGATGGTCATCAACGGCTCGCTCGCCTTGCCGCCGGCCGCCAGGACGGCCGTCCCGCCCGCGCCGGAAGCCAGCAGCACCATCGCGATACGACCGGCGGTCTTGAATGACATCATGGTTTCGACGTCCCAGAGTTCGAGGCGCCGAAGACGGCACCGCGGATCTCATAGTCTAAGCCGCCACCAACGCCTAATTTTCTATCTGTTGCACTACGATTATGCGCTGTTAAAGCTCTCGATCAACGGCAACCAACCGAATGATATCTTGGTTTGATTCGTCGCATGCGGAATTTGGATTGTCCCTACGAACTCAAATGGTGGATCATCGTCTCGGCACAGGCGGCTGGCAACATCGGACTCGGACTGACAGGATCGGGATCCACGCCGCGGATCATCGCCGCCGCATGTCCGAGACCGAGCATGGCTGACGACCTACCGGGTCTGCGTAACCTCATCGCGCGTTACCCCGCATCCTGGTTGGGCGAACTTGCCCTGGCCCCCTGGGAGATCACGGCCCGGGCGGCGGCTTTGGTCGCCGGGCGCATCGCCGCCCTCGACAGGACCTATCGGGTCGCAGACGGCATCGCGATCCACGCGCAGGCGATCGTGGAGGCCGGCGCGACCGTGAAGCCCCCGGCGATCATCGGGCCGGGCTGCCTCGTGGCGACCGGTGCCTACCTGCGCAGCGGATGCTGGCTGGAAGCGGATTGCATCGCCGGGCCCGGCGTCGAGCTGAAATCCGCGTTCCTGTTTGCGGGCGCGGCAGCCGCGCATTTCAACTTCGTCGGCGATAGCATCCTCGGCGCGAACGTGAACCTGGAAGCCGGCGCGATCATCGCCAACCATCGCAACGAAGCACCGGACCGGCCGATCCGCCTCCGGTTGGGAGGGCGCCTCGTCGAGACCGATGTCTGCAAATTCGGCGCGCTAATCGGCGACGGCGCCTGGATCGGTGCCAATGCCGTGATTGCCCCGGGCGCAGTGATCGACCCCCACGCCGTCGTGCCGCGCCTCGGGCTGATCGATCAGGGCTGGTTAGGCCTCTCTTCGTCTGCCCGACCGTGGCGCGGCAGCGTCTTCGAAGACGAGGCGCCGCTCAGTTCCACGTGTGCAGAACCGTCCGCCAGCCGTCTTTCTGGCGTTCCAGCACGTTCACCCAGTTGCCCTCGAATGTCTTCCTGGCGCCGCCGTCCACCGGGCCGGTCATCTCCCAGCGACCCGAGACGATCAGCAGGTTGTCCTTCGCGACGGCGTTCTTCACGGTCGTCTTGTGGTCGTCCCAGCCCTTCGCCTTGAGGCCGGAGAAGAATTTCGGGATGCCGTCGCGGGTCTGGGTCCCGCCCTTGGTAACGACGAGGGCATCGGGCGTGTAGAGCTTGCCCAGCGTCTCCATGTCGTTGCGGTTATAGGCTTCGTCCCACCGGGTCGCGGCGCCTTGCGCGTCGGATTCCAGCGCCTCCGCCCGGCACAGGCCGGGCAGGAGCGCGGCGGCGGCGAAAACCAGGGCCGGCAGAACGCGATTGCGGGGCATCAGATCCTCCCAATACAGATACGAACCGGAGATTAGGGATACTTCTCCCAGATCAGCGTAATGACGCTCAGCTTTCCGTCGACGTTGAACTTGAACGGCGTGGTCGTGTAGATCAGTTGCCGTCCCCTCTGCTCGACGTGCCGCACCTGAGACGTCCCCGTCCAGGCCTCGTTCCAGGACGTGTCGATGGTGTGGGTGACGCGGTCGGCATCGAATTGGTACGTGCCCGCATAGGCGAAGAAGGTCTTGTGCAGGTGGATCCTGTCCGCGTCGGACATCGTGTCGTTGGCGGCGGGCCGGGCGCGTCCCTCGAAGGCGCAGACGACCATCATCCGCCCGTCGCGCCCGTAGGTGATCCAGCCATTGGGCTTGGGGCCACCATAGGCGTCGATAACCTCGCCGGTCTCGACGATCTTCCGCGTGGTGGTGACGAGACGCCAGGTTCCGACCACCGCGTCGGCTTCCAGGGCTTGCGCAGCCGGGAGGCCGAATCCGATCGCAAGGATTGCAACCAATCCTCTCATCGCACGCCACCGCAAGTCATGGCGCCGTATTCAAGTTACGGCACCACGATAATTCAGCATCGAATTTTCACGAAGTCAATTGTTATCGGCGACAATTTGCGGACAGACCGCAGCAGCCCTCAATGAATGCCTTGAATGGCTGTATTCGCACCCGTCCGATCTTCGCCGCAGCGCAGTATCGCAGCGGCGATCAGGACGACGACAACGCCGCGAGGGCCGCATCGGCTGGCTGCGTCTCCGTCAGGATCCAGGCGGCCGTATCGGCATCGGCACCGGCAACCGGGAGATGCAGGATGATCGGCGTCTCGTAGGGGTGGCGCGCCTTCAGGGCGGCCGACAGGACATCGGTCAGGCCCTCCCGGCTCTTGAGGATCGCCACAACCTCCTCACCCCGCTCAACCGTGCCCTTCCAGCTGTAGACCGATAGCATCCCGGGCAGGACGTTGATGCAGGCGATCAGGCGCTCGCGGGCCAGGGCCTCGCCGATATTCAGCGCGGAGGCGGCGTCGGGAAAGGTGGTGTAGACGAGGAGCGGACGCTCCATGCTATGCCTCCAGGATCGCGCATGTGCCCGAGGAGTCAGACGCATGCGGGGCACTGACGTCAACCGGGCGGTTCGCTCATCAGATTGGAGCCGTGACGTGACCCCCGACGCGACCCAGATGCGCTTGCCAGGCACCGCCTGACGCCATGCCGACATTCAAGAAGATCGCATTCGTAGCGAGCCCAACCGGTTACGCCCGGGAAGCCGCCGCCGCCCTGATGCGGCGCTACGACCATGTCCCACCGGAGGACGCGGATGTCGTCGTCGCGCTCGGTGGCGACGGGCTGATGCTGCAGGTGCTGCACCGCTTCATGGATCACCCGAAACCGATCTACGGGATGAACCGCGGCACCGTCGGCTTCCTGATGAACGAATTTCGGGACGATGACCTGCTGGAGCACCTGGAAGCCGCCCAGCGCAGCGTCATCCACCCCCTGGTGATGGATGTATTGGACACGGAAGGCCGCAGTCATCGCGCCCGCGCGATCAACGAGGTCTACCTGCTGCGTCAAACGCACCAGACCGCCAAGCTGAAGATCGCTGTTGACGGGCATGTCCGGCTGGACCTGCTGATTGCCGACGGGGTGCTGGTCGCCACGGCGGCGGGCTCGACCGCCTACAACCTCTCGGTGGGTGGCCCGATCCTGCCGCTCGACGCGAAGCTGCTGGCGCTGACGCCGATCTCGGCCTTCCGCCCCCGGCGCTGGCGGGGCGCATTGCTGCCGGACTATGCTCGGATCCGCATCGACGTGCTCGACGCCCCTCACCGTCCGGTGGCGGCGGTGGCCGACCACACCGAGTTCCGCCGGGTCTGCGCGGTGGAGACCTCGCTCGACCGCGCCACCGAGCTCGTGCTGCTGCACGATCCCGGGCACAGCCTCGACGAGCGCATCCTGCGGGAGCAGTTCGGGTGAGTCTGGAGATCAGACCGGCCCAGCCGTCCGACCACCCGGCGATCGCCCGGATCATCGTGCTGACCATGGGGGGGCGAAACCTACGCGCTCGATCCGCTGCTCAGCGAGGCCGACGCCGTTGCCTACTGGACCGGGGCGGACCGCGAGACCTTTGTAGCAGACCGGGACGGGGCGGTGTTCGGCGCCTCTTACCTGCGCGCCAACCAAGCGGGCGGCTGGTCCCATGTCGCCAACTGCGGCTTCATGACCGGCCAAGAGGCTGTCGGACGGGGCATCGGACGGGCCATGGGCCTACACGCGCTCGAATGGGCGCGCCAGCAGGGCTTTACGGCGATGCAGTTCAACTGCGTCGTCTCGACCAACACCCCAGCCGTCAAACTCTGGCACAACCTCGGCTTCGACGTGGTCGGGCGCATCCCGGGAGCCTTCCGGCATCCGAGATTCGGGGATGTCGACGCCCTGGTGATGTTCAGGGCGCTCTGAGATCGCCGCCGATCAGTGCCGGTTGACCGCGACCAGTTCGCTCTCGCGAATCGCGCGCTCGCCGGCTTCCGTCCGGATCCGGTAGGAGCGCTCGCCGGTCTGATCCTCAGGCATCAGGCGCAGGATCTCGAAGATCTCGCCGCCGCCTTTGTCACCGGGAAGCCCGAGCTGCACCCGGCAGACGCGTTGGCCGATCTTGAATTTGTGGGTCATGCCGGGCTCCTGGGGCGCGGTTTGAAGGGGCGACGCCATCGGAGCAGCCGCCGGCCGCAGTTGCGGTCGGATACGGCTCCGTGTCTCTGGTCTCACGCGCCCGTTCGTGCCGTTCGGCATTCCCTTCGGCGGCAGGCGCCTCAGCGGCGCTTCTGGGCCTTGGCCTTGCGAGCCAGATAGCGCGCATCGCGCTGAAGCTTCTGCTCGGCCTGCAAGGCCTTGGCACGCTCCTGGGCGGCGAGCTGCTCGGCGAGCTTGCGCTCGGCCTCGGCCTGACGCTCGGCCTCGGCCTGAGCGGCGGCGCGCTCGAGTTCCGCCTGGCGCTGGGCAGCGCGCTCGGCCGCGCGGGCCTCGCGGGCATCAACCACGGCGCGACGCGCAGACTGGCGGGCGAGGACGGCCGGATCATCGGCAGTCGGGCGGGCTCGGAAACGAGCCAGCATCTCGGACCGCGCCTTGGCGGCGGCCTCCAGTCGATCGACGACGCCTTGCTTGTTCGGAAAGCTCACAGACACTCCTGAGTTGGGCGCGGCGGGCCGCCATCGTCCCGAAATCGGATTTGAATACGAAGAAGCCGCTCCCTCGAGAGCGGCTTCGACAAAGGCCGACGAAGCGGCGATCAGACCGTCTGGAGCTGGCCAGCGGATTCCTTGCCGCTGCGACGATCGGTTTCCAGCTCGTAGGAGACCTTCTGGCCTTCGTTCAGGCCACGCAGGCCGGCGCGCTCGACAGCCGAAACGTGCACGAACACGTCCTTGCCGCCGTCATCCGGCTGGATGAAGCCGTAGCCCTTGGTCTCGTTGAACCACTTGACGGTTCCGGTGCTCATGGAATTCCTCGATCTTCGCAGGCGTCGTGAGAGATGGCACCCGCTCAAAAAAGCGGGCACCGATATCGACCGATAGCGATAGGAAAGTCAGAACCGCCCTGCGAAGGCGTAACGGTCCAAGATATCCGGACACGTGCCGATAGGCCTCAGATAGACCTTCGCTCGCGCATTGGCAAGTCCGAAGAGATATTTCGACCAGAACCGGCATCGGTAAAACGGGCGTGATGTTTGTGGAAATGAAAACGCGATGCGGGCAGAAGATTTGTGCCGTCAAACAGATAGGCCGTGTGCATCACGTCGGGATGACTTGGCGCACGCAAGCCGCCAGCCCGGTCTCGAGCGCCGGTCAGGCCTGAGTCAGACGCAGCACCCCTTCGCCGCGGCGATGACCAACCGTCGTCACCGCCACCTCGCGGGCCGATCCGGCAGCCACGAGGCCTGCGGCAAGCGCCGCTCCGAAGGGCGCAACGATTTCGAGCCCGTGCCCGATCACGTCCCCGAGCGCTCGGACGTCGGCGCCCGGCGCGAGCCGCGCGATCGCATCCTGTTCCTCCGCCGTGATCGGTGCGACGCCTGAAGCGCCCGACAGGACGCGATCAGGCGACGCGAGACCGGCCTGCGCCCATAGGACGTCGAGACTGTGAGCAACACTGCCGGGGATGCGCGGCGCACGATCGCTCGCGACCCGGTCCAGCCGGGCGAGGGCCTGGGCCCCGCGGGCCGCTGCGTGCGCTTCCGATTCCAGCATGAGGAAGGCCGCGCAGCTCCCCAGGATGAAGCCGGCCGGGGCATCAATTCGCGTGCCCCGCTCGAAAACCGGGTGGTAGGGAGCGCGGGCGAGATAGCCACCCATCTCGTGGACCACCAGCACGTCCGGACGCTCGGCGCTGTAGGAGCCGCCGACCAGGATCGCGTCGATCTGGCCCGCGGCGACCCGGGCCTGAGCAATCCGTAGCGCATCCACACCGGCAGCTTCCTCGCCCATGAAGGTGCGGGAGGCCCCCGTAACCCCGTGCACGATGGCGATATTGCCGGCGAGCAGGTTCGAGAGCTGGGCCAGGAATAGCGTCGGCCTCAGGTCGTTCTGCAGCCGCTCATTCAGGTAGGCGCCCGGGTCAGCCGCATCGCGCAGGCCCGTCAGGATCGCGCCGTCGACCGCGTAGTCGCGCTCACCGCCGCCCGCAGCCACCACGAGATGGAGCGCCTGCTTCAGGGCGGCATCGCCCTTCACGCCAGCGGAGTCGAGGGCAAGTCCGGCAGCGTAGACGCCCAGGCGCTGCCATGCCTCCATCTGCCGCTGGTCACTGCGTTTGGGGATCTGCCCATCCCAGGCGATCGAAGGCGCCGGATGCACGCAATAGGGTGCGAAGGTCTGGGTATCGGTCCGGGGCGCCGCGCCGGCTTCGAGGGCGGCGAGATGCGCCTCGATTCCTTCGCCTGCACAGGAGACGAGGCCGAGACCCGTGACAAGGACGGGACGGCTCATGGCTGCACCGGATCCTGGAACAGGCCGATCGCCCGGGCGCGTTCGCGCATCGGCGCGTCGAGCCCGTCCGGAAACGGCATGGTGCGGAAGCGCAACTCCGCGTCGCAGAGCGCCTTGCAGGCATGGCTGATCGCGGCCTTCGTCACGGCGTAGCCCGAGCCGTCATGCTCCAGGGTTGCCGTCACGACGAGCTCCGCGCCGGGCCCGACGAAAGACCGGAACCGGGCCTTGTCCACTCCCGTAAGGAACGGCATGCGGGTGAAATCGAGATGAGCGAGCACGAGGTAGCCGGACGCCTGCGCCATCGTTTCGGTGAGCAGCACGCCGGGCACCAACGGATGGCCGGGGAAGTGCCCCTCGAAGACGGGGCTCTCCAGCGGCACCCGGGCGAGCGCCTCGATCCGGCCGGCGGCCCGGTCGAGGTGCCGGACGGAATCGATCATCTCGAAGTATTCGAGGCGCATGGGGGTGCGTCGGGCTCTAGGGCGTTAGACCTTGGCGGCCTTCTCGGCCACCAGGGCGTCGATGCGCGCGCACAGGTTCTTGAGCACGAAATACTGCTCCGCCGGAACCTTGCCCTCGTTGACCTCCTGGGTCCAACGCTCGAGCGGCAGCTTGATCCCGAAGGCCTTGTCGACGGCGAAGGCGATATCGAGGAAGGCGAGGCTGTCGATGCCGAGGTCGTCGATGGCGTGACTTTCCGGGGTGATCTTGTCCCGCGGGATGTCAGCCGTCTCGGCTATGATGTCGGCCACGCGCTCGAAGGTGGCGCTGCCGTGGGCGGGATCGTCGGACATGTCTTCTCGCGGGCTGTTCGGTTTCCGGATCGGTCGGGCGGGGAGCCCCCCTCGACACCGGGCGACCCGGCGCTCACGCCCCGCGCGGCCACCAATACGCATACCGGCCCCTGTTGCGCAGGCCGGTCGGACGGCCGCGACCTCTACACGAGGGGGTCGGGGGCGGCAACCGTAACGGTTCCCGGTGCGTTGCCGCGCTGGTCCAGGGTAGTACATCGACGGGTGCGCGGGACCGCGCGCCGCCCCGCGGAAAGAGTTCGGCTTATCTGCGCGGGATCCTTCGCGCGGCGCCAGGAGACGAAACGGATGTTACCCACGGCCCAACCCGTTGCGGTCCCGGCGCATGTCGCTCCTCCGGCCCCGCCGGAGCGAGCGCGCTCGCAAGGCGCTGCGCGGGTCGTGCTGGTCCTGGCGCTGTCCGCCCTCGGCCTCTGGATCCTGCATGGCTTCTTGCCGGCCCTGGCCTGGGCGGTCGTGTTGGCGATCGCCCTCTGGCCGCTTTACGCACGCTTGGAGCGGCGCTTCCCGCCGGGTCGACATAATCTCCTATTGCCCACGCTGATGACCGCCGCGGTGGCCCTGGTGTTCCTCGCCCCCCTGGCGATCCTGGGCGTCCAGGCGGCGCGCGAAGCCCACGATGTGGCCGAGTTCGTCCGTAGCGCCGAAGCGAACGGCATCCCGGCCCCCGAATTCGTTCAGCATCTGCCCTACGGAGCAGCACAGGCCACCGCTTGGTGGAATGACAATCTCGGCCACGCGCAGGCCGGCTCCGACCTGCTGCACCGCTTCGAGAACCATTCGGTCGTCGGTGCCTCGCGTAATTTCGGCCGCGAGGTGGTGCATCGGATCGTGCTGTTCGGCTTCAGCCTCGTGGCTCTGTTCTTCCTGTTCCGCGACTGGCGGACGGTGACGGAGCAAGCCCGGGTCGCCTGCGACCGCCTGTTCGGACCCCGGGGCGAGCGCGTGGCGCGGCAGATGGTGGCCTCGGTGCATGGCACCGTCGACGGGCTCGTGCTGGTCGGCCTTGGCGAGGGCTTCATCCTCGGTGTGGTCTACTATTTCGCTGGCGTACCACACCCGGTGCTGCTCGGCGCCTTCACGGCGGTCGCCGCCATGATCCCGTTCGGCGCGGCCGTCGCCATCGCGATCGCAGCGCTGCTCCTGGTCGCGGCGGGCTCGGTGAAAGCGGCGATCGTCGTGGCAGTAGCAGGCCTGGTGGTGACCTTCGTGGCCGACCACTTCGTCCGGCCGGCGCTGATCGGGGGCACGACCAAGCTGCCGTTCCTCTGGGTGCTGCTCGGAATTCTCGGAGGCGTCGAGACCTTCGGCCTGCTCGGCCTGTTCGTTGGCCCTGCCGTGATGGCAGCCCTGGTCCTGCTGTGGCGGGAATTCACCGAGGGCCACGACCAGACGGCGTGATCACACCTAATCGGCTGTGCTCGCTCCGGCCGAAGCCTCCATGCGGCGCCGGTCTTGGCGCCAATCGGCGGGCTTCTCGAAGGTCCCGGCCCAGAGCCCCCGACGGGTCGCCCAGGCCTGGCCCTCCTGACGGGTGTAGGCCGCCGTTACCTGGCGGCTCGCCAGGGCGTAGCCCCGCGTCACCATCCAGGCAGACAGATCCTCGCCATGCGCGAGGCAGAGGCCGGCGATACCGCCTGCAGCCGAATTCTCGCGGCGCTCGCAGGTGACGACGCCGCTGCCGATATGCGCGCTCAACGCCTGTGCAGCCTCGCGGCCACAGCGGTATTCCCGGCCCGTGACGGTCTGGCAGCTCTGCGCGGTCTCGGGCGCGTCGATTCCGTAGAGGTTGATGCGGGTGCCATGCACCTCGATCGTGTCGCCGTCGATCACCGTCGCGGGCCCGCTGATCGTCCCGGCCGCGGCGGCCGGTCCGCAGAGGAGGAGCAGGGCGAGCATCGATCTTGTCATCAGAAAGCTGTCCACGAAGGGGCGGCAGAGTTCGTTTCGGAAGCGCGCAGGGTCGCCGACCATTGTGGCGTTTTTGCCGGCTACGCTGCGCGCTCGGAGCGCCTGGGCGTTCTGTCGCGCGGTCTGCCCGCGATGGACCGGCACGGCCGTCATCCCGGAGCGGGCTCGACGGAGCGTCGCGCGGATAGGTTGCGAAAGGGTTTGCAACGTTGCGCTGCCGTGGAGGCGGGCAGCGCTTGGCGTCCCGGATGCCGGACGGGTTAGAGGACAGCGATCCGGAAGCCCGCGCCCTCGTGAGCGAGCGTTTCCCGGCGTCTCACGCCGGTGCGGGTTCTGTGTATTGTTGGCGCTGCATACGCCCCGGAGCGGGCGCGTGCCGATCGCATGATGCTGAGCGAGACCCGTCGCCCTCAGGCACGCAGAGTCGGTGTCAGACCCGATACTTGGTCAGACCCGGTACTTGGTCAGACCCGGTACTTGCCGTTGCGCTTCACCAGCACCCGGGTCCCCACCGGCACGCGCTCGTAGAGGTCTGCGATGTCCTCGTTGAGCATGCGGACGCAGCCCGACGACATCTGCTCGCCGATGCTCCAGGGTTCGTTGGTGCCGTGGATGCGGAACAGGATGTCGCGGTTGCCCTGGTACAGGTAGAGGGCGCGGGCCCCGAGCGGATTGTCGACGCCGCCCTTGCGGGTGCGCGGCAGGTCCGGGTTGAGCGAGACCATCGTGACGGTCGGGCTCCAATCCGGCCAGACGCCCTTGCGGCCGACCCGCGCCTCGCCCTTCCAGGAAAAGCCGGCCTTGCCGACGCCGACGCCGTACTGCATCGCGGTGCCGTCCGCCTGGACCAAAAGGAGCTGGCGCTGGTCGATATAGACCAGGATCGTGCCGGGCTTCTCCGGGCCGTTGTAGCTGACCTGCTGGCGGCGGTACTTCGGATCGAGCCGCGCGGTATCGACCAGTGGGATATCGTATGGCTTGTCGGGCTTCGTCCCGATGTACCAGGCCGATTCGTCGTCCTGCGCAAGCTGGGACGGGCGCGTCTGGCAGGCGGCCAGCGGTGCGATCGCGACCACGGCGAGCAGAATTCGCGAGAGCAGGAGCCGGCGAATTCGGCTCCAGGCCGATGGGCGTGTTGCGATCATGGGTCCTGACATGCGGGATACGGTCCTGGACCCTATGCCTACCGTCTCGACGCCCATGGCGATGTAGCTTTTGCGCCGCAGCGGCCCGCGAGAGCCAGATGCCGCGGCCACGGTTGCGCCCTAATTCATAACGCGGGATCCGAAGCTGACACGGCATCCGGGGGGTAAATCATGGCCGAGACCGAGACGCTTCCGACCGAGGCGGTGTCTGCGCCCGAGGTACCGCTGCGTCCGGCGATCCACCTCGATCATTGTGTCATCCACGTCACTGACTGGGCGCGGTCCAACGCTTTCTATCAGGACGTGGTCGGCGCCGAGGTGATCGCGCGCGGGAGCGGCTTCGCCTACCGGTTCGGTGGGGTGCAACTCAATTGCCACGGTCCCGGCGTGCAGGCGGAACCGGTCGCGGCGCAGCCTGTGCTGCCGGGAAACAGTGACCTGTGTTTCCGCTGGTCGGGCACCATCGAAGACGCAATGGCACATCTCGAAGCAGCCGGTGTGCCGGTGGAACTCGGCCCAGTCGAGCGGAACGGGGCCGCGGGAGCTGGCCTCAGCGTCTATTTCCGCGACCCGGACGGATCGCTCTTGGAATTCATCACCTATCCGACCGCGTGAGGTCAGCCCCGGCTCTCGGCCAACGCCTGGTTGGTCTGCTCGAGCCGCAGAGCGAGAACCCGCATCAGCGCGATGCTGATCTGGGGAAACTGCGCCAGCAGTTCCAAAAACACGCCGCGGTCGATGCGGAGCGCCGTCACCGCCGATTCCGCCGTGACGGTGGCCGAACGGGGCTGGTCGGCCAGGATGCCCATTTCGCCGACCAAGGCATCCTGCCCAAGCAGCGCGAGGCGGATCGGACCGGCCGGCCCGTCGATGCTGACCTCGGCGCTGCCTTTGAGGATCACGTAGGCCGCATCCGCCACGTCACCGCGGGCGAAGAAGCGCTGCCCCGGCTCGAAATGCACGCGCTCACTCGTGAAGGCTAGAAGCTTCAGGCGCGCCGGCTCCACCTCGCGGAACAGCGGAACCTGCCTTAAGGAGGATACCTCGGTATCGAGGGTCATTCGCGGGCTCCGCGAGGGGTTTCACACCCTTGCGGGCATGGATGGTATTCAGATGGCCAAACTGGCCCATACATCCATGCGGTTCATCAAGCACTTGTCCAGTCCCACCCCCGACGCAGCCCGGGCGTTCCGATGCCTGATTGCCGGTGCACTGACGATTCTGGGGGGGATTCTGACGAGCGCGGAACCCGTCCAGGCGCGCCTGGTCCAGGCCGATCTCGCCCGCGTTGCAGCAGCACCCCTGCCCGGCGCCCGAGTACCGCTGGATCTCGTCGTTACGGACGCGCGAACCGGACAAGCGAAGACCTTGGGGCAGGCGCTCGGCGGACGCGCCGTCGTGCTGCTGCCGGTCGATTACACCTGCGGCAATGTCTGCGACCCCATGCTGTCGATGGCGGCGGATGCCCTCGCGGCGACCGGACTCTCTGAGGAAGACTACGCATTGGTGCTCGTCGGGATCGATCCCCGGGACGATGCCGCGGCCGCGCGCCGCATGCTCCACGAAACCCTCGGAGACCGGGCGGCCGGCATCCGGCCCTTGATCGCCTCGGAGGCTGCTCTGGCCAGCCTCACCGGTGCCCTGGGCTACACGGCCGTTTACGACCCCGGGACGGACAGCTTCGCCCATCCCGCTGCGGCGATGCTGCTCACTGGCGAGGGCCGGGTCGCCCGGGTCCTCTCACCGCTGGCACTCACCGGCCGAGACCTTCGCCTGGCGCTCACGGAAGCCGGCGAAGGACAGGTCGGCGGCCTCACGGATCGCTTGGCTTTGCTCTGCTACGGCTACGATGCCGCACGCGGCATCTACACCCCCGCGGTCGAACGGATCCTGACCGTTGCTGGGATCGCGACGGTCCTGGCGATCGGCTCATTGATTCTGATCCTGCTTCGCCGGACGCGCCTGCGAACCGGCTGAAAGCGGACCTGCCTCAGCGCTTGGTCGACAGACCATGCTCTCCGGGGCCGGGGGCCTCGCGTTTCGGACTCGCATTCAGGTGTGGTGAGTCGATCGGCTCCTCGCGGGTCGTCGGCGTCGGCGAATCCTCGGGGGCGGGCATCGGAGGGAGCGGCGGTGTGTTCGGCTCAACGGCAGGCCCGGATCCCGGCCCCGCCTTGACCATGTTGCGGTTCGTCATCGCGTAAAGCCCTTTGCCGTAGCCCGCATCACAGCTTTCGTGCAGGCGCCCGCCGAGGGCAGGCCGGCCCGGTACCGGCGCGCGCTCGGGCGTCCCGGGAAGTGGATGCCAGGCAATCTCGCATCAACGCCACACAAAGCCAACGGTTGCTGCCAAGCTTAGCTTTGCCAAACTTGGCCACGCCTGATCACAGGAACCTTGGTTATTGCTGAAGGTTGTTGCGGTGTGAAGCGAAGCCTGAGGAGGAACTGATGGCATCCGGAAATTCAACCTCGAAGCGGGGCTTTGCCTCGATGGACCTGTCGCGGCAGCGCGAGATCGCCAGCAAGGGCGGACGCAGCGTGCCGGCCGAGAAGCGCTCCTTCTCGCAGGATCGCGAATTGGCTTCGGCTGCCGGACGCAAGGGCGGCCAATCCACGGGGACCGGCCGCGCCGAGTGACCCAAAACGACTGTCGAGTTGCGTAACGGCGCCGCGTCTAACGACCGGCGCCGTCCTTGTTTTTGCAGACCACCCAAAGCAAAAGGCCCCGCCGATCCGGCGGGGCCTTTTGCTTTGGACAAGTGCGGGTGGCGGGATCAGGAGATACAGCGGCCCGGAATCATGCGACGGGCCTCGGGACCGACGAGCGAGCTGAGGGCGGTTTCGCACCCCTCCCGAACGAGGCGGCGTGGCTGCAGCGGCGGCTTGAGGATGGGCTGAGTACCGAGTTCCTGTCCCTCCTCGGCAACCGGACCTGATCGACTTTCAATCCGCTGGACACCGGCAACCCGGGTCGGGCTGAGAGCCAGCAAGGCCGGACGCATGCCAGGCAGCGGTGACGGTACGGAAGCGGTCGCGACGATGACCGGGGGCGACCAATGGTCAGCGGTCTCGCGAACTACCGGCTGGATCAGCACGGTGATCAGAGCCGCGGGAGCACTTACGCCCAGAATGAAACCAGACCGCAGCATTGCCCCGACCTCATCATGAGAGCTTGACAGGATATTTCAACAACGCGGTCTGCAATCGTCGGTTCCACCACTGTCTCGTCCCGGTGATCACTGAGTATTCGCACACGTTCGCGTTATGATGCGGCTGCGCACGCGGGTCATCCACAACCATCCCCTGTGTCGCAACGGCCACGGTCGCCCAAAAAGTGCGATCGCCGGAACCTCGCGGGTGGGCTGACCGTTACATCAAGACCCGGCCATCTGGTCCTCCCCGCATTCCCCTTGTGCATCGGCCGGAACCTTATTGACGGGCTGGAGCCATCTCCGGCCCGTTTTTTTGTGCGCAAGCGAGACAGTCTTCGCGCACAAAAAAACCCCGGCTCGCGCCGGGGTTTTCGTCGTGGCACCTAACTGATCCGAAGCGGCAAGCCGATCCGAATATGACGAGTTAAGCGGTCTTGGCTTCCCGACGACGCGCCGTCTGCTGGAAGAACAGCGCCTGGCTGATCACCGCTGAGACGTTCGCCGGCTGGAATGGCTTGGCGATCAGGAAGGCCGGCTCCGGACGCTCGCCCGTAAGAAAACGCTCAGGATAGGCAGTGATGAAAATCACTGGAACCTCGAAGGTCTTCAGCAGATCGTTCACGGCATCAAGGCCTGAGGAGCCGTCCGCCAGCTGGATATCGGCGAGGATCAGACCCGGGCGCTTGCCCTCGCCGGCGATCTTGATCGCCTCGGTGCGCGTCCGCGCGACACCGATAACATTATGGCCGAGGCCCTCGACCAATGCCTCGAGATCCATGGCGATCAGCGGCTCGTCCTCAATGATGAGGATCTCGGTCGCCATGTCGGCGGCGAGCTCACGCCCCGCCTCGTCCACGAGGTCACGGACTTCGGAGACGTCGACGGCCAGGATGATCGCCGCATCCTCTTCCGAGAAACCCTCGAGACAGGACAGAAGGAATGCCTGACGCGGCAGCGGGGTGATCTGGCCCAGGCGAACCTCGGCGGGCAGGTCGTGCTGGACCTGCTCGCTGCGCCCGTTCACCGACAGGGAGTTCCAGATCCGCGTGAAGACCCGGAACAGGTCGGCCTTGATGTTGGTGCTGCGGCCGAGCGTATCCGGCTCGTTGACGAGGGTTTCCAGGGTGGCGGCGACATAGGCGTCGCCGGCCACTTGGCTCCCCGTGAGCGCCCGCGCGTAGCGGCGCAGGTACGGCAGGTGCTGTACCACGAGTTGCGATGTCGACATTCGATCCCCTGTGCCTCGCCGTGTTGCCCGGCCGCGATGCCTCGATCCTCGACCGAGGTCGTGCCGGGGCCGGCTTGTATCCTGCGCAGCCTACCGCCCAACGCGGAGGCCCGCACTCCGTTCCGCCCCCAGCGGAACCGATCCGGTGGGCGGGCGTTGCAGCCGCAGCCATGGCGTATGTCGAGCCGCAGTACAATGCGGCCCCGCGGACTTCGGCAAAAGGGGCGTGTGAATGGCGAATCGGGGGAAGGACGAGGACCGTCGCGCGGGAGATCCGCATGCGGGCCTCGCTGTCACCTCCCCGCTGCGAGCCGCGATGGGCAACCCCAGCGTCGCCCCAACGACCGCTGCGGGCCAGGATGAACCACCCGTCGCCCGCGGCGGCCTGAGTGATCTGACCCGCAATCGTCTCGCCGCACAGTTGCGGGCCATGTACGACACGGTGGCGCAGCAACCGGTTCCCGACCGCTTCGCCGAACTGATCGCGAAGCTTGATGATCGGGACCGTGAGAGCGTCTGAGGAGACTTTATACCCGCTCCGACGCCTCGATTGTCCCTGAAGAGCGAAAAGCCGCCGCTGATGACGGCGGCTTTCCGAATGCGAAAGCCAGCCTGGCGCCAGCGCCAGTCGTTAAAGTCGCTCTACAAAGTTGGCGAGCGGCCACGCATCAGGCCGACGACTGCGGAAATCGCGAACAGAACGATAGCGACAAAGAACACCAGCTTGGCGGCTTCCATGGCGGTTCCGGCAATACCACCGAAGCCGAGCAGAGCGGCGACCAGAGCGACGACGAGGAAAGTTACGGCCCAACCGAGCATTGTGCGTATCCTTTGAAAATACCGGCGCGGGCGGCCGCGTCGTTCTGGACTCGAAAACGCCAAGGTCTCGCTTCGGTTCCGCGCACTTGACAAAGGACCGCTCCTTCCCTTCGCTTAACGATCTGCCCGCGACGATGCGTGACGGAACGGGAGCCAGACGGTAGCGTTCGAACAGTAGTTGTTAGGTCCGAGCTAGGATCCGTGATGCTGCAAGCTGCAAAGAGAGCCGTTCGATCCAAGGCCAACGCGCTGGCGGCGCGCGTGACGGAGATCGTCGACGGTGCTGCCGACGCCGTGCGCGCGGCGGCTCTCGGTCTCGGTGTGATACCGGCTCCCGTCCCGGTGCCTGTCCGCGTGCGTGCCGGCCGGTCCCACCGGGCGCGCTGAAATCCTGGCCCGCCGAAGGACGAGCCGCGATTTGAGAGTTCGCGACTTATCGACTGCGGGAATTCCAGCCGACACTTCTGCCCGATTGCACCGCGAGCGGGCACGGCTCTAGAACCGCCCCCGGAAAAGCACGGGGTGGCGATGGCGGACGAGGACAAGAGCGGGCCGACCTTCGAGCGGTCCTTGCCCGTAGCCGGACGCCTGGAACGCGTGGCTCCGCTGATCCGGCGGCGTATCGCCCCGAATGGCGGCCCGTTCACGGCTACCGGTACCTGTTCCTACGTGGTCGGCGATCGGCGCGTCGCGGTCATCGACCCTGGGCCCGACGAGCCTAGCCACATCGAGGCGCTGCTGGCGGACCTCGAGGGCGAGCAGGTGGAGGCCATCGTGGTCACCCACACCCACCGGGATCATTCCCCGGGCGCTCGGCTTCTCGCCGCCCGAACCGGCGCCCCGATCGTCGGGTGCGCCCCACACCGGGCTGCTCGCGCCTTGGCAGAGGGCGAGGTGCCGATCCTCGATTCGAGTTCTGACACGGCCCATGCCCCCACGCGGGTGATGGCCGAGGGCGACACGGTTTCCGGACCAGGCTGGACCCTCGTGGCATTGGAAACCCCTGGCCACACTATGAACCATCTCGCCTTCGCGTTACCGGAGGCGGAGGCGTTGTTCTCGGGCGACCACGTGATGGCCTGGAACACAACGATCGTCGCGCCTCCGGATGGGGAGATGCGCGCCTACATGGCGTCGCTGGAAAAGCTGCGCGGACGCGGTGAGACGATCTACTGGCCGGGACATGGCGGTCCCGTACGCGAGCCGGCGCGTTTCGTCCGCTGCCTGATCGGCCACCGCCGCCAGCGGGAAGCGGCGATCCGCGCCCGGCTCGCCGCCGGAGATGCAAGGATTCCAGACGTTGTGGCGGCGATCTATCAGGGGCTCGACCCCCGCCTTCGTGGGGCCGCCGCCCTGTCGGTCTTCGCCCATCTGGAAGATCTGGTCGGGCGGGGGCTCGTGGCCTGCGATGGGCCGCCCCGTCTCGACAGCGCCTACGCACCCACCTGACGGGTGACCCAGCTACTTCACCGCCAGGGCCAGGTTCGCCACGTCGTCGAGATAGGCGCGGATGCGATCGGCATTGGTGCCAAAATCGCGGCCGCCGAACCGGGAGGCCGAGCGCACGTCGATCCGGGCGCCGTCGGCCCGGGGGCGAATTCGCACGGTCACGTCGTCAGGCAGATTGAGGATGAGGCCACGGGCCACGACCTCGATCCGGCCGTTGCCGGTACGCCCCCCGGGACGGATCGCCTCGACGATCTGCCAGTGCCGGTTGAGGGCGGCCTTACGGGCCAGTTCGAATGCCTCGTCGGCACCGATATCGAGGGTCAGCGGGGCGATCTGCGGATAGGCGCCGCGCTGACGCTCACGGATCGCGGGACCCGGATCCGACGGGTAACGGCCGCCCCGTGCCGCGAAGGCGGCCCGGGACCGCGAGAAGGCCGGGGGGTTGTCGATATCGGTGGTGATATCTGAAAGGACCGGCAGGCGCAGACCCCGCAAGCCGAGATAGGCCGGGTAGCCCAGGAGGAGTAGCGCCAGGAACAATCCGGCGAGCGCAGCCCCCAGACCGCGCGCACCCTCACGCCAGACATGCACGAACGCGAACACCGCAGCGACAGCCGCGGCCAGGGCGATACACAGCCCAGCCGCCAGGGCGACCAGCGCCGCGTCGGTGTCGGAACGCGGGTCGCGCACCACGATCAGGGCGAGCCCCGTGGCGATGATGGCAAACACGGCAAGCTGCCGCGACAACGGTCCGGCGCGGGTGACGGGTTCCTCGACAAGCAGGCGGCGCATGGGGATCACGGACGGAGTTGAAGCCGGAGCTTAGAATCGGGTGAGCTTGGGCGCCATCGCCCGAATCACGGAGCGTAAGCGCGGGCGTTGCCGCTCAGCCCGAGGGCGGCCGGAAACTTGAGGGGATCGGGCAGCATCGCCTCACCATGAGGGACGACCTGCGCGGTCAGCGCGTCCCACGGACCTGAGACTTCGAACAGGAGCCTGCGCGACGGGTCCGCGGCGCGAAGCGCCAGATCGCCCCGGGCTTCGATCCGCCGACTAGGCAGCGAGATTTGTCCCTGCAGGCTGGCTCCGACGCTCGGCCCGCGCAAGCCGGACTCGGCGAACTCACCGATCCCGTCGGAGAAGCGCAGGGTGATCGCCGCGCGCTCGAAGGCGGTCCGACCATTCCGACGCGCGAGCGCGCCTGCCGGGACGACGCCGTTGCGGTGGACGATCTCGGCTAGGTCGAGGCCCGAGATCGCGCCGCCATCGACTGCCAGCGTCGCGCGGCCGCCGAGATGGGCGAGCAGGCTTGCACTGTCGCGGGCACTGCCCTCCAGAGTGAATTGCCCCTGCAGGGGCCCGCTCATCCAGCGCCCGCCCCCGATCTCGCCGAGCAGGGTTCCGACGTCGACCCGATCCAGGCTGCCCTGCATCCGCACCTCGGTCTCAGCCGGATCCTTGGCACTCACCAGGGTAAGGCGCCCCTTGAGCGTTCCCTCCTGAAGGCGTGCGCGGTTCACAGCGACTTCCATCGCGCCGTCACGCACCAAGATGCTGGCGGCCAAGTCCTGGACCTGCAGCAGTCCAACCCGGCCCTCGGCCGCCGATAGTCGCAGATCGAGATCGCCCTTGGTGAGCGGCGTCAGGGCCAGCGGCGCCGCCTCCGCGTCAAACAACTTGATCAGATCACCCATCAGCGGCGCGAGATTCAGCGTCTCGGCCGCCAGGGTCGCTTGAACCGAGAGGCGTGCCCCGGTCCCCGGCCCGAGGGTCACGGCACCCGCCCCCTCCAGCACGTCGTCTCCGAGCCCCACACGTAAGCGCGGCCAGGATACGGAACGGTCCGAAACGTCGAATTGTCCGTCGAAAGAGAAGGCCCGGGCAAGGGGGGAGAGCGGCGCATCGCGACCAAGCCAAGCCAGGGTTTCGGACAGCGAGCGGCTCTTGAATCGGGCGCGCCCGGCCAGTGCCGGCAAGGCGCCTCCCTGAGGCGACGGGCTTGCCGTGCCATCGACAGCCAGGTTGCCGTCGGGCCACGTCACTGCTGCGGTGAACGGGGTGGGGTGCCCTTGAACGATATCGGCAGCCCGGAGATGCGTCAGCGCGATGCGCGTGGGCACGCCCCGCCATGTCAGGCTCGCGTGGGCCTCTGCGGACGCGCTCCAGAACGGCCAAGCGAGGTCAAGGTCGATGTCCCGTGCCTCGTCGCCCTCGGCGATGCAGGCACCGGTCACGCTTAACCAGCGCGGTCGCTGCGTGGCGCCCGAACGCATCCGCGCGGCCAGCTGAGCAAGCGGCACGCTCCAGGCAGCGGCGTCCGATGATAGTTGTGCGCCATCGAGCCGGAGACCGCCCAGCATGGCGCGGCCGGCCAGGAGGCCG
Organism: Methylobacterium sp. J-001; assembly: GCF_022829565.1. Lineage (NCBI taxonomy): Bacteria > Pseudomonadati > Pseudomonadota > Alphaproteobacteria > Hyphomicrobiales > Methylobacteriaceae > Methylobacterium > Methylobacterium sp. J-001. Next base: position 22,248 of record NZ_JAKSYN010000203.1, read on the forward strand.
AGCGGATCGAGGTCGACGGTCAGGCTTCCGGCCTTGGCGAGTGTCGGCCCCGTGGGACCGGCAGCGACGCGGACGGGACCGAGGGACAGGCGCGGAAGGGGCAGGAGCGTGAGGCGTGCCGGCCCCTCGCCGGTCAACGACAGGCCGTATTCATCCAGCGCGCGGCCTGCAAAGGTCATCGCCCGGCGGCCATCGACCGGCCAATCCTGCAGGCCGAGGCCAACCAGGATCACGCCTGCGAGGGTGAGAAGGAAAATGGGACGTCGGGGCGACATCGTGCTCCGGATGGGCGAGCCGCGGTTGCGGCCGAAGACCGGGTGCCGCGCCAGCCCCCTCAAGCCGTCGCGGCCCGGTTGGGTCTGCTCGTTGAAGGCACGTCATAGCGCGCCCCGCCGGCCTTGTCTGCGGGGGCCTGCGCAGGCCGCCCCGCTCTCCCCAGGGCGGCGCGGGTTACGGATCGCCCCGGACGCCATGCGGGCCGGGTATGCCGGTACTGGATTTCGTTCACGGAATCGGGGACAGCAGGCCCGAGGAAACGCGGTTCCCAAGATTTCGGCCGGGCAGACCGGACGGGAAAAGGACGGTTCGATGAAGAAGGTCTACACGGATCCCACGGCGGCTTTGGCTGGCTTGCTGCGCGACGACATGATGGTGATGTGCGGCGGCTTCGGCCTCTGCGGCATCCCGGACGAGTTGATCGAGGCGGTGCGCGCTTCGGGGGTCAAGGGCCTGACCATCGTCTCGAACAATGCCGGGATCGACGGGGTCGGCCTGGGCAAGCTCCTCGATACCCGGCAGGTGCGCAAGATGATCTCGTCCTACGTCGGCGAGAACAAGGAGTTCGCCCGGCAGTATCTCGGGGGCGAGCTGGAGATCGAGTTCAATCCGCAGGGCACCTTGGCCGAGCGCATTCGCGCGGGGGGCGCCGGCATCCCGGCCTTCTTCACGAAGACCGGCGTCGGCACCAAGGTTGCGGAAGGCAAAGAGGTCCGGGAGTTCGACGGCGAGCACTACGTGATGGAGCGCGGACTGTTCGCCGACCTCGCCATCGTGCACGCCCATACGGGCGATACCGAGGGCAACCTCCGCTACCGGATGACCGCGCGCAACTTCAACCCGATGATGGCGACCGCCGCCAAGATGACGGTGGCGCAGGTGGAGCACCTCGTGAAGCCGGGTGCGATCGACCCGGACACGATTCACACGCCCGGGATTTTCGTGAAGCGGATCATCGAGGTCGGCGTCCGCGAGAAGCGTATCGAGCAGCGCACCACCCGCAAGCGTGCCGAGAACACGCCAGCGGCCGCCGCCGGCGGCGGCACCCACTGATCGAGGGAAGGGATTAGAACGATGGCCTGGACCCGCGAGCAGATGGCGGCGCGCGCCGCCAAGGAGCTGGAAGACGGCTTCTACGTGAACCTCGGTATCGGCATCCCGACGCTGGTGTCGAACTACATCCCCGAGGGTATGTCGGTGCAGCTGCAATCCGAGAATGGCATGCTCGGCATGGGCCCCTTCCCGTACGAGGGCGAGGAGGACCCGGACCTGATCAACGCCGGCAAGCAGACGATCACCGCGCTCCCGACGACGAGCTACTTCTCCTCCGCGGATTCCTTCGGGATGATCCGGGGCGGGCACATCAACCTGTCGATCCTCGGGGCGATGCAGGTGGCCGGCAACGGCGATCTCGCCAACTGGATGATCCCCGGCAAGATGGTGAAGGGGATGGGCGGCGCCATGGACCTCGTGGCCGGGGTGAAGCGCGTGGTCGTGGTGATGGAGCACGTCGCCAAGAACAAGGACGGCACCGAGAGTCCGAAGCTGCTCAAGGCCTGCGATCTGCCGCTCACCGGCACGCAGGTGGTCGACCTCGTCATCACCGATCTCGGGGTATTCGAGATCGACAAGAAGGGCGACGGCGGCATGAAGCTGATCGAGCTCGCCGACGGCGTCTCGGAGGACGAAATCCGCACGAAGACCGAGGCGGATTACACCGTCGCGCTCGCGGCCTGATCGCGCATCGTCCCGGACATCTCATCCGGGACGATGCCTTCGGCCTTCGCTTTCGCCTTAACCCGCGGGCCGAACACGCCTCTCGGGTTGAAGCCTCCGATCCGCATCGTCACCTTGAGCCGCCTCCGGAAGCGCGGATGCCGTTGAGGAAGCGGGCGACCTCGGCGTTCAGGCGCCCGGACTGGTCCGAGAGCGCCGCAGCCGCACCCAGCACCTGGGCCGCGGCCGCGCCGGTCTTTTCGGACGCCTCCGCAACCCCGACAATGTTGCTCGTCACCTCGCCGGTGCCCGACGCCGCTTGGGCGACGTGGCGCACGATCTCCTGGGTCGCAGCGCCTTGCTCCTCGACTGCAGCCGCGATGCCGGCGGTCAAGCCGTCGATCTCGCCGATCCGGTTGGTGATGCCTCCGATGGCTGCGACGGCGTTCTCGGTCACCTCCCGGATCGCCCCAATCTGGCCGGTGATCTCGTCCGTGACCTTGGCGGTCTGGCTCGCCAGCTCCTTCACCTCCGTGGCGACGACGGCGAAGCCGCGGCCTGCCTCACCGGCCCGGGCCGCCTCGATGGTCGCGTTGAGCGCCAAAAGGTTGGTCTGGCTGGCAATGTTGGCGATGAGCCCGACCATCTCGCCGATCTTCACCGAGGTCTGATTGAGGGCCTTTACGAGCTGCGCCGTCTGGCCGGCCTCCCGGGCCGCCGTGCGCGTGAGGTCGGCCGACCCCGTGATCTGCCGGCCGATCTCCTGAACCGAGGTGCCGAGTTCCTCCGCGGCCGTCGCGACGGTCTGGACGTTGCCGGCGGCTTCCTCGGCTGCCGCCGCCACGGTGGCGGCCTGCATCGCCGCGATACTGGCCGTATCGGTCATACCCTGAGCGGCTTTCTGCAGCTCGGTCGCCGAATTCGACACCGCACCGACGATGCCGCCCATGGCCCGCTCGAAGTTGTCGGCCAGTTCGGCCCGGGCGCGCCTGCGCTCGGCCGCAGCTTCAGCGTCGGCGCGGCGCCGGATCTCGGCCTGCTCGGCCGCCTTCTCGGCGACCATGCGCTTGATCCCCTCGACCGCGCGCCCGACCGCGCCAATCTCGTCGCCGCGGGCGGCCTCGCGGATTTCGCTGTCGATCTCCCCGTGTCCCATGCGCTCGAGCGTTCGGACCAGACGCCCGAGCGGGGCCGTGACGCCGCGGGCGACCACGGCGACGCCCGCGGCGATGGCGGCGACCAGACCGATGGCGGCGGCTACGACCAGCGTGACTGTCGCGCGGGAGGCAGAAAGCTCGGACGCATCGCGCGCCTGCTGGAGCTCGGCCGTCAGGACATCGACCCGGGCCTGCGCCAATTCCCACAGCTTCGCCCGAAGCGGGTTGCCTTCGCCCAACAGGATGTCGCGGGCGAGTTCGCTATCGCCGTGCTCCGCGCTGGCAATGACCCGATCGATGATCGTCCCGAGCGCCGTCAAGGTCTGACGCAGCGTCTCATCCGTTGCACGCCGCTCGGCCGAGGCGGCCAATCTCCCCAACTCGTCGATGAGGGCGAAAGCGTGCGCCTTCGCCTGCTTGATGCGGGTCTCGTACCCAGCCATCTGGGATTCCCGCGTTTCGAGGACCAGGTTCCGCGCCTGGACCGAGATCTCGCCGACATCGATCTGAATACCAAGGATCAGCGCGAGGCGCTTGGCCTGCACATCGACGATCTGCCGTGTCTGGCCCGACTGGGCGAGCAGGTTCGCACGAGCGTAGAGTATCAATCCGCCCGCGGCCAGGGCAACGACGAGGAGCGGGAGCGCAAGCTTCAGCAAGATCTTTGCGTCGCGAAAGCATTTCATCGCGTTGGCCCCGCGCCTTCGAACCCAGACCTCCGATCATCTAGCAGCGCCGCAGAAACATCAACGCCGGAAGCAGGCCACGCTTCGAGCCCGACGGATCAAAAAGAACGCGCCCAATAATGAAAGACTATATTCAGCGCACTGTTAATTCAACTTGAACGAGAATTAGAATTCATATTGCATACGCCATCTTTTGCACACACGAGTTTTATTTACACGAACATTCGCATAGTCAGATATCAGTTATAACATCCAAGATAGAATTTGAGCACAAGGTTGTTGTGCAGCGCTCGAACCCTGACAAGCTCGATCCTTTGCAGCATTCTTGGGGGCACACAGTCGCCGCAACAAGTTCGCGCGAGGCCGTTTGACCTGAGGTCGACAATGACGTCGCGTGCCGCGGTCAGCCCAGCCGGCCACGGCACGCGAGAACTCAAAAGAATCACATCGGCGGGGTGAGGCCGTCCTTGCCGACCGCCACGAGCTTGCCCTCAGCCTTGGCGCCGTCCTTGGCGACCACGGCGAAGACCTTCGCACCGGGCGTCAGGATGGCCTTGTCGGCCGGCTCGAAGGCGACGATCGGCGCCGAGGACGGAACCACGATCTCCTTGGACCCGTCCTTGCCGTAGCTCACCGTCAGGGTGCGCTCACCACCGGACGCCGCCTTGTCGGCCTTCACGGTGCCGTTGGTCATCGCGCTCTTCACCTTCGGCGCGTTGGCGGTCTCGGCCTTTACGGTGCCGTTGGTCATGGCGCTCTTCACCTTGGATCCGGCGCCGCCGGTCTGGTCGGTGATCGTGTCCCAACCGTAATGGCCTTCGCCGGTGCCACGCATCGATTCGGGGAACAGCACGACCTCGAGGGCCGTCATCGGGTTCTCGCCCTTGGTGGCGGTGCCGATGAAGACGCCGTCCTTGATGGCGTCGAGGCTCGACGGGACGACCCAGGCAAACTTGGCGCCGCCGACATCGACAGTCTCGGACTTGCCGTCGTCGGTCTTGATTGTCAGCGTGCTGCCTTCGGCCTTGTCGATGGTGCCGCGGACGCGCTCGACCTGTGCGGCGAAGGCCGCGCTCGACAGCAGCGCTGTCAGGCCGGCGGCGGCGAGGGTCTTGCTGAGGTGCTTCATCGGGATCCCATGCTGGCTTCGGAAGCCGGGTTATGGGGCGCCCGTCGCGCCAAACAAGGTTGCGCGCAAGCCAGACCGACGCGTCTAAGCTACAAATAAGGCGGCGCCCGATGGAACCTGGATGGGCGGCGCGCACGCCGCCCGTGGAGGATCAAGCTGCCAGCGAGCGCAGCACGTAGGGCAGGATGCCGCCGTTGCGGAAGTATTCCAGCTCGTCGAGCGTATCGATCCGGCAAGTGAGCGGCACCGCCTTCTTCGATCCGTCCGCCGAGGTGATCTCCGCGACCAGGGTCTGGCGCGGCTTCAGCTCGCCCGACAAGCCCTTGATCGTGACGGTCTCGTCGCCCTTGAGGCCCAGGGAGGCCCAGGAGGTCTCACCCTGGAAAACCAGCGGGACGATGCCCATGCCGACGAGGTTCGAGCGGTGGATGCGCTCGAAGCTCTCGGCGACCACGGCGCGGATTCCGAGCAGCTTCGTACCCTTGGCCGCCCAGTCGCGCGAGGAGCCGGTGCCGTATTCCTTGCCGGCGAAGACGACGAGCGGCGTGCCGCTCTCGGCGTATTTCTGCGCCGCGTCATAGATGAACATCTTCTCGCCGGAAGGCTGGAACAGCGTCCAGCCGCCCTCGACAACGTTGCCGGACGGGTCCCGGACCATCTGGTTCTTGATGCGGATGTTGGCGAAGGTGCCCCGCATCATCACCTCGTGGTTGCCGCGCCGCGTGCCGTACTGGTTGAAGTCCTGCACGCGCACTTGGTGGGCCTGCAGGTACTCACCGGCCGGCGAGGCCGCCCGGATGTTGCCCGCGGGCGAGATGTGGTCGGTGGTGATCGAGTCGAGGAAGAGCCCGAGGATGCGGGCGTTCTCGATGTCCTCCACGGGCTTCGGCGTCTTCTCCATGCCGACGAAGTACGGGGGGTTCTGCACGTAGGTGGAACCGGGATTCCACGCGAAGGTCTCGGCCTCGGTGACCTCGACGTCCTTCCAGTTCTGGTCGCCGCCGAACACGTCGGCGTAGCGGCGCTTGAACAGCTCCGAGGTGATGTTCTCCTCGATGAACTGCTGCACCTCCGCCGAGGACGGCCAGATGTCCCGCAGGTAGACCGGCTTGCCGTCCGAGCCGTGGCCCAGCGGTTCGGTGGTGATGTCGATCTGCATCGAGCCGGCGAGCGCGTAGGCGACGACGAGCGGCGGCGAGGCGAGGTAGTTCGCCCGCACGTCGGGGTTCACGCGGCCCTCGAAGTTGCGGTTGCCCGAGAGCACCGCGGCGGCCACGACGTCGTTGTCGTTGATCGCCTTGGAGATCGCCTCCGGCAGCGGGCCGGAATTGCCGATGCAGGTGGTGCAGCCGAAGCCGACGAGGTTGAAGCCCAGGGCGTCGAGGGGCTCCTGCAAGCCGGATTTTTCAAGATACTCGCCGACGACCTGCGAGCCGGGGGCCAGCGAGGTCTTCACCCAGGGCTTCGAGCGCAGGCCCTTGGCCACCGCGTTGCGGGCGAGGAGCCCAGCGCCGATCATCACCGAGGGGTTCGAGGTGTTGGTGCAGCTGGTGATGGCCGCGATCACCACGTCGCCGTGGCCGATGTCGAAGTTCGTGCCCTCGACCGGGTAACGGCTGGCGAGGTCGGCCGCCTTCTTGAACTCGGTCTCCATCGAGGTCGCGAAGCCGGGCTTGGCCCCGTCGAGCAGCACCCGGTCCTGCGGGCGCTTCGGGCCGGCCAGCGAGGGCCGGACCTCGCCCATGTCGAGATGCAGCGTGTCAGTGAAGACCGGGTCGGGGGTCTTGGCGTCGCGCCACATACCCTGCGCCTTGGCATAGGCCGCGACCAGAGCGATCCGGTCGTCGGCGCGACCGGTGACCTTCAGGAAGTCGATGGTCCGCTGGTCGATCGGGAAGAAGCCGCAGGTGGCGCCGTATTCCGGGGCCATGTTGGAGATCGTGGCCCGGTCGGCGACCGCCATGTCGTCGAGGCCGGGGCCGTAGAACTCCACGAACTTGCCGACCACGCCCTTCTTGCGCAGCATCTGGGTGACGGTGAGCACGAGATCGGTGGCGGTGGTGCCCTCGGGCAGCTTGCCCGACAGCTTGAAGCCGACGACCTCGGGGATCAGCATCGAGAGCGGCTGGCCGAGCATGGCCGCCTCGGCCTCGATGCCGCCGACGCCCCAACCCAGCACGGCCATGCCGTTGACCATGGTGGTGTGCGAATCGGTGCCGACCAGCGAATCCGGATAGGCGATCTCGGCTCCGTCCTCGGACTTCGTCCAGACGGTCTGGGCCAGATATTCCAGGTTCACCTGGTGGCAGATGCCGGTGCCGGGCGGAACCACGGAGAAGTTGTCGAAGGCCGATTGGCCCCACTTCAGGAAGGTGTAGCGCTCGCCGTTGCGCGAATATTCCAGGGCGACGTTGTCAGCCAGCGCCTTCGGGGTACCGAACTCGTCGACGATCACCGAATGGTCGATGACGAGATCCACCGGGACCAGCGGGTTGATCTTCTGCGGGTCGCCGCCGAGCGCCACCATGGCGTCGCGCATGGCCGCCAGATCGACCACGGCCGGGACGCCGGTGAAGTCCTGCATCAGCACGCGGGCGGGCCGGAACGCGATCTCGACCTCGGCCTTGCCCTTCTCGGCCAGCCAGCCGACCGTCGCGGCGATGTCGGCCTTGCGGACCGAGCGATCGTCCTCGAAGCGCAGCAGGTTCTCCAGCAGGACCTTCATCGAGAAGGGCAGCGCGGTGGCGGAGGCGAGGCCGTTCTTCTCGGCCTCGGGGATCGAATAATACGTGTAGGTCTTGCCGCCGGCTTCGAGCGTCTGGCGGGCCTTGAAGCTGTCGAGTGATGGCACGGCTGGTTGTATCCTCGCTGCAGGTTGTCGAACACGCGCAGGCAAGACCTGCGCTACGAATTTGTGTTCGGCCTTTCTAGCGCCCGACGGGCGCGCGCCGCCCCGGGAGTGCCCGGGCAGGACGATGCGCGGGGGCGATTTGGACGCCCGTGGAGCCGCGCGGCGCAGCCAGGAGTCGATATAGAACTTTTCGAATCTGGCCGCTACCGGGTTGCGATGACAGCTGCGTAGCCCTGTCGGGCGATTGGTGGTCCGCCCGCGAGGGGACCTGCCTGCGGCGCAGGGCGGGTTGCTCGCGCGAGCGGCGCCCCGGGATACGCCGTGATCCGTCAGCCCTGCTGTGGCGTGCCGGGCAGCGTCTTGAAGCGATTCGGCTGAGCGGCGAGCTTGCGCAGCGACGCCACGTTGGAGGCGGCTTCTTCAGGACCCATGTCGCGACGCAGCACCGTCTCGGCATCGGCGAATCGGCCCTTGAGCCCCAGCACGAGAGCGAGGTTCGCTCGGACACGCGCATCGGCGCCGGGCTGGTCGGCGGCGAGCCGCAGGGTCTGCTCGGCCTGGTCGAGATTGCGCGAGAGCGCGTAGGACAGGCCGAGATTCGACAGCAGCGACGGCTCGTTCGGACGGATCTTGAGCGCGGCCTCGTAGAAGCTCTGGGCCCGGGCCTGCTCGCCGAGCTGCGCGGAAGCCGAGCCCTGTGCCGACAGGATGCGCCAATCGGGCGAGGCCGGGGAATGGGCGTTGGCGAGCACGTCGATCGCCTCGCGGTAGCGGCCCGCCTCGACCAGGGACTTGCCGTAAGCGCCGAGGATGAACGTGTCGCGCGGGTTTCGCAGTGCCGCCTGCTGCAGCACCGCGGAGGCCTGTGCCGCCTGATCGTTCAACCGCAGGGCGCGTGCATAGGCGATCGCCGCCCGCCCGTCGCCGGGATTGGCGTTGAACCGCTCGGCCAGGGCGTCGAGATCCTGACGGGAGGGGGCTTCCTGGCGTGAGGCCGTCTGGCGCTCGCCAAGATCACCGATCGAGCCGGTGGTTTCCGGGGAGCGGGTGTTGCAACCGGCAAGGCCCAGCGCCGCGAGTGCCGCGGCGGCGAGACCGGCACGGCGGACATTGGAAGCCAGGGTCCGGGAGACCCGGGTCGGGGCCGTCTTCATGATGCGCTCCGCCGGCACAGGCCGGGCGGGCTCTGGCTCGCGCTTCACGCTCCCGGCCGGCCGGTGATAGAGCGTTAACCCTAATCACCGGTTAAGCCAATGCCGGCCCGACCGCCGCACGAGAGGCACATGACCCAGGCCGAAGCTCCCGCGACGCATCCCGCCCTGCTGCCAACGGACACGCCCGCGGTGCCGGTCACCCTGGTCACGACGGCGTCCTGGCCGGAGGCCGAAGCCGCCCTGGACCCAGCCCACAGCAGCTTCGCCCGCTCACTCGGCTTCAAGCCGAAGGCTGGAAGCTTCGCGCTGCTGCCGGGATCGGACGGGAGCCTCGCCCGGGCGCTGTTCGGTCTCGGCGACGCCGAGGCCGCCACCTACGATCGGCTGATCGTCGGCAAGCTGCCGGGCCTGCTGCCCGATGGCGCGTTTCGCCTGGAGAACGCCCCAGACCCCGCCGAGGCCGCGCTGGCCTGGCTGATGGGCAGCTACCGCTTCGGCCGCTACCGGTCCTCCGGCAGCACCAAGGCCCGGCTCGTGGCGCCGGCCGGGATCGATGCTTCGGAGATCGAGCGGGTCGCCGGTGCGGTGGCGCTCGGCCGCGACCTGATTAACACCCCGGCCAACGACCTCGGCCCCGCCGAGATCGAAGCCGCCGCCCGGGCGCTGGCCGAGCGCCACGGCGCGGCGATCGACGTGACGCAGGGCGAGGAGCTGGCCCAGGAATTTCCCCTGATCCATGCGGTCGGCATCGCCTCGCCGCGGGTGCCGCGTCTGATCGACGTGACCTGGGGGCCGGAGGATGCACCGCGGGTGACCCTGATCGGCAAGGGCGTCGCCTTCGACACCGGCGGGCTCGATATCAAGCCCTCCTCCGCCATGCTGCTGATGAAGAAGGATATGGGTGGCGCCGCGGTGGCCCTGGCGGCGGCCGACATGATCATGGGCGCGGGCCTCAAGATCCGACTGCGGGTGCTGATCCCGGCGGTGGAGAACGCGGTCTCGGGCAACGCCTTCCGCCCGAGCGACGTGCTGCCCAGCCGGGCCGGGCTCAGCGTCGAGATCGGCAATACCGACGCCGAGGGACGGCTGATCCTCGCCGATGCCCTGGCGCTCGCCGACGCGGAGGGGCCCGAGCTGATCCTCGACTTCTCGACGCTGACAGGCGCGGCGCGCGTGGCTCTCGGCCCGGACCTTCCGGCTTTCTTCACCGAGGACGAGGCCCTGGCCGCCGCCGTCGCCGAAGCCGGGCGGACGGCGATCGATCCGATCTGGCGGATGCCGCTCCACGCCCCCTATGCGAGCTTGCTCGATTCCAAGGTGGCCGACCTCAACAATGTCTCCGGCGGCCCGTTCGCAGGCGCGATCACCGCGGCCCTGTTCCTGCGCCGCTTCGCCCCGAAGACCAAAGCACACGGGCATTTCGACCTCTACGGCTGGAACCCGTCGACCAAGCCCGGACGGCCGGAAGGCGGCGAGGTCCAGACCGCGCGCCTGACCTACGCGCTGCTCAAGGCCCGCTACGGGACCTGATCCGACCGGATCAGGCGAGGCCTGACAGACGCAGCAGCGTCCCGGCCCCGGCGCAGAGCGCCAGGGTCGGCACCGCCCCGAGATTGAGCCGGAAGACGGCCAGGATTGCCAGCAGCGTCAGCGCCAGGGCGGCGGGATCGAGGCTGCCGGGTACCGGCAGGTCGAGGCGCAGCGGCCCGAGCGGCACGGTCCGGACCTCACGGAACAGGGTCCGCAGCCCGAACCAGACGGCGAGGTTCAGGATCACCCCCGCGACTGCGGCGGTGATCGCCGAAAGCGCGCCGGCCAGGAGACGGCTGCCGCGCAGACGCCCGATCAGCGGCGCGCCCGCGAAGATCCAGAGGAAGCAGGGCGCGAAGGTGACCCAGGTGGTGAGCAGGCCGGCCAGGGTCCCGGCGAGCAGCGGCGGCAAGGTGCCGGGCGCCCGGTAGCCGGCCAGGAAGCCGACGAACTGGAGCACCATGATCAGCGGGCCGGGCGTGGTCTCGGCGAGCCCCAGCCCATCGAGCATTTCCCCAGGCCGCAGCCAGCCGTAATGCTCCACCGCCTGCTGTGCGACATAGGCCAAGGCCGCATAGGCGCCCCCGAAGGTCACCACCGCCATCTTCGAGAAGAACAGCGCGACCTGCCCGAAGACCGGGGCCGGACCGGGCAGAACCAATAGCGCCACCACCGGCAGAAGCCAGATCGCCAGCCAGACGGCGCCGATGCGCAGCGAATCCGCCGGTCCCGCGCGCTCTCGCGGCAATATCGCCTCGCCGATCAGGAATCCGGCCTCGCCAGACGCCGCGGCCTCCGCGGGGGTCGGAGCCGACGCGGGCTTCCGCCCCAGTACGAGGCCGAGCACGCCCGCCACGACAACCACCAGCGGGAACGGGACGGCCAAGGCGAAGATGGCCACGAAGGCGGCGGCTGCGACGACCCGGTCCGCTCGCCCGCGCAACGCCCGGCCGCCGAGACGCCAGAGCGCGTGCAGGACGATGGCGAGCACCGCCGCCTTGAGGCCGAAGAACAAGCCCTCGACCCAGACGACCGCCCCATAGAGTACATACAGCCAGCTCAGGCCCATCAGAACGACGAGCCCCGGCAGCACGAACAGCCCGCCCGCGACCATTCCACCGGCGGGGCCGTGCATCAGCCAGCCGATATAGGTCGCGAGCTGCTGCGCCTCCGGCCCGGGCAACAGCGTGCAGAAGCCGAGCCCGTGGAGGAAGCGCCGCTCGGAGATCCAGCGCCGCTCCTCCACCAGGATGCGGTGCATCACGGCGATCTGGCCAGCCGGCCCGCCGAAGGACAGAGCCGCCACCTGCACCCAGACCGGTATGGTTTGCCTCAGGGTCGGACGCGGAATGCCGGAGGCGCCCGCTGGGCTCACGCGGTCAGGGGCAGCGCCGTCTCGATCAGACGCACCCAAAGCGAAGCCCCGTACGGACTCGCGGCGTCGTTGAAATCGTAATGCGGGTGGTGGAGCGAGGCACTGTCGCCGTTTCCGATGAACATGTAGGCGCCGGGGCGGCGGCCGAGCATGTAGGAGAAGTCCTCGGCGGTCATCATCGGCGCCACCGTCCGGTCGACATTCTCCGCCCCGACCAGGGCTTCGGCCACGCCCGCCATGAAGTCCGTCTCGGCCGGATGATTCTCCGTGACCGGATAGCTCGAGCCGAATTCCACCACGCCTTTGGCACCGAAGGCGCCGGCGATCTCCGTCACCAGGGTCTCGATCCGCGCCTTGATCTGGCTGCGCACCGCCTGGGACAGGGTCCGCATGGTGCCGCGCATGGTGACGCTCTGCGGCAGCACGTTGAACGCCTCGCCGGCATCGAGCGCGCAGACCGAGACGACGGCCGATTCCAGCGGATGGAGGTTGCGCGATACGATGCTCTGCAGGGCGATGATCACGTGGCTCGCCACCAGCACGCTGTCGACGGCGTTCTGCGGCAGGGCCGCGTGGCCGCCCCGTCCCTCGATGGTGAGAGTGAAGCGGTCGGTGGACGCCATGATCGGACCCGGCCGGATCGCGAAGGTGCCGACCGCCATGCCGGGGATGTTGTGCATCCCGTAGACCGATTCGATCCCGAACCGCTCCATCAGGCCGTCCTCGACCATCGCCTCGCCGCCGCCCCCACCCTCTTCGGCGGGCTGGAAGATCAGCACCGCGGCGCCGTCGAAATTTCGGGTCTCGGCGAGGTACTTGGCCGCCCCGAGCAGCATGGTGGTGTGCCCGTCATGGCCGCAGGCGTGCATCTTGCCCGGCACGGTGGAGCGGTAAGGCAGGTCGCGCACCTCCTGGATCGGCAGGGCGTCCATGTCGGCGCGCAGCCCGATGGCGCGGTTCGAGTTCCGGCCATTGCCGCGGATCACCCCGACCACGCCCGTGCGCCCGATGCCGGTCTCCACCGCGTCGCAGCCGAAGGCCCGGAGTCGGTCGGCCACGAACCCCGCGGTCCGCTCCACGTCGTAGAGCAGCTCGGGATGGGCGTGCAGATCGTACCGCCACGCGGTCATGGTGTCGGCGAAGTCACGGATCCGTTCGAGGACGGGCATGAGTACGGGCTTTCGTGGTCATCAGGTCTCGGCAAGAGACTCGGCCGGACCAGCAAAGCCGGGGCCAGACGCGGCGTCAACGGCCACGCTTGTCGCGGAGATGCATCGCGTGCGTCGCGTGGGCCTCCAGCCCGGCGGATCCACGCCGCGCCGCGGATGGCCCGTCCTCGGTCGCGAGATCATCCAGGATCGGGCATTCGGGCCTTTCGTCGCCGCAGCAGCTCTCGGCGAGGCGCTCCAGAGTCCGGGCCATACCCTCCAGTTCGGTGATGCGGCGGCGCAGATCTGCGATTTGCTGCTCGGCAATCGCCTTCACGCCGGCACTGGGCCGGGCGCGGTCGCGCCAGAGCGCCAGCAGATCTGCGATGGCGTCGACGCTGAAGCCGAGATCGCGGGCACGGCGGACGAAGCGCAACGTGTGCAGGTCCGCCTCGTCGTAATGGCGGTAGCCCGCCTCGGAACGGGCGGCCGTCGGCAGCAGACCGGTCGCCTCGTACCAGCGGATCATCTTGGCCGACACGCCCGTGCGCCGCGCCGCCTCACCGATGGTGATCGGGCCCGCGCTCATGCGGGCCTCGGCGACAGCGCCGTCGACTCGACGGACGCGGCTCGGCCGCCGGCCCGGCGTAGGCGCAGGGCGTTGCCGAGCACGAAGACGCTGGAAAAGGCCATGGCGCCGGCGGCCAGGACCGGCGACAGGGCCGGGCCGCCGAACGGCACCAGCAGGCCTGCCGCCACCGGGATCAACGCGGCGTTGTAGGCGAAGGCCCAAAACAGGTTCTGACGGATATTGGCCATCACCGCCCGCGATAGGGTCAGCGCCTCGACCAGCGCCTGTGGATCGCCCGACATCAGCACCACGTCGGCGCTCTCGACGGCGATATCGGTGCCGGTGCCGATGGCCAGCCCAACATCCGCCTCGGCCAAGGCGGGTGCATCGTTGATGCCGTCGCCCACGAAGGCCACCGGCCCATGCGCCGCCCTGAATCGCTGGACGGCCTCGACCTTCCCGCCGGGCAGGATGCCGGCGGCCACGTCGTGGATGGCGAGGCTTTTGGCGATCCCTGCGGCGGTGCGGGGATCGTCGCCCGTCACCATCGCCACAACAAGTCCTTGCGCCTTCAGCGCCGCCACGGCCTCGCGGGCACCCGGCCTCACCGGGTCGGCCACGGCGAGCAGGGCGGCGTGGCGGCCGTCGATGGCAACGTGAATCAGGCTCTTGCCGTCCCCGGCCCAACGCTCGGCTCCGGCGGCGAGGTCCGGATCTAGGGCGATGCCGAGCTTCTCGAGATAGCGCGGCGCGCCCACGGCAACGCTTCGACCCGCGACCCGGCCGGAGATCCCGAACCCCTCCATTGCCTCGAATTGCTCCGGCTCGGGAATGACAAGGCCACGGACGCGCGCGGCCGTCATCACGGAACCGGCGAGCGGGTGTTCGGACCGGCTTTCCAGCCCGGCGACCAGCGCCAGCGCTTCCCCCTCCGTGATGCCCGTGGCCACGCGAAAATCGGTGACGCGCGGCCGTCCCTCGGTGAGGGTCCCGGTCTTGTCGAAGGCCACCACGCGCACCTCGCGCAGACCCTGCAAGGCCGCGCCGTCGCGGAACAGGATGCCGCGGGCCGCGGCCCGGCCGGTCCCGACCATGATGGCTGTGGGGGTGGCGAGCCCCATGGCGCAGGGGCAGGCGATGATCAGCACGGCCACGGCGTTGACCAGGGCCGGCCCGAGGGCGGGTGCCGGGCCGAGCACCAGCCAGGCCAGGAAGGTCAGAACGGCGACCCCGATCACCGCCGGCACGAAGCGCCCGGTGACCCGATCCACGAGCGCCTGGATCGGCAGCTTGCCGCCCTGGGCCCGCTCGACCATGGCGGCGATCTGCGCCAGCACCGTGGCGGCGCCAATGGCATCGACCCGCAGGTCGAGGCTGCCGCGGCCGTTGAGGGTGCCGCCGACCATCCGGTCCCCCGGCCCCTTGCGCACGGGCGCCGGCTCCCCGGTAACCATGCTCTCGTCGACGTAACTCGTGCCGGACACCACCGCGCCGTCGGCAGCGACTCGCTCCCCAGGGCGGACGCGCACGACGTCGCCGACCGCCAGGGCCGAGAGCGGCACCCCGGCCTCGGTACCGTCGCGGATCACGCGGGCGGTCCTGGGCGCGAGATTCATCAGCTGGGCAATGGCCTGTCCCGTCCGCCCCTTGGCCCCCGCCTCCAGGGTTCGCCCCAGCAGGATCAGGGTGACGATGAGCACGCTGGCCTCGAAATAGAGATGCGCCGCGCCGGCGGGCAGCAGACCGGGGGCCAGGGTCGAAACCAGGGAGTAGAGATAAGCGGCCCCTGCCCCGAGGGCGACGAGGGCGTTCATGTCCGGATGGCCACGCAGCAGCCCCGGCACCCCACGCAGGAAGAAGCGACGGCCGGGCCAAGCGAGGACCAGGGTCGCCAGGGCGAGCTGGATCAAGGCTGAGGCCGAACCGCCATGGAGGCTCGGCAGGATGTGGCCGCCCATGTCGAGCACCACCACGGGACTGGAGAGCAGCGCTGCAGCGACGAGGTCGCGTCGGAGGGCGCGACCCTCGGCCTCCCGCCGGGCAGCCGGATCGATGCGCGATCCGTCATCGAGGGATCGGGCTTCGTAACCCGCCGCCTCTACGGCCGCGACGAGGTCGGTGATCGCCACGAGCCCTTCGGGATGGCGGATCGTGGCTTGACCGGTGACGAGGTTGACGCTGGCACCCGTTACGCCCGGCACGGCGGCGAGGGTCTGCTCCACGCGGCCGGCGCATGAGGCGCAGGACATCTCCGCCACGGCGATCAGGGTCTGCGTCTCCGAGACTGGGTAGCCGGCATTCGCCAACGCCGCCGCGGCATCAGCCGGGCTCGCGCC
This sequence comes from Methylobacterium sp. J-001, assembly GCF_022829565.1. Lineage (NCBI taxonomy): Bacteria > Pseudomonadati > Pseudomonadota > Alphaproteobacteria > Hyphomicrobiales > Methylobacteriaceae > Methylobacterium > Methylobacterium sp. J-001. The sequence continues at coordinate 38,177 of NZ_JAKSYN010000203.1, forward strand.
GCCATCAAGGACAAGGTTGGCGCGGTTGGTCGCGAGATTGACCGCTACGTCGCGAGCGCCGGGCAGCGCCTTCAGAACGTGCTCGACCCTGCCGACACAGGACGCGCAGGACATTCCCTCCACGGGGAGGCTCAGAGAGACAGGTTCGGGCACGGGGGTGGTTCCGATCAGAGCATCCATGCCAGCTCAGATGGTGCTTCCCATCATGGGAAGGTCAAGGGCCATTCGGGTCGCATTGCCGAATCGCGAACCGGGCGACACACTTCGCTCTGCACCGAACGCGAGGCAGCCGATGGCCGAACCCCTGACCCTTTACGGCGATCCGGGCTCCGGAAATTGCCTCAAGGTCAAATGGGTGGCCGCCCATCTCGGCATTCCCGCACTTTGGCGTGACGTTGATGTGCCGGGCGGCGGGACGCGGGAACCGGCCTTCCTGGCCCTGAACCCTGCCGGCCGGGTCCCCCTGCTCGTCTTCCCGGACGGCGAGACCCTGTCGGAGTCGAACGCGATCATCTTTCATCTGGCGGAAGGCTCGGTGCTGGTTCCCGAGGCCGCGCGCCCGCGGGCCCGCATGCTGCAATGGATGTTCTGGGAACAGTACAGCCACGAACCCTACATCGCGGTGCGCCGCTACCAGCTCCATTATCTCAAGCGATCGCCGGACGACCTCGATCCCAAGCTCGCGGAGCGCGGTGCGGCCGCCCTGCAGCTGATGGACGGAACGCTCGAACGCACCGCCTTCCTCGTGGGCGACGCTCTCACCCTCGCCGACGTAGCGCTCGTCGCCTACACCCGCATGGCCCATGAGGGTGGGTTCGACCTTACGCCTTACCGGGCCATTCGCAGCTGGATCACCCGGGTCGAGACCGGGCTCGGGATCGGACCCTATGCCTGATCGGACGCGCGGGGCACCTCGGCAGCGGCTCCGTGCTCCGGCAGGCTGACCCGCACGATGGTCCCCTGCCCGACCGTGCTGTCGATGGTCAGGCGGCCCCGGTGGCGGTTGAGGCTGTGCTTGACGATGGCCAGGCCGAGACCCGTCCCGCCCCGGGCACGGCTGGAGGCCACATCGACCCTGTAGAAGCGCTCGGTCAGGCGCGGGATATGCTCGGGCGGGATACCGGGGCCGTCATCGGTTACCGACAAGACGATCCGAGCGCCCAATCGAGCATCCTCCTCCCGCGAGAGGGCGACGCTGACATGGCCGCCGCCATATTTCACGGCGTTCTCGATCAGGTTCTCGATCACGCGAGCGAGTTCGTCGGCATCCCCGGGTACGGGATAGGGGCCCGCACCGTCCTGAAACCGGATCGTGGCGCCCCGTACCTCGGCCGGCGGGCCCTGCGCATCGACCATTTGTCGGGCGAGCGCCCCGAGATCGACCACGGTGGTCGGGGCTACGTGCTCGCGCAGCTCAATCCGCGACAGCGACAGCAGGTCGTCGATCAGACGCGTCATGCGCTGGGCCTGGACGCGCATGATTTCCAGGAAGCGTTCGCGGGCCTGCGAATCCTCGCGGGCGGGCCCTTGCAGGGTCTCGATGAACCCGATCAGGGTGGCGAGCGGGGTGCGCAGCTCGTGGCTGGCATTGGCGACGAAATCGACCCGCATCGCCTCCAGCCGCCGGGCCGAGGTGAGGTCGCGCAGGAACAGCACCGCGCTGACGCCTGATCCGTCCGGCATCGGCAGGGCGCCGATCTGGACCTCGAAGATCCGCTCCAGCGGTACCCGCGTGGCCAACGAGACGCGGCGTGGCATGCCGGAACTGAGGACAGCCTCTACCCCATCAAGGACCTCTGGGCTCCGCAGCGCGAAGGACAGAGGCCGGGCTTGGTGCAGGGCCGGCAGAAGCGCCCGGGCCGCCGGGTTGGCCTCCACCACCAGGGTGCGGCGGTCCACCAGGATGACCGGATCGGGGACATGGGCCAACAGCGCCTCGGCGATCGCGTGGCGCTGGGCCGTCGCCGCCGGCCGCGGCGGCGGGGCCTCTCGGCCGCGCCCCCCGAGCCAACCGCCGAGGCAGATCGAGACGAGTCCGGCGAGAATCAGCGGAAGGTCGAGATGCCCGGACAGCGCGACAACGGCACCGAACAGGCCGACCGCAATTGCGGCGCCGGTCCAGGCCGTAGCGCTGCGCGGGCGTTCAGACATGATCGACGGCGGGCCGGAGTGGTTACCGGGGTCCGGGATCGTCGGGCCGCGGCCGCCCGGATGGGCCGGCAATCCCCTCGGGCGGGCCCGGATCACGCGCGCCGCCGGCACGCTTCACGATCTCGTAGAAGCCGAGCATCGCCAGGGCAATCACGAACGGCACGACGTAGTAGCAGCCCCGGAACAGGAGCAGCGAGGTCAGCACCTCGTTGCGCGGCAAGCTCGACAGGGCAAGCAGAATCGTGGCCTCGAACACCCCGATCCCCCCGGGGGCGTTGGAGGCGATACCCAGCATGGCGGCTAGCACGTAGATCGCCAGGAAAGTGGTAAACCCCAGCGTCATCTCCTGCGGCAGCAGGACGTAGAGCACGGCTGCCGCCGCACAGACATCGCCGATCCCGACGAGCATCTGGCCGATCGAGACCGAGGCCCCCGGTAGTTCCAACCTCCACTGCTTGACGGTGATGCTGCGCTTCTTCGCCGAGACCCAGGCAAGGTAGCCGAGCACGAGGGCCAGCGCCACGAGGCCGATGCCCTGGTTGATCCGGATCGACGTGAAGGCGAGCCCAGCCAGCTGGCCGGCCTCGATGATCAGGCTCAGGCCGAGCACGACGCCCATGCCGAGCCAGAAGGTGAAACCGGCGATGACGGTGAGCGCCGCGATCTTGGCCGTGGACAGGCCCTGCCGGGCGTAGATCCAGTAGCGGATCGTGCCGGCGGTCAGCAGCGGGAAGCCGAGGGTGAAGCTCACCGCGTAGCTGGTGAACGAGGCGAGGGCAGTGATCCGGTACGGAACCTTGATCCGAAGCTGACGCAGGGCCAGCGCGTCGTAGCCCGTGAGGAACAGGTAGCTGATTCCGACGAACAGGAAGGCGAGTCCGAGCTGCTCGGCGGTTGCCGCCGCGACGGCCCCCCGTACCTCCGCCCAGCTCACGCTTTGGACGAGCTTCCACAATACGCCGAGCGAAACCGCGAACAACACGATGCTGGCGGCCGTACCGATCCAGGCATACCGGCCGCGCCAGCTCTTCCGCGGAGTGTCCGCGGCAGCGTCGTGCTTGACCGGCTCGACCGGCTCCGCCGGCCCCCGGTGCTGTCCCTGAAAATTCATGCCGTTCGGCGTCCGCCCTTCCGGCTGCGCGGCCCGGCCGAAGGCCTGCGCCCGTGCCGGTTAGTCCCGGACCGCGGCCCGTTGCCTCGCCATGTAGGCCGAACCATCGCGCAAGGCCAGGGAAGGCCCGGATACAATGGTGGCTCGGTCCTCAACGGATGGCCCGGCACAGGATCGCCGCAGCCTCAGACAAGCCCATCCGGATCCGCGCCGGCACCTCCGGCGCGGTGCAGACATAGGTCGGGCTCGGATGCGGGATCGCGATCAGGGGCAGGCCCGGGCGCAGGGCCTCGATCGCTGGTGCCACGCTGCCGGCGTAGCGGCCAGCGAGCACCGCCACGGTCAGATGCGGCAACAGGTCGAGCAGCGGAGCGAGATAGGGCGCCGCCGCGGCGAGCTCCGCCCGGCGCGGCGCCCGGTTCAGAGCGCCCTCCTCATGGATCAGCCAGGGCACGGCGTTCCAGATCAGGGTGTCGGCCCGGGGAATGCCGGCATCCTTGAGAAATCGGAACAGGTTGGCGGCGGTGCCGTTCGCACTGTCGCGGGTGACGAAGCCGGTGCGCAGCACCGCCGGCCCCGGGGTCTCCAGAAGCAGCAGCATCCGCGCCGCGACGCCGCCGTCGAGCGGGTCGGGAATCGGCACCGGCGCGCCTCGCTCCACGGAGATCCGCTCGGCGAGGCGCCGTATCGGGGCGATATGGGGCGCGGCGATCAAGGCGCGGCGGGCGGCGAGCGCCTCAGGATCGGTCAGAGATTTCGGCGCCTGCGGCTCAGGCAGCATCGAGGCCGAGGATCGCCGCGTCGAGCTGGCCCGTGAGGCGGAAGCGCTCGATCCCCTCCTCCCGGGCAAGGCGCGTGTCGAGGCCTTCCACACCGCCGAATTGGAATCCGATCTGGCTGGCATAGGCGGCACAGGCGGCGCGTTTTCGCGCCTGCGCCTCGGGATCGAGGGCCATCCGCCGTACCGGCAGGGCGGCGAACAAGTCGGCCAGCGGTTCCCGAGGCGCGGCCTCCCGGACGGTATAGGGAAAGTCGCGCCACCACAGGATCGGGATCGGCACGGCGCGGCTCGTCAGGGCGCGGACCGCCTGAACATGATCGACATGGCCGCCGACCGCCTGCGGGGCGAGGAGGAGGTCAGGCCTCTCCTCGGCAATCAGACCGGAGAAGGCCGTCTCCAGTACGGCCGCGATATCGTCATCGCTGCGGGGCGCGGAAAAAAGCTCCGGCGCGGAGCCATAGCCACGGTGCGGCGCTTCCCGAAACGGCAGATGCCGGGGCGGGGCGATCCCGAGTTCAGTGGCCGCGCGGACGTCCTCGGCCCGGCGCAGGGCCATGTAGTCGACCTCGGCCGACAGCCCCTTGTCGAGCTGGCAGGCCAGCGCGAAGCCCTTCGGATCGGCGACGCTGCCGGTGAACAGCGTCGCCATCACCACCTGCCAACCCTGTCGGGCCAAGCTTGCGAGCAGGCCGCCGCAAGAGAAGGCCGCGTCGTCGAGGTGGGGCGAGAGGGCGAGAACTGTCGGCACGCGGCGCGGCTTTTCGGTCAGAGGAGATGCGGTTCGGCGCGGAAGCGGCAGGTCGGATCCTCGGGCAGGTCGACAGAAAAGTCCGTGGCCGCACGCTCGTGATGCACGCGCGCGTAGACCTCCATGATCTGGCGGCCGACCGCACTCCACGAATAAACCCGCCGGCATTCTTCGAGGCCCGCCATCGCGAGACCGCGGCGCAATTCCACGTCCGTGACGATGCGGGTGAGCGCACTGGCCAGCGCCGGAACGTCCCCAGGATCGACCAGCAGGCCGTTCTCGCCGTCGCGTAGGCAATCCGAGACGCCGACGGCGTGGCAGGAGACCACCGCAAGCCCGGCCGCCATCGCCTCGAGGATCGTATTGGAGAACCCCTCCGCATAGGTCGGCGACACGAACACGTCGGCGCGCCGATAGAGGTCCGGCACGCGGCCGTACTCGGCATAGCCGGTGAACGCGATCTCGCGCGGGGAAAAGGCCAAGTCCGCAGTGAGGGCTTGGGCCGGATCCACGTCCGGCCCGATCCCCGAGATCGTCGCGGCGAACGGCGTGCCCTGCTCGCGCAGGACTGCCAGGGCGTTGATGAAGTCGAGCACGCCTTTCCGGCGGTCGACCCGGCCATGGTAGAACAGCCGGACCGGGCCGGCATGCGGCGTCGGCAGGCCATCAGATGTGCCTTGCGCGAAGCGGTCGGTGTCCACCGCGCCGGGCACAATCGTGAACCGGGCGGGATCGGAGCCGAGGCGCTCGCACACCTCATCCACGAAGGACGCGCCGCCGATCAGCAGGGCGTTGGCGTGCGCCAGGACCTCGCACATCGCCACCCGGTGGGTCTCGCAGCAGGAGCCGACCCAGTGGCCGTCGCCGCCCTGGATCGAGACCACGCTCGGCACCCCAAGCTTTCTGGCGGCGAGCAGAACCGCCCAACCCGTGGGGTAACCGTACTGTGCATGCAGCACGTCGAACGGCTTGTCCGCGTGCTCCCGGCAGATGGCCTCCACCATGGTGGCGATATCGCGCTCGAAATCGCCCGACGTCTGCTCGCCGAGCTGCTCCAGGCCGATCACCCGCACCCCTGGCACCTGCGGTGGCGGGCCGCCGCCATAGACGCGGGTGCCGAAGGCATCGCCCCGGTACTGCGAGATCATCGTCACGTCGTGACCTGCGCCGACCAGCTCGCGCAACAGATTCTGTGCGTAGACGCTCATGCCCGATATCGCCGGGAAATAGCGGCGGCTGAGGAAGAGGATTCTCATCGGGCACCACCGGACGGCCAGGATTCCCTCCCCCTTGCGGGGAGGGGTAGGGGTGAGGGTGGCGCAGACGGCACCGGGGCGCTCGATCTTGCAGCACCCCCACCTCCGGCTCCTCCCCGCAAGGGGGAGGAGAGGTGCGCGCGTCCCCTCACTGCCATTGCCGCCGTGTCTCCTGCTCGCCGGCGAGTTCCGGGCCCGGCCGGCGGCAGCCGCGCAGATACTCCAGCGCCTGCGGGATCATGACGTCGGCCCGGTGGCTCTCGCGGGACAGCTCGACGCAGACCAGCTTGCCGAAGCCGATCTCTTCGAGCGCGCCGAGCACGCCGGGCACGTCCATGTCGCCCTCGCCGAAGGGCAGATGGATGTGGCTGCCGCGCTTCATGTCCTCGATCGCGACGGTGCCGATCCGATCTGCGAACTCGCGGACAGCCGGAGCCGGTTCGCGCTCTCCGGTGACGAGGCAATGACCGGTGTCGAGGGCGAGCCTCAGTCCGGGCACGTCGAGGGCTGCGTAATCGTCCAGCGTCTCGATCAGCATGCCGGGCTCGGGCTCCAGGCAGGGCACCACGCCCGCCTGCGTGGCGAAGGCCGCGACTTCGTGCAGCCCCTCGGTCAGCCACCGGCGGGCCTCGTTGTGGTCGACACCGGGCTTCGGCACACCGGCCCAGAACGACACCGCCTCGGCCGACAGCATCGCGCCGATCTCGACCGCGCGCTTGAGGAAGCCGACCCGGCGGGCGCGGCCCGCTGCGTCGGCGGTCACCAGCGTTGGCTCATGCTTGGCGTTTGGATCGAGCAGAAAACGCGCGCCGGTCTCGATGACGCAGGCCAGCTCCAGCTTCTCCAGCAAGCTCGCCACCCGGCCGGCTTCCGCCGCCCAGGTCTCGGCGAACGGATCGAGATGATGGATGTCGAGCGTCAGAGCAACGCCGTCGTAGCCCGCCGCCTTGATCAGCTGCAGCGCGTCGTCGAGGCGATGGTTGGCCGCGCCATTGGTGTTGTAGGCGAAGCGCAGGGTCATGCCGCCCTCCCCTGCTTCTGGGCGAGGCGGAACGGCGCGTGGTGGGATTCCGGCTCGCGGTAAAGTGGATAATGCCGGCCGACGATCTGCTCGGCCAAGGCGGTGTCGAAGAGCGGCTGGCCCCCGAAGCGCTCCAGGGCCTCCGGCGTGAGGCGCACCGGGCGCAGGGTCTCGCTCTCGGTGCCGAACCGGATCAGCGGATGGTCGCGCTCGATCAGCTTGCGCGTGTTGCGCTCGCCGATGCGGTAGTAGCTCATGGTCTCGACCTCGAGGCCAGGCACGATCGCCTTAACCACGCCGACGCTGCCGCCGAGCGGCGAGCAATCGACGTAGAGCAGATCGAACCCAGCCTCTGTCAGCCGATCGCAAGCGATCTTGCCGCGGGCATGCCCATCGGCAGCCTCGGTGGACGGCAAGTCCGAGAACCGCTTGGTGCTGCGCTCGCTGTACACGGTGTCGGCCAGCACGCCGCGGAGGTCTGCAGCCGGCATCTCGATCCAGGCAAGCATGGCCTGCAGGGCGCGGCTCTCCTCAAGGTCGAGGCTGGGCAGCGCCTTCTGGATGAAGGCATCGACATAGCCGAGCGGCGTGACGGTGGCAGCGAGGTCCAGCGGCCCGTGCCCGAAGGTCTTGCGCACGCGGGCCGCCTGGAACTCGAGCAGCGCCTTGCGGAGGGCCCGCTCCCGATCCGGATCACAGGCCTCGCCGCAGGCCGAAAGTGCGATGGGCGCAGGCGCCCGCGCCGGATCCTCGTCGTAGCCGACGACGTAGATGTTGGTCAGCCCGAACTGGTCGGTGGCAAATTTCGGCAGCGCGCGGATGCCCAGATCCTTCAGGCGCGCCAGCATCGCGGCGTTCTCAGAGCCGATCCCGTCGAGATCGAGCATCACGCCCTGGTCGAGAGCGCGGAACAGCAGACCGTTGCCGTCGCGCTGCAGCAATTCGAGCACACCGTGGCCGAGCGCGAAGGGCACGTCCGGCCCTGCGCCGAGGCCGTTGGTGATCAGGTTGGTGAAGGGTCGATAGCCCTCCGACAGCTCGAAGTAATCGGTGGCGGCCACGTCGAGCGGCATCAGCACGATTTCGTCGGTCCCCCGCCGGACGGCCGGTGTCCATTCCAGCACCGTATCGCGGCCGACCGGAGAGCCCGCCGGCAGGCACAGGGTGAGCGGATCGGCGACGGAATTCGCCCCATAGACCCGCACGAGGTCAGCGTAGCTCGCACGCTCCTTGGCCCGCGGCAGCACCGCCAGCGAGGGCATCAGATTCTCGGCGATCTCCGCCACGGCGCCGATCAGCGCTTCCTCATCGGTGGCGCCGTAGCCGATCCCGGACGGCATCGCGCCGACGAAGAACGGATCGTCGAGGAACAGGGCCACGAACCAGACCGGAACGCCGGTGCGGTCCAGCGGCGCCAGCGGAAAGCCGACGATGCGCCCCTCCGGCAGCACGTCGAGATAAGCCCGCACCGGATCCGGCAGCGACTCCGGCAGCCCATCGATCCGGCGCTTGGCGCCAAAGCGATAGGGGCGTGGCGCCTTGATCCGCTCGTGGCGGGCTCGGTCGTCCTGGTCGTGACTGAAATCTGCGTTGGTCAAGGCGTCCGTCCGGTTCCCTCGTAGCCGTAAGCTCGGGCGACGAGGCGCATGGTGTGGAGATCACGAGCCGCCGAATAGGCCGCGCGCTCCTCGGGCCGGCGCAACGCCGAGCCGAAGGCACGCACCTGCTCGGTGAAGGGCGAGCTGTCGGCATCGAAGGCCAGCGGCTCCGCGCGCCCGCTCGCCCCGTCCGTGAAGGTCAGAGATCCGCCGGCCGTCTGACCCATCGTGTCGATGGCGGTGAGCTGGCCCTGCGTGCCGACCACCTCCAGGCGGCGGCGCAGCAGGGCGTCGGGGCAATTGTAGGCGACATGCAGACTCGCCAATGCACCGCCGGCGGTCCGGCCAATCAGCAGCGCGCCGTCATCGACGGCATAGTCCTGGGCACGGCTCTGGGTCAGGGCGGCGAGATCCGCGATGGGCTCGCCGAGGAGGAAATCCACGAGATCGAGGCCGTGGGGAGCCAGATCCATCAGGGCGCCGCCACCGGCCTGTGCGGCGTCGATCCGCCAGTTGGGCTGGCCAGCTTCCGACCAGTCGCGCCCGAGCCAGCAGGCGTAGACGATCCGCACCGTCGTCACCGTCCCGATCCGACCGGCTGCGACTTGGGCGCGGATGGCCCGGTGAGCCGGATGGTGCCGCTGATCGAAGGCCGTGCCGTAGAAGATGTTTTGGGACTCCACCGCCCGCACGATGGCCTCGGCGTCACCGAGCGTCGCCGCCATCGGCTTCTCGCACAGGATCGCCTTGCCGGCCGCCGCCAGCGCCTCGACGGCGCCCCGGTGGAGGTGGTTCGGCGTCGCCACGTAGACCGCCTCGACCTCCGGCTCCGCGAGGAGACCGGCGAGGTCTGCATGAGCGCGTGCGCCTTCGCGCTCCGCCGCCGCGCGGCTCTCCGGGTTGGGATCGCTGACCGCCACGAGGCGGTGGCCCGCCGCACGGATACCCGGGGCCATGTAATCGCGGGCGACCCAGCCGTAGCCGACGATGCCCCAGCCGACGGCGTCCATCACCACCGCTCCGGGAGATCGACGAATTCGCGGGCGCGGACCCGCTGCGTCTCGGCACCGTCGATGCGACCGTCGAAGGTCATATGTTCGGGGGCCGACGTCTGCATCGGGTAGGTGGCTCGGGGGGCGTATTCTTCGCGGTAGCGATCGGAGGGCCAGCGGATCGCATGGCCGTCGCCCTCGGGCTGGTAGAGCGGATTGAGCTGCACGACGGTTCCAGCCTTCGGCAAGGTTAGGCCGTCCACCACCGCGCGGGGTGCGGGGCGCATGCCAGGGCCAGCCACCACCGAGAACGCCTCACAGGTCCGCAGCGCGGCGGGCTCCTGGGGCACCGGTGCCCGGGCTTCGACGAGGGCACGAGTCAGTTCCGCGTCGTCGTACACGAGAGCATCGGGGAACAACTCGGCAATCTCCTCGGCGGTGACGGCGCGACCGGCGGAGAAGCCCGGGCACTCGCGGTTGTGGATGTGGCTCAGGGCCAACCAGCCATCATCGCCGGCATTCTGGCGCAGGTTTTCGAGGAGACCGGCCTTGTCATCGAGGAAGTAGAAGGCGTCGTTGCACACCACGAGATCGACAGGCGCGCCGGGGATCGGCCAGTGTGGCGAGCCGGCATCGAAGCAGACGAGTTGCGGCCGGGGGCCCACGACCCAGTGTCGGGCGACCCAGAGCTTGGCGAAGACCACGTCGGCTCCAGCGGTCTTGCAGCCGCGGCGCTCGAGCTCCCGCAGGTAGTGGCCGATGCCGCAGGCAAACTCGAAGACGCAGCGCGGCTCGTTCCAGTGGGCCTCAAGCAGCGTCAGTCCGGCCAGGAACGTCGGGTCACTCCAACGGTGCAGGAAATAGTCGCCGACGCGGCCCCAGCCGAGGCGCTCCACTGCATCCCGCAGCGTCGCATGGCGACGGTCCTTGATGAGTTGGATGATTTCCGACGGATCGGCCGGAGGGCCGTTCCACCAATCATCCTGATCGACCAGCAGAGCAGCAAGCGCTTCATCGGCCTCGCCCGCGTCGAGATGGGCCAGAACCCGATCGACCAGAGCCTCGCGGCCGATCCGCAGATACGGGATGCCATCGATGACGGGCCAGCGCGCACCGGTGCCGGCATCGCGCAAGGCATGCGGCACGTCGGGCTTCAGCACGTTGCCGGTTTGCGGCGATCTGAGTTCGAACGGGATCATGGGCTTTCGGGACCGCCCCGTCGCCTTGGCGACGGGGTCTGACGGACAACGCGGGTCTGGTCCTAAGGGATGCGCATGTCGCGCAGGACACGGTCGTGGAACCCCTTCACCGGTCCGGCATGAACCAGCTCCCACTCGTCCAGCACTGCCGCCATCGTGGTCGAGGCGCCACGCAGATGCTGGGCGATCTGCAGGACCCGGTCGACGCAATCGGCAGCGTGAAACGCACGGCCTTCCGCGGTGGCATCGTCCGGCAGCACAGCCCGCGCTCGCTCGACCTGCCCGCGCAGGGGCCCGTCGAGTTCGGACATCGCCCAGGCGGTCGTCACGGCCATGATCGGGCCGAGATGATCGCCGAGCAGCATCTCGCCGGTGAAGCCGGCATCCGGCATCGCAGCGTTGTGGAAGTGATGCGCCATGGCGGCGAGGAACACGGTCCCGGGATCGGCCCGGTAGAACGGGCTGAGGCAGACGCCGTAGACCGCCACGATCAGGCAGTGCTCGGCATGATTCTCCGGGGGCTCCAGCAGGATCCGGGCACGGCCCGGGCAGGTCACCCCCGCCCGCGGCTGCTTCGCCAGGGCCGAGACGAAGGCCGGCACCGGTCCGGGCCGGCCCGGCGGCCGCGGCGCAAGCCGGCCGCGCAGTCGATCCCGCAAGTCCGGATCGATGTCACAGGTGACGGCGTCGAAGCCCGCCACCAGAACGGCGGAGGCAGCGGCCTCCGAAAGCCCCGCCGCCGCCAGGAAGGCGGCGTCGAGGTCGCAGAGGCGGGTCGCGGCCAACGTCGTCGCGGTGATGTCGAGGGCGACATCGTCCGGTGCGGCGCCGCCGGTGAGCAGACTCCAGCCCTGCGCGAATAGCCGTTCGGCGATCGACCCTTCGCGGCCCGCCGAATGGACGCGCTTGAGGTCGTTCATCTCGACGAAGAGTTCGCGCAGTGCGGCCGGCGCCGCCGCGTCGGACATCAGTGGACGCCGAGCCAGTCGAGGAGCATCGCTTCCTGCTTGCCGAAAGCGTGCTCCGGCCCATGGCCGTTCTTCACCATCGGGGCCTTGAAGAAGGTCGAGAGTTGCTCCTGCACGCCGCCATCACCGCGCTTCTTCGCCAGGTCCAGCACACGGGCGATCTCGATCACCAGCGGTGCAGCGAGAATCGAGTCCTTGCAGAGGAAGTTGACCTTGATCTGCATCCGCTGGCCCATGAAGCCGGTGACATCGATGTTGTCCCAGGCTTCCTTGTCGTCGCCGCGCGGACGGTAATAGTGGATGTGCACGAGGTGGTCCTCGACCGGGTAGCCGAGGATCGAGTCGAGCACCGTGCCCTTGGTGTTCAGCTTCGACTGCAGCGAGTTCGGGTCGTTCAGGGCCAGCCCGTCGCGGTTGCCTAGGATGTTGGTCGAGAACCAGCCGTCGACATGGAGGGCGCGGGCCTTGAAGGCCGGCGCCAGCACCGTCTTCATCATGGTCTGGCCGGTCTTGCCGTCCTTTCCGGCCACCGGGACGTTCATCTCCGTGGCCAGCCCGAGCAAGGCCGGCACGTCGGCCGCGATGCTCGGGGTAAAGTTGGCGTAGGGGATGCCGCTCTTGATCGCCGCATAGGCGTAGAGCATCGCGGGCGAGATCGCCTCGTCGCTGGAATCCAGGCCCTTCTCGAAGGCGGCGGTTGAGTTGAGGGTCGGATCGTTGAGGTCCGGCCAACGCTCCGTGGAGGCGAGGTTCACCACCACCACCTCGTCGAGGTTGCTCTCCTTTTGGAAGCGCCGCAGGTCGTTGGCGATGACCGAGACCGCCTCGCGGTGATCCTTGGCGACGATGCGGTTGGTACCATCGATGTTCTTGCAGAACTTGGCGCTGCCGACCGCGGGCCAGGGCGTGATGCCCTTGAGCGCCTGGGCACCGTCCTCGATGTCGTCCTTCGACAGCACGCCGTGACCGGACGCAGCCGAGGCGAGGTCATCGCCGTTCAGGTCCCACCCGCCGAACACGAGGTCCTTGTAATCGGCCATGCCTGCCACGGAGAGGCCGGCGAGCGGCAGTCCATCCAGCCGGTTCGATCCGGATTTGATCATTTCGATGCCGGCGATGGCAGTGGTGGCGACAGCGCCACCCATGCCAACGAACGCGACGCCGACGCGGCGACCGGTCTGCATGCTCATCGGAAAATAGTGTCCTTGTGGGGACGCGCGTCGCGTCTGGGGAAAGAGTAGTCGACCCCCCCGGGGCGATATCTAACTGGCTCGATCGTGGCCCGTTCCAAGTCGAATGCGACAACTTTGCGCCTGCGGGGAGCCCGGCGCGGCCGGATCAGGGCGTTAAGGCGGCCTGAAAAAGCAGGGTTAACCCTTCGTTGACCGTGCCACGGTTGAATCACGGGGTGGTCCCATTCTGGTCACGGCAAGTGCGGATAGGGCCGCCGCCTACGAGAAACCGGCCGCCAGACGCCGGACCGACACAAGGGACAATCTGGAAGAGGACCAACGATGGGGGTTTTCCCGGAGCCGGCGCGTTGCGCCGACGACGTGAGCCGACTCGTGCCCAGCGCGAGCTTTTGTGAGACTGAAACCGTGGCGTGGCTGCCGCGGGCCGGACGCAGGAACGGGCGCCGGTCACTTTGCTGCATCGGCCGCAATGGCCTTCGCCGCCTGACAGGGACCCTGGCTTTGGGCTTTGTCGCCGGGTTCGGACTGCCGCAGGCGGCCTTCGCGCCGGCCTTCTTCGCGCCGTCCGCTCAGGCCCATGACCGCATCGACACCAGCCCGCGCGCTGCCCGGGCACTCGCCGCCGAGGGCGAGACCGGCTGGATGCAGGCAGGCGGATCGGATCAGGGCCTGCGGGCCGGATTCGCAGACACGGCGCTGACAGAGGGCGCTGCAGACTGGGCCGGATTGCCCGTCGAGGACCAAGAGCCGCCAACCGTCGCCCTGATCCAAGAGGACCTCGCAACCCTGCCTCGGGTGACCCAGGAGCAAGGCGAGGATGCGGTCCGGTTCGGTGAGCGCAGCGTGCCGCGCAAGGTGGTCGACACGATCGTGAAGGCCTCCGATGAGGCCGGCGTTGATCCGGTCTACATGATGGCCTTGGCCGACAAGGAATCGAGCTTCGACACGGATGCCAAGGCGGGGACCTCCTCGGCACAGGGCTTGTTCCAATTCGTCACCCGGACCTGGTTGGAGATGATCCGCGATTACGGTCCTCGCTACGGCCTGAGCGAAGAAGCTGCCGCCGTGAAGGGCCGGGGCTCCGCGATCACCGTGGCCGGCACCATGCGTGCCCGCGTTCTGGGCCTGCGCAACGATCCCCGCGTCGCCGCCCTGATGGCGGCTGAGTTGATCAAGCGCGACCGCGAGCGGATCGAGGCGAAGGTCGGGCGGGCGCTCACCACCACCGAGCTGTATCTCGCCCATTTTCTCGGCAGCGCCAGCGCCGGACGCTTCCTTTCACTGTCGTCCGAGAAGCCGGACGAGGTGGCGGGTCGTGAGTTCCGCAGTGCCGCCCGGGCCAATCGCAACCTGTTCACTGAGAAATCCGGTGGCAAGCGCCGCAGCCTGACAGTCGCGGAGTTGCACGGTCGGATCGACGACATGATCGACCGTCGCCTGACCCGCTACCAGGGCGTCGCCGCAGTGGCGGGCGCCCCCGACAAGGCGCCGACCCCGACCGAGACCGCGACGAACGAGGCCAACCAAGCCCCGGACAACCGCCGCGTGGAGGTGACGGAGGCGCTGCCCCCGGACGGCGTCTGATGCCACCCCGCGTCAATGTCCGCCTGCCGGGGCGCCGCCGCCAAGCTTGACCGTTCTCAGGCTCAGCGCGAGTGGCACCGCACAGGCGGCCACCAAACCGAGTACCCAGAACACATCGATATAGGCCCAGTAGGCCACTTGGGTCTGAAGAACGCTGCCGATCCAGGCGGTCGCCTGGCTCTGGGCCTCGACGCCTGCATAGCCGTGCTCGGAGAAGTACTGCGTCGCCTGCCGCATGGTCTCCTGGTAGGCCGGCGCCGCCGGATTGACGCTCTCGACAAGCCGGCTCTGATGGAACTGGCTGCGATAAGCTAAGATGTTCTGGGCGAGCGACACGCCCATCGAGCCGCCGACGTTGCGGGCGACATTGATCAGAGCCGAGGCCTGATCGGTCTGGTCCTTACGCAGGCCCTCGTACGACGCGGAGGTGATCGACAGGAACACCATCGGCAGCCCGATGCCGATATAGACCCGCGACCAGGCAAAGAACGCGAAGGTCGTCGTCCCGTTGATCCGCGTCAGGTCGTACATCCCGAGCGCCACGATGGTCATGCCGGCGGCGATCAGCCATTTCGGCTGCACGTAGGCCGAGGCACGGCCGGTGAGGAACATCATCACCACGGTGACGATACCGCCCGGGCCCAGCACGAGACCCGAAAGCGTGGCGGTGTAGCCGTAATATTCCTGCGTGATCTGCGGGATGAACTGCGTCGTCGAGATCAGGATCGCCCCGGTGAACATCATCACCAGGAAGCAGGAGCCGAACTGGCGATTGCCGATCAGGCGCAGGTCGACCGCCGGGTTCTTGCGGGTGAGGAGCCACGGGATCATGGCGACGAACGAGACGACCACGAGGACGCCCGACACGTTCATCAGGGTCGAGGTTCCGAACCAGTCCTTCCGCTGCCCCTCGTCGAGGATCACCTCCAGCGAGCCGAGAAACAGGGCGACCAGCAGGAAGCCGACGACATCGAACCGGATGCCCTTGCGCACCAGGGCGCGGCGCTCCTTCTTGGCAGCGTCGCTGTCCTCGATGAGCCAGTACATCAGCCCGAGCGCGATCACGCCGATCGGCCCGTTGATCAAGAAGCACCAGTGCCAGGAGGCGTTGTCCGACAGCCAGCCGCCGAGCGTCGGGCCGATCACCGGCGCAACCACGATGGCGACGCCGTAGAGGGCGAAGGCCTGCCCGCGCTTTTCGGGCGGAAAGGAATCCGCCAGGATCGACTGCGCCAGCGGGGCCATGCCGCCGCCGCCGAGCCCCTGAAGCACCCGGAACAGCAGCAGCGATTCGAGGCTCCAAGCGAAGCCACATAGGATCGACGCGATGGTGAACAGGCCCACCGACCACATGAAGAACGCCTTGCGGCCGTAGCGCTTGGCCAGAAAGCTCGACGCAGTCAGCGTGATGGCGTTGGCCACCAGGTAGCTGGTCACCACCCAGGCCGCTTCGTCGGGCCCAACCGCGAGGCCACCGGAGATGTACCGTAGAGCGACGTTGGCGATGGTGGTGTCGAGCACCTCCATGAAAGTCGCCAGTGCCACCACGCCAGCGATCAGCCACGGATTGTGTCCGCCGGGGGCCTTATCGGAAGATGCCTGGCCCTTGCCGGCCATCGTGGTCACCGCACCGTGACGGTAGGCACGATCGACATGCCGGGGCCGATCGACACGTCCGTCGGCCAATCCTTGACGACGATCTTCACGGGGATGCGCTGCGTGACCTTCACGTAATTGCCGGTCGCGTTCTGAGCCGGCAATAGGCTGAAAGCCGTACCGGAACCAGGCTGGACGGAGGCCACCGTGCCGTGGATCGTCCGGCCCGGATAGGCATCGATCACAAGGTCTACGGGCTGGCCCGGACGCATGTCGGTGATCTGGGTCTCCTTGTAATTTGCCGTCACCCAGATGTCGTCCGGCACGAACATCGAGAGGCTCTGACCGGCCTGCGCGTACGCTCCGATGCCACCGGTCAAGCGCACGACGCGCCCGGGCTGCACGGCCCTGAGCGTAGTATAGCCGAGATTCAGCTCCGCTTGCTCGACCTGCGCCTTGTCACGGGCCATCTGCGCCTGAGTCGAGGCCTTCTGGGCCTGCAGGGAGCCGATCTGCTTCTGAGCGGCGACCACGCTGGCATTGGCGCTCTGCACCGAGGCTTGGCGCTGCTGGAGCGTCGAAGTCGCAGACTGCGATTGCTGAACCGAGCCCGAGCCGCGCTCCGCCAAGTCCTTGTAACGGGCCGCGTCCTCCTGGGCGAATTTCAGGGCCGCCTCTGCGGTGGAGACTTGGGCCTTGGACACATCGATGTTGGCGTATTGGGCCTGGATCTGGGCGTCGATGTTCTTGATCGCGGCTTCGTCGGCCACGACCTGGGCCTTGGCCTGCTCCAGGGCGATCCGGTAGTCTCGCTGATCGATCTGGAACAGCATCTGCCCAGCCTCGACATGCTGATTGTCGGTAACCGGCACCTCAACCAGATAACCGCCGACTTTCGGCTGAACGGCGATGCTGCGGGCATCGACGAACGCGTCGTCGGTGCTCTCGTAAGGGTGCATGTACAGGAGCCAGTAGAAGAACACGCCGACGCACAGCGCGACCACCGCGAGGCCCCCGAACAGGAACGCCCAGGGGTGGCGGCGCAGGATATTCGGTCGCTGTTCCTCGTCCTCCGGCTCGCCGTCCTGCTCGGGCTCTTCGTCCGAAGCACGCTGATCTTCGTCGCCCTCTTGGGCCGGTTTGCGCGCGGTCTCACCATCCGAATGGGAGCCGTCGCGTCGAAGATCCAGAATGTCGCGATCGGGAGCGTCGGGCCGGCCTTCGGCCTGAACAGGGCGCGACGCAGGCTCGGCAGCCTGCCGCTGATCGTCAAACATGGCGTCTCATCACCACCGGATGGACCGGCCGCCGAGCGGCGGCCGGGCTGTACTCATGCCCGCCTCGGTCACCAAAAGTCGCCGGCCGCACCAAGGTTCCGCCCCGCGTGCGACCGTATTCAGGAACGCTTGTCGCAGTGCGGCGTTCTGCGGGCGAACCGACTGGGCACGCGCCCGGCGCGTTCCGGAGTTCCGCCATGACCAGCACCCCGTCACCGACACCCCAGGGCCCGGGCTACGGTTCGACTGCGACGTCCCCATCCGGCATTCCACTCACCGGAGCCGCCCGGCTCGACGCCATGAGCGCGTCGCTCGCCCGGAACTGGTGGCTTATCGCCCTGCGCGGCGTGATCGCGATCCTTTTCGGCGTCGTGGCCTTCGCGGCGCCCGCGGCTTTCGTGCTGTCGCTGGTGCTCTTGTTCGCCGGTTACATGCTCGTCGACGGGATCTTCGCCATCGTCGGCGCGGTGCGGGCCGCACAGCGGCACGAGCGCTGGGGCTTCCTGCTCCTTGAAGGCATCGTCGATATCATCGTCGCCGTGGCGGCCGCGCTGGTGCCGGCGGCCGCGGTCTGGGCGTTCGTGCTGCTGCTCGCCGCCTGGGCGCTCGTGACCGGCGGCCTGATGATCGCCGCCGCCTTCCGGCTGCATCTCCATTACGGGCGGTGGTGGCTGGGACTGGGCGGCCTCGTCTCGATCCTGTTCGGCATCGCGTTGATCCTGGAGCCAGGCATGTCGGCCCTGGTCCTGACCTGGTGGATCGGCGCCTACAGCTTCGCATTCGGCGTGCTCCTGCTGATCCTGGCCATCAAGCTGCGCAGCCGCCATGGGGCCGCCGGACCGGTCGTCGGGCGCTAAACGGCCCCATCGACCCAGTCATCGGCAAGATTGCGTGGCGCGGGGCACACGGTCGCCGCTCCTCGATCGCCGCGGGCGGACATCGCCCGTTTGTCGATGGGACACGCACCCGAATGCAGCTTAGAACGCGGCATCGACCGGACAGGCCGGTCCCGGAACACGCATCGCGATGACGCCAGACGCGCCGGAGCGCGCCCCGACCGATTCGGGTCCCGCACAGGGTCCCGAGTCTGACACGCCGGATCCGCGTCGGGCCGCCCGCGAGGCCCGACGCGCCGCCGGCGACCTCTTCCGCCATCTGTGGATCCTGATCGCCGCCGCCGGACGCAGCCTCATGCGCCTGGGGCAGTCGGGTTTCGCGCGAATGGCCAGCGCCCTTGCGCGCAAGCGGGACGGCGCTCGGCCAGTAACGGTGAACCCGGCAATTCGCCCGGCAGTCAATACCGGATATGTCGGCCGCCTGCGGCGTCGGCCCATGCTGCTCGCGGCCGGCCTCGCGATCCTGCTGCCCGTCCTGGCGCTGGCGATCTATCTGCTCGCCGCCCTCCTGACACTACCGCCGCTCGGCGGGGCCGTCGTCGATACCGGCCAGCGGGCGATCACCGTAGAGGCCGATGACGGCCGGGTTTTCGCTACACGGGGCAGCTTCCGCGGCCAGAAGCTCACCGCCGCCGATATGCCTCCGAATCTCGCCAAGGCGATCGTGGCGATCGAGGATCGGCGCTTTTACAGCCACTGGGGCATCGACCTGCGCGGCCTCGCCCGCGCCGCTTGGCGCAACGCCGTGGGCGGCGGCGTCCGCGAGGGTGGCTCGACGATCACCCAGCAATATGTCCGCCTGACCTCCCTCAATCAGGAGAAGACGCTCTGGCGCAAGGTCCAGGAAGCGTTCCTGGCCCTGCGGGTCGAGACGACGATGAGCAAGGACGAGATCCTGCTCGGCTATCTCGACGCCGCTTATTTCGGCGCTGGCGCCTACGGGGCGGACGCTGCGGCCCGGCGCTATTTCGGCAAACCGGCCAAGGCCCTGACCCTGCCCGAGGCGGCCATGCTGGCCGGGCTGGTGCGAGCGCCCTCGCAGCTCGCCCCGACCCGCAACCTCGGCGGCGCCAAGGAGCGGGCCGACGTGGTGCTGCAAGCCATGGTCGAAACCGGTTCAATCACGCAAGCCGAGGCCGACGCGGCGCGCAAGCAGAGCGTGACCTTGAAGTCGCCGCCCGAGGCGCCACCAGGCACTAACTACTTCCTCGACATGATCGCCGGCGACGTGAAGCGTCTGGCCGGGACCGACGGCGACATGACGGTGCGGTCGACCCTCAATCTCGACCTGCAGAGCCTCGCCGAAGGCGTCGTCGCCCGGCGACTGGACAAGGACGGAGCCAAGCGCAAGGTCGGCCAGGCCGCCATGGTGGTACTGTCGAAGACCGGCGCGATCCTCGCCATGGTCGGCGGCCGGGATTACGAGGACAGCCAGTTCAATCGTGCGGTCCAGGCGAAGCGGCAGCCAGGCTCGCTGTTCAAGCTCCTGGTCTACCTCACGGCCTACGAGCAGGGCCTTACGCCCGAGACCGTCATGGACGATCGTCCGGTGCGGATCGGCGACTGGGAGCCCGAGAACGACGACGGGCGCTATCGCGGGCCGGTGCCGCTGCGGACCGCCTTCGCGCTCTCGATCAACACGGTGGCGGCCCAGTTGGGTCAGGATGTCGGCATCCCGGCGGTGATCGCCACAGCGCGCAAGCTGGGAATCCAATCCGAATTGCCGAACGTACCGAGCCTCGTCCTCGGGTCAGGTACCGTCAGCCTGCTGGAGATGACCCGCGCTTACGGCTCCGTGCTCTCCGGCCGCGCACCCCTCGCGAGTTTCGGCATCCACGCGATCCGCGGCGCGGCCCCGCAGCCGCTCTACGTCCGGGCCGAACCGGCGCCCACCGCCACCCTGGCGCAGGAGCCGCGCCAGATGATGCTCGATTCACTGCAGGCAGTGGTCGAATCCGGAACCGGCCGAGCAGCACGGGTGCCCGGCCAGATCATCGGCGGCAAGACCGGCACCAGCCAGGATTTTCGTGATGCCTGGTTCGTCGGCATGACCCCGGAGCTCGTGGTCGGGGTCTGGATCGGCAACGATGACGACAGCCCGATGAACCGGATGTTCGGCGGCGAGATGCCGGCCGGCATCTTCCACGATTTCGTCCAGCGCGCCTCCGCCCAGCTGGCCAAGGGCCGACCGCGCCCCTCGGCGGAACGGGCCGAGCCGGCGCCGGCCGCCGCATCGGCGCCGCCGTCGACCCCGGTGGCATCCGCCGAGATCCGGGGCGTGCCCGAGGTGATCGATACCGGAACCCTCTCGCTGCGCGGGCGGACCGTACGCCTGCTCGGCGTCGTCGGCGAGCGTGGCCACCTCGCCCGCCAACTCGCGAACTACCTGCGCCGCCGCGAGGTGGTCTGTACCGTCTCGGACGGCGCCACGGGCCGCTGCCGGATCGAGGGCGACGACCTCGCCGCCTTGATCCTCACGGCGGGCGGCGCGCGTGCCGCAGAGGATGCGCCCCCGGACCTGCTCGGCGCCGAGGAGCAGGCTCGGGCCGAGCGCGTCGGCCTGTGGGGGCGGTGACCCTCTAGTTCGCGCCGAGCTTGGCGAGCGTCAGCGGATCGGGCTCGCCGTCGAAATATCGCACCATCGCCGCGGCGAAGAGCGGCTCCTGCGGCGCGGCGCGCGTGAACAGCGTCATGCTCGAGCGGAATTTCACGTCGTCGGGCGAACCGAAGAGCACGTGCGCTGAGCGGCCGGTGACGCCGTTCACCGCCGCCGTACAGGCGCGCAGGCGGTCGCCGAGCACGGGATGAGCGAGGTATGCCCTGGCCTCGTCGAGGGAACCGATGGCATAGCGCTGCGCCATCGGGCTGAAGCCCAGGCCGGCGATCTGCGGGAAGATGAACCACATCCAGTGACTGCGTTTCTCTCCGGCCCGAAGCTCGGCAAGCGCCCGCTCATGAACACCCTCCTGCGCAGCGACGAAACGCTCGAGATTGTACGGTTCAGCCATGGTCCTGCTCCGCTCTGCACGGAACCAACCCAGAGGCGGTCGATCGGATGCGTACAGCGCCGAGGCCGGATCGAGTAAGCGCTCGCGATGCTCGACGCGCTTCTCGACTTCATGATCGCCAACCCCGCGGCGAGCCACGCCCTCACAGCCCTAACAGAGACCGCCGGGGTCGCCACCGCCATGCGCTGGCTGCGCATCCCCCGGCCCGAGGCGACCGCGGCCTTGGTGGTCTCGACCTACTATTTTGGCCGCGAGGCCGGACAGCGCGAGCATGACATCAAGCATGCCGGCTGGGACGCCGTTCAAGCGCATCTGGGTGCCGAGTTCCTGTATGGCTGGTCGCTGCCGAACCTCCAGCAATGGCTGGCGCCGACCCTCACCGCCTGGGCTGTCGCGGCCGCGATCTGTCTGATTCGCCGTCACTCCGCGCGGCGGCGCTGATCAGACGGTCCATCCGGACCTATCTGCGAAGATGAATCGCACAGCCGAACACGGAGACGCTTGATGCCGCAGATCGCCGTCCGGGGGCTTGAGCTCCGCTACCGCCTCGAAGGCCCGGAGGGCACCCCCGTAGTGGCGTTCTCGAACTCGCTGGGCGCGACGCTGGAGATGTGGGACGCGGTGTTGCCAATGTTGGCCGGACGCTTCCGGACCCTTCGCTACGACACGCGCGGTCATGGTGGCTCGGAAACGCGCGACCGGCCCACCGAGATCGCGGATCTGGCGGGCGACCTCACCGGACTGCTCGACGCCCTCGGGATCGACCGTGCCCATCTGGTCGGGCTCTCGTTGGGCGGCATGACTGTGCAGGCCGTGGCGAGCGCCGAACCGGAGCGAGTCCCGAGCGTGACTTTGATGGCGACGGCGGCTCATCTGCCGAGCCCGCAGATGTGGAACGACCGGGCGGCCACGGCACGGTCTCAAGGAACCGGGGCTCTCGCGGACGCGACCCTAGCGCGCTGGTTCACGCCGGCTTTCGCGAAGTGCGCACCCGAGGCCATGCAGATCGTGCGCGAGCGCTTCGTCACCTGCGACCGGATCGGCTACGCGGTTTGTTGCGAGGCGATCGGCCGAATGGACCTGCGGCCGGCTTTGTCGCGCATCGCGGCACCGACCCTGGTCATGGCTGGACGCAACGACCCATCGACACCTCCGGCTATGGCGGAAGAGATTTGCGCCGGTATCGCCCAAGCCGAGCTGGTGGTGCTCCCCCGGGCAGCGCATCTCCTCGCCATCGAGCGCGCCGATGCAGTCGGCAGCTACCTGCGCGCCTTCCTGGACCGCTGCGAGGCGGCCCATGCCTGAGCGTTCAGGCCCCCGCGGACAATCACTGCTCCGAACGTGATCCTAGTGGCAGGGAATGCCGACATCGGCCGGCGACATCCCGCTCGCAAGCCGACGCCCGACGTGGAACAAGACCTTCTCGATCAGCGCCACGGTCGTTGGATCGCCATCGTGCTTGGCGAGGTGATAGGCGATGAGCAGGTTGTCGCTGATATCTCCGAGCAGGTCCGACGACTCGATCTGGAGGTCCACGGCGTTCGGCTCCTGAAGAGCCGCTTCTTCGTCGGCGGGCCGAGCGCATGCCGTCTGCGAGACTTCGATGACGTGACGCGCTGCGTCGATCATCGCCCGCATCTCCGCGAGCAATTCCAAGCTTGTTGCGTCTTCGGGCGTGTCGTTACGCATGGTCCGGTCCCCCAACCACCCCCAAACTGCACCTACAGGTTGCGGTCCGTCAACCACTTACCTGCACATCTTCGAGGCATGAGGGAATTATATCGCGCTTGCGCCGGGTTTTTTCCTGCGACGCTGAGCCAGACATTACCTTTGAGACAAACGAGCTACAACCAAAGGGTGCAGAAACATATCGAGCCGTATCGCGCCGCCAGGCCCGGCATTCAGTCCTGAAACGCAAGAACGCCCCCGCGAAGATATCCGCGAGGGCGTCGATATTCTCAGTCCGTGAGACGAACGATAACGAACCGTTACTTGATCAGGGCAAGCAGCGCCTTGCCGGCCTTGGAGTTCAGCTCCTTGGCGTCGAGGGTGCCGTCACCATCCGGGTCGGCCGCCTTGAAGCGGTCGGCGACGGCAGCGAGGTATTCCTTCTTGTCGATGGTGCCGTCGCTATCCGGATCGGCCTGCTTCAGGCCAGCCTTGCTCAGACGGCCCTTCAGTTCCTTGGCGTCGAGGGTGCCGTCGGAATCCTTCTCCAGACGATCGAAGGTTGCCGAGGCGACGGCCTCCACTTCCTTGAGGTCGACGGTGCCGTCGTTGTCGGTGTCGATCATCTTGACGGCGCTGGCGCCGCTCACCGGCTTGGCCAGGGCGGCGGGGACGGCGAGACCGGAGACGGCGAATGCGACCGCCGCGAAACCACTGATGAAACGAAGTGCCATTGCCAAATGCTCCCGAAACATGATGCGTGATCTTCCTAGTCTCGCCCTGGCTTTGCCGCAAGTGCGAAATTGGCTGGGCAACGCTGCACCCAGAGAAGCACAAACGTGAAAAAGGGGCCGGCAAAGGCCGACCCCTTTTACGATCATCAGATCACACTACGTTGTCGGCAGGCCGGCTCAGTAGCCATAGCCGCGACGGACGGCCGGGCGATCATCCTCGAAGCGTTGGCGGCGATACATCCGGTCATCGTCGTCGACGCGATCGCGGTCCCGGCGATATTCCTCGCGCCGGAAGTCACGCTCCCGCTGACCACGGGAGCGAAGATCGACGCTGGGGCCGTCGGGTCCGATATCGATGCGCTGGGCCGAGGCCGGAACGACGGTCGCGAGGGAGGCGGCCAAGATGGCGCCGGCGAGCAGGGTCTTCATGGGACACTCCTTCGTGCGTTGGAAGCCCAACACAGTCTCGTGAGGATCGTTCCCGATTCGCCCCAGGCTTTCCCCGACGCACAGCGTGGATCAGACCGGTCTCAGGCCAGGGTCGACAAGTCCTGAAACCAGTGCTGTGCCTGGACATAGTTCTTTACCCGCGGCGACAATGCGTGCGGATTGGTATCGTGCACCACCCAGACCTGCACCGCGTCATCGACGACGATTTCGTGGATGCGGGCGAGGAGCTTGTTCTGCTCATCCGGGTCCAGGCTCGCCTTCACCTTGTCGCAGAGGGCATCCACCTCGGGATTGCGGTAGTGGCTCCAGTTCACGCCGCCTGGGGCGATCTGCTTCGAATCGTAGAAGCGGAGGATCGCGTAGAACGGGTCCGAGGTGACGTAGGCGATGTTGCCGGCGGTGATGCCCTTGAGGCTTGGATCGGCCGCACCCTGGCGCCAGGCCGTGTAGGCGACCTCCAGTTCCACCGTCTTGAACTCGACCTGGATGCCGATCTCGGCCCAGCTCTGCTGGATGAACTCGTTGATCGGCAGCGACAGCATCTGCCCGGTGCCGCCGGTGGGGATCATGATCGTGGCCTTCACCGGGTTCTGGACCGAGAAGCCGGCCTCCTGGACGAGCTTGCGGGCCTGATCGACGTCGGTCTTGATCTGGAAGCTGGGCTTGCCGAACCACGGGCTCGACGTCTGCATCTGGCCGACCGCCGGCTGGGCGAGGCCGCCGAGCAACTGGACGACGCCCTCGCGGTCGATGGCGAGGTTGGCGGCCTTGCGCAGGCGCAGATCGCGCCAGGGCGAGCCCTCCAGCATCGACAGGTGGTAGTTCCAGACATGCGGCGTGTCGTTGCCGACGACGCGCATGCCGGACGCCTTCAGGCGCGGCACCGCGTCGGGGGCCGGCGCCTCGATCAGGTCGACATTGCCGGAGAGCAGCGCGTTCACCCGGGCGAGGTCCTCGGGCACGCAGGTCAGGGTCAGCTTGGAGAGCTTCGGCACGCGCTTCGGGTTCCAGTAGCCGGCATTCGGCAGCAGCTCGAGGCGGACCCGGGGGACCAGCTGGCCCATCTTGAACGGCCCGGTTCCCGAGGGCTGGAACGCGAACTTGGCCCAGTCGCGCCCGACCGCCTCGTACTGCGCGGGCGAGGAGATCAGGAACCACAGCATCTGGTAGGGGAACAAGCTGTCGGGGTTCTTGGTGGTCACCTGGACCGTCTTGGCGTCGAGCTTCCGGTAGCTCGCGACACCCGGCAGCCGCGGACGGACCTGGGCGGCCTGCCGCTGGTCGAAATGCGGCGCCTCCTTGTTGAGGACCTTGTCGAAGTTCCAGATCACCGCATCGGCATCGAAGGCCGAGCCGTCATGGAATGTCACGCCCTCGCGCAGGTGGAAGATCCAGACCTTGGGATCGGCCTTGTCGACCTCCCAGGCGGTGGCGAGGCCGGGGATCATCGTGCCGGGCCGATCGGCGATCCCGAGATCCCAGGCCACCAGGGGATCGTAGAGCGTCAGGCCGGTGAACTGGTAACCGCCGGCGCCCCGGTCAGGCTGGCCGGTGGTGAGCGGCAGGTCGGTCATCGAGATGCCGTAGGTCAGGCTGCCGGCGGCTGCACCCTGCGCGCCGGCCCGGCCCGCCGTACCCAACGCCGCCAGGGCGGCGCCCCCGGCCATGAGCGCGCGGCGTGTCGGCTTGATCGGGTCCATCGTGTCTCTCGGCAGTAGGGGACGCGCGGCCAATCGGCGTCGCCCCCTCCGTCGAGAGCACCGCTTGCGGGCCGCATACGGCATCTTGCATGCATCGTGCCCGACGCGGCTGCCGCCGGTATTCCGACCCTCAGGCCGCCCAGACCTGCCCCGGCCGCAGGGCCAGGAACCGCTCTGGGGCGATGCCCTGCGCCTCCAGCGCCGCGGCCAGCGCCTCGACGGGGCGCTCGATGCCCTCGTCGGTAAGCTGGAAGGTGCCCCAATGGTGGCCGAGCGCCTGCTCGGCCCCGAGGAGCGCGAACGCCTCCACGGCCTCGGCGGGGTTCACGTGCTGCGCCTGCATGAACCAGCGCGGCTCGTAGGCACCGATCGGCAGCGTCGCCAGGCGCGGGGCTCCGAACCGGGCGCGGATGTCGCGAAACAGGCCGCCGTCGCCGAAGCCGGTATCGCCGACATGGTAGTGGACCCCCTGGGCCGCGGTGAGCACGAAGGCGCACCACAGGGCCATGCGCCGGTCCTGCACGCCGCGGGCGGACCAGTGGTTGGCGGGGGTCAGGTGGACGGCCAGTCCGTCGCCGAGATCGACCGATTCGCCCCAGTCGCGGGTCTCGACATGCATCGTGTCGTCGAAGTTGCGCAGGATCGTGTCGTTGCCCAGGGGCGCCACGATCAGCGGCTGGTGGGCCTGCCAGATCCGGGCGAGGCTCGGCCCATCGAGATGGTCGTAATGGTTGTGGGTGATCAGGACCACGTCGATCGGGGGCAGATCACCGAACGCGATCCCTGGCGGATTGACCCGCTTCGGTCCGGCGAAGCGCAGCGGGCTGGCGCGCTTGGCGAAGACCGGATCGATCAGGATGTTGCGGCCAGCGACCTGCACGAGATAGCTCGCATGGCCGATCAGCACGACGCGCAGCGATCCGCTGCGTTCGGGCGGACGGTCCGCGGGGAACGGGCTGGGGTAGCTCTTGGGCCAGGGCTCGCGCTGCCGCTTGGCCTGCCAGCGCAGCACGTCCGGCAGGGATTTGTCGGTAGCCTGGTCCGGTAGGAAGAACCGCAGCCCGTCGAAATGATCGGATTTCGGTCCGCGATAATACGGGTTCTTGCCCCGCCGGTGAGCGGCATAGCCCACGCCGCCGAGCGTCATGACCGTGGCCGCACTCGCGACCGTGAGCAGGCTGCGCCGTTTCATGGAGGGGACATGGCCGGCAAGGCGCCGTGGTCAAGCTCCTTCGGCCGCGACGGGGAGCCTCAGGGTCGTCTTTGCCTCACTCGACGGCTTCCGCGGCGAGCGACAGGCGCGCGCGGAACACCACCTTGCCGACCGCGTCGCGCACGCAGGCGACATAATCCTGGCGCTCGACGTCGGGCAGCATGTCGCGGGCGATCGCCGACATGATCCGGGTCACCTTGGCGCGAGCGGCGGGCAGATCCGGCAGGTCGAAGCCGACCTCGTCGCGGACCGGCTGGGAGCCGTCATGGAGGTCGATGAAGAAGCGAGGCATCGGCGCGCAGCGTCTCGAGGGAAATAATTCCATAACATGAGTGCGCAATTATAGTTAATGATGCGTTAATCGCCTCAAATAGTTATCTATAACTGTCCTACAAATCAGGAGCGCCAGCGCAGCTCGCGCTGTTCCAGCGGGTTCACGAACGCACGACCCGCCCGGGCCGATTCCAGGGCCTCGCGCTTGAGGCGGAAATACCATTGCGAGGGCAAGTCGCCCTGGCCGAACAGCACCATGGTCGGCTTGCGGTCCAGGCCGTCCTGGGCGTGCTGGAGCACCTGCTGATCCTGGGTCAGGAACTGCCGCATCAGCGGCCAGGCGATGGGCTTGAGCAGGTTCAGGGCCGGCATGCTCCAGTAGAGGGCGTTGGTGAGCAGCGTGCGGTCCGGCGTGAGTGGCGTCGCGAAGGTGTAATTGGCCACGCGCTTCTCGCCGGCGCGGATGCGCTCCAGGCGGACGCCGGGCAGCCGGAACTCGATCTCGACCTCCGGCACGCCGCCGAGCAGGCGGTAGACCGGCGAGCTGGTCGTGGTGGCGTGGCTGGTCATGACGAAGCCGTGCGGCACCGGCTGAAACGTCTTCACCTTCTCGCGCAGCTGCTTAGACGGGCGGAACCACCAGCTGTCATGCACGAAGGCGACGTGGCCGGGATCGACCAGGCTCAAGGTGGTGAGATCGTAGGAGGCCTCGACCACAAGTTCGACGACCAGAGACCCGGCCGGCTTGAAATCCAGCTCCGGCACCGCCGCAACCGGGCCGGCAGCGGGTCCCAGACGCGGGTTCACCCACAGGAACCCGGCGCTCTCGCAGACCGGGAAGCGCTGGACCTGGATGCGCGAGAAATCGGCGGCATCATGCTCGGAGAGCGTCGGCACATCGCGGCAGCGCCCATCCGTGCCGAAGCGCCAGCCGTGGAACGGGCACATCAGCGTGTCGCCGTCGAAGCGGCCCTTCGACAGGGCCATGCCGCGATGCGGGCAGCGGTCGCGCAGGGCAAAGGGGATTCCGTCCGGCGCGCGGCCCAGGACGATCTGCTCGCCGTTCAGCTCCACGGCGCGAAGCCCGGTGCGACCGAGGCTGCGGGACTGGCCGACGCAGTACCACGCATTGCCGAGCGGCTGGCGCATGGCCTCGGGATCGAGGGCGGCGTCTTCGGCGGGACGCGGCAGGGACGTGACGGGAGCGGTCAAGGGGTTTCGGGCTGGCCTCGGAGCGCCCGTCATACGCCCGCCGGACCGGGGGCGGAAGCGGTGTCCCGGGGAGGACAAACGGGCGCAGCCGCGGGGCTTCACAAGCGGCGGTGAGCCACCTACCTTGGCATCACCCGCAACGAACGAAAGGAGGTGATCCAGTGTCTCATTGTCATCAGCCGTCAGTCTCGGCTTACCGGACCTGGACCGTCGCCTCCGGCGTGTCGCTCTAAGACGCGTCTGAGCCCCGATTTCGGGACAGTTCCGCCGGACATGTCGGTTCGGCAATGCGAAGGGCCATCCTCAAGGGTGGCCCTTCGGCTTTTCAGGGCTTGAATGTTCAGCGTTTCGGAGCCTGGAACAGCGGCTGGGCCAGGGCCTCGGTCCGCGCCCGCCACAGGTCGCGCTCCTCGCGCAGGGCATCGCGCTCGGCCGCGATCGCGTGACGCTCGACCCGCAGCGCGTCGCGCTCGGCAACGGCCCGGTCGCGCTCGATGCGCATGTGCTCGCGCTCCTGGCGAAACCGCTCGCGCTCGCTGCGGAACTCCTCGCGCTCGGCGCGGACCTCTTCCTGCTCGGCGCGCAGATCCTCGATCGAGCCGATCTCCTCGCGGATATGCTCGCGCAGCGTCCGAATCTCCTCGGCCAGGATCGCCTGCAGCTCGTCCTGACGCTCGGCCTCCAGCCGCAGCTTGGCCTTGAGCATCAGGTTCTCGGCCATCAGCTCGGACACGTCCGCATCCTCCGCGGCCGACAGCGGCCCTTCGGGCTGCGCCACGAGCCGGGGCGACCACGCCGTCTCCGCACCGCGCGGCGCCTTGGCCTCCGACTTGGTTTCCTGCAGAGCTTCGTCCGGCCGATCGTGGCCGCGCAGCTCGGCCGGGCTGTGGGTCTTCATCGTCGCGAGCCAATCCCGCAAGGGACCGGGGGCAATGCGGCTGCCGGTCTCGTGCGGCGGTAAGGTGCGGGCGGGTTCCGACATCGGCGGTCGTCCTGAACGGGTGCTGCCCGATCAGAGTCCCAACATGCTTAACGATCCGTAAAAGTTAATGGACGGGTTCAACCCTGAGGTGGTTTGCGGCCGAGGACACCGAAAATTGACTTTTGCGGCCGCGGCCGCTAACCCCCGCGCTTCCGATCCGTAGTTGATCGCCACGACACGAAGCCGACCGGCCCCTGAGGCCGGAGGTCAACGCCCGACAGCGCGTCCGCGCCCTCGGGCGCGATCTGTGTTGGGCCGATCCGCCGCGCCGGAATCCGCCGGTCGAGGCCTTCGCATGCCCCAAGTCGCCGTGACCCAAGCCGCATTGAACGTTGCGGACGCGATCAACGAGACCTGCCCGTGGTCGGGCAAGCCGATTTCGGCCGACTCGCTGACGCTCTATAACGGCGCCGTCGTCGGCTTCTGCGATCCGGACTGCCGGGACAAATTCGCGAGCGCCGTGCGCAGCTTCGAGGCCGCCCTCCAGGCGCGCCGCGTCGAGCGCGCCGGCCTCGAACAGTAAGCGCGGGTCCGAAAAACCATGTTCGAAGGCCTGTCCGATCGCCTCTCCGGAATCCTCTCGGGGCTCACCCGCCGGGGTGCCCTGACGGAAGCCGACGTCACTGCAGCGATGCGCGAGGTCCGCCGCGCCCTGCTGGAAGCCGACGTGGCCCTGGAGGTTGTGCGCGGCTTCACCGACCGGGTGAAGGAGAAGGCGGTCGGCGCCGTCGTGCTCAAGTCGGTCACCCCCGGTCAGATGGTCGTCAAGATCGTCAACGACGAGCTGGTGGCGATGCTTGGCACCGATGCCGAGGTGATCGATCTCAACGCCCCCGCCCCGGTGCCGATCCTGATGGTCGGCCTTCAAGGCTCGGGCAAAACCACCACCACCGCCAAGATCGCCCGGCGTCTGTCCGAGCGCGAGAAGCGGAAGGTGCTGCTCGCCTCGCTCGATACCCGGCGCCCGGCCGCCATGGAGCAGCTCGCGGTGCTGGCCAAGCAGGTCGGCGTCGAGAGCCTGCCGATCGTGGCCGGCCAGTCGGCGGTGCAGATCGCCAAGCGCGCCATGGAGGCGGCCCGGCTGGGCGGCTTCGACGTGGTGATGCTCGACACCGCCGGCCGTACCACGGTCGACGAGGCCCTGATGGTCGAGGCGGCCGAAGTGAAGGCCGCGACCCGGCCCCACGAGGTGCTGCTGGTCGCCGACGCGCTCACCGGCCAGGACGCGGTCAACACCGCCCGTGCCTTCGACGAACGTCTCGGCGTCTCCGGCATCGTGCTCACCCGCATGGACGGTGATTCCCGAGGCGGCGCGGCGCTCTCGATGCGCGCCGTCACCGGCAAGCCGATCAAGCTCGTCGGCACCGGCGAGAAGGTCGATGCCCTTGAGGAGTTCCACCCGGCCCGCGTCGCCAACCGCATCCTCGGCATGGGCGACATCGTCTCCCTGGTCGAGAAGGCCGCCGAGACCATCGACCACGAGCAGGCGCTCCGCACCGCGGAGAAGATGCGCAAGGGCAAGTTCGACCTGGAGGATCTCTCCATGCAGCTCGCCCAGATGGAGAAGATGGGCGGCATCGGCGGCTTGATGGGCATGCTGCCCGGCATGGGCGCGATGAAGAAGCAGGTCGAGGGCGCCAACCTCGACGAGAAGATGTTCAAGCGCCAGCGGGCGATCATCTCGTCGATGACCCCGCACGAGCGCAAGAACCCCGATCTGCTGAAGAACTCCCGCAAGAAGCGCATCGCGGCGGGCTCGGGCGTCGATGTCTCGGAGATCAACAAGCTCCTGAAGATGCACCGGACCATGGCCGACATGATGAAGGCGATCGGCTCGGGCAAGCGTGGGATCGGGCAGGCGCTCGGCTCGATGTTCGGGCTCGGCGGCGGCGGCATGGGTGGTGGAATGGGCGGCATGCCCGGCCTGCCCCCCGGCATGCCCGAGCCGACGCCCGAGCAGATCGCGCAGATCGAGAAGCAGTTCGGCGGCAAGCTGCCGCCGATGCCGCCGGGCCTGGGCGGAGGTGGTTTGGGCGGGATGCCGAAGATGCCAGGGCTTCCCGGCCTCGGCGGCGCGAAGCTGCCCGGCCTCGGTGGCTTCATGCCGGGGAAGAAGAAATGAGCGTCCTCGCCGCCCAAGCGGTTGATCCCGAGCTCGCGCGCCTGCGCGACAGCATCGACAATTTCGATGCGGCGCTGATCCATCTGCTCGCCGAGCGCTTCCGCTGCACGCAGCGGGTCGGCGAGCTCAAGGCCCGAAAGGGGATCCCCCCTTCCGATCCGGACCGGGAGGCGCGTCAGGTCGCCCGGCTCCGCACGCTCGCGGTCGACGCCAAGCTCGACCCCGATTTCGCCGAGAAGTTCCTGGCCTTCGTGGTCAAGGAAGTCATCCGGCACCACCAGACGATCGCGGCCAACCATGCGCCGTCGGTCGAAGAACAGAGAAAGTCGTAAAACAATGGCCCTGAAGATTCGTCTCACCCGTGGCGGCGCCAAGAAGCGCCCGTACTACCGCATCGTCGTCGCCGACGCCCGCGCGCCCCGCGACGGCCGCTTCATCGATAAGGTCGGCGCTTACGACCCGATGAAGCCCAAGGACGATCCGGCCCGGATCCAGCTCGATGCCGAGAAGATTCAGGGCTGGCTCGCGAAGGGCGCGCAGCCGACCGACCGGGTCCTGCGCTTCCTCGACCAGGCCGGCCTGGCGAAGCGCCCGACCCGCAACAATCCGCAGAAGGCCGAGCCCGGCGAGAAGGCCAAGGAGCGCGCGACCAAGCGCGCCGAGAAGGCCGCGGCGCCCGCCGAGGACGCCGCCGCGTAAGGCGGCCTGGCCATGGCGCGCCGCCCCGCAGGTTCATTCTCCCGCGACGGCGGTCGCCGTGGCCGCGTCGGCACGGCGATCGGTGCCATCGCGCCCGAGGCCGCGACCTCGCCCAAGGCACCGGCCCCGAAGCCGGCAGCGCCGCCCGTGCCGCCCGACGCGAATCTCGTCCTCCTGGGCGAGTTCGGGCGCGCGCACGGGCTCAACGGCGAGATCCGCCTGAAATCCCACACCGGCGATCCGTTGGCGATCGCCGGCTACGGGCCGCTCCTGACCTCCGACGGTCGGACGCTGACGCTGTCGGGCGTACGCACCGCCCCCGGTTCCTCCCCCGACATCCTGATCGCCCGGGTCAAGGATATCGGCAGCCGGAGTGCCGCCGAGACGCTCAATCGCGTCGCCCTGTTCATCCCCCGCGACCGCCTGGCGGAGCCTGAGGATGACGACGAGGTCTACGCGGCCGACCTGGTCGGTGCCACTGCGATGGACGAGGCTGGAACCGTCGTCGGCACGGTCGTGGCGGTGCCGAATTACGGCGGCGGCGACCTCCTCGAACTCCGCCCCGCTGCGGGCGGCGCCACGGCGTTGCTGCCGTTCACCAAAGCGTTCGTGCCGGTCCTGGACCTCCCGCAGCGGCGTGTAACCGTGGTCCTTTCGGAGGATTTCTTCGCGCCGGTGGGCGAGAAGCCCGCCGACGATCCGGGCTGACACCCCTATTCCGGAACTGGTGTGCCCGGCCGGCTCACGGCCCATCAATGCCAGGAAGCTCCGTCAGCGCGGCCACCAGGGCATCAACCACCAGGCGGACGCGCCGGATACGGATGCGGCTTGGCGCGATTAGGATTGAGAGCGGAACAGGCTCGGGCACGTAGTCCGGCAGGACGTGGTCGATCGCGCCCTCCGCCAGCAGATCGTCGACGAGCCAGACATGGGCGGTCGCAATTCCGCGGCCCTGCGCCAGGGCCTCGCGGGCGGCCAAGCCGTGATCGACCAGTAGGCGGCCGCCCACCGGAACCCGGATTGTCGCGCCGTCCGGCCCATACAGGCACAGCGTGTCGCTGCCGGCGACATTGCTCATGCGGATCGTCGGATGCCGCGACAGGTCGTCCGGTCTCTCGGGCCGGCCGTGATCCGCGAGATAGCGACGCGACGCCACCAGGATCCTGCGCGAGCGGCCAACGGCCTTGCGCTGCAGGCTGCTCTCTGGCAGCGGGCCGAGCCGGATCGCCACATCCATCGCCTCACGCACGAGGTCAATGCGCTCATCGGTCAGGCTGAGATCGACGTTGATTCCGGGATAGCGATCCTGGAACGCGAACAGCGCCCGGCAGACATGGCGAACGCCCAAGGCCGCCGTGCAGGACACCCGCACCGTGCCGGTCAGGTCGCCCCCCGCGTTCCGGACGCCGTCCGTGGCCTCCTCGACCATCCGCAGGATGGTACGAGCCTCAGCGTGAAAGCGCCTGCCCTCGTCTGTCAGGATGATGCGCCGCGTGGTCCGGTTTAACAGCGTCGCGCCGAGCGCGGCTTCCAGCTCGGCCATGTGCCGGCTGACGGTCGATTGCCCAACGCCTTGCTCGCGCGCCACCGCCGACAGGCTGCCGCGCTCGACCACGCGGACGAAGCTGCGCATCCGCTCCAGCGTAACGTCCGATCTATCCATTGCGCGGAACGATCCTATCCCGCCGTGCCGTCTACCGGATGGTTGAACGGGCTTCTAGCTTCGCGGCTCCTCTTACCCAGCGAGACCGCCTCATGAAGATCCTCGTCGTCTCAGCCCATCCGGATCCCGCATCGCTGACGAACGCGCTGCGCGGCGTGGCGGTAGACCAGTTGGAGGCGGACCGACACGAAGTCCGCGTCACCGACCTCTACGCCGCGGTCTGGAAAAGTGCGGTCGATCGATTCGACTTCCCGAGCCTGCCGGAGGCGGGGCGCCTGCAGGTTCCGGCCGCGTCCAGCGCGGCGTTCGCCACCGGGATCCTGACAGACGACGTGATCACCGAACAGGCTAAGCTGCTCTGGGCGGATGCCCTGATCCTGGTGTTCCCACTCTGGTGGTTCTCAATGCCTGCGATCTTGAAAGGATGGGTCGACCGGGTCTACGCCTACGGGTTCGCCTACGGCGTCGGCGAGCATAGCGAGACTCGCTGGGGCGACCGCTACGGCGAGGGCACACTGGCCGGGAAACGCGCGATGCTGGTCGTGACCGCCGGCGGCTGGGAGAGCCATTACGGCCCCCGGGGGATCAACGGGCCGATCGACGATCTCCTGTTCCCGATCCAGCACGGCGTGCTGTTCTACCCAGGCTATGACGTGCTCCCGCCCTTTATCGTCTACCGAGCTGATGGACTGAGCGAACTCGCCTTCGCGGCGACGGCAGAGAGCCTGCGGGCGCGGATGCGCACCCTGTTCAGCACACCCCCCATCCCTTACCGGCGGCAGAACGGTGGGGATTACGCAATCCCGTCCATGGAACTGCGGCCCGACCTCACCCCAGATCTGAGCGGCTTCGCGGCCCATCTGGACGGATCGCAGTAGGACGCCGGCTGCGTGCCAGGATCCTGATCGCGCCAGCCGAAGCGGTCAGCGCGGCGTCGCGGCATCCCGGCACGGGCGGATCGTCTCCGGGCGCGGCCGGTCCTCCGGCGCAGGCGCGACGAACACCGCCAGGTAGGCCCCCCCGCTCAGGGGGTGGAACCCGGTCTCCCGGTACCCGGCGGCGGCGAGTTCGCAGCGGAGCAGCGCTGGCGGGGTGCCGTGCCGCGATGGGATGTCGTCGGCGTCGACGATGCCGATCCGGCCGCCCGGGCGCATTGCCGGGGCGAGGTTGTGCAGCAGGCCGAAGGGCTGGGCGATCTCGTGGTACATGTGCACGAGGATCGCGGCATCGACCGAGGCCGGGGGCAGGCGCGGATCGTGAGCTTCGCCCCGCACCACCGTGACGTTGTCGAGCCCCTTCACACGCCGCTCCAGGCTTGCCAGGTAGGCGGGAGTCACGTCCTCGGCCAAGACCTTGCCATCGGGCCCGACCCGAGAACTCAGCCGCACCACGTAATAGCCGCTGCCGGCGCCGATATCGGCCACCGTCTCGCCGGGGGCGATGCCCATCCCGCGGGCGACCGCATCGAACTCGCCGGCCTTGTCGCGCTCGGCCTCCGAGGACCATTGCGGCGCCACGATCTCGGCCACGGGCCGGTCGGGCTTCGGGAACGCATTCGCGGGAGTGCCAGGAGGCGACAGAGGCGCCGCCGCGAGGGCCGGTCCCGCCAGCAAGACGGTGAGGAGAAGCGTGCGCCGGATCATCGCCAACAACCCTCGATGGGCCCGAACGGTGCCCGGGGCGTTGACCGTGCCGCACCCCGCGCGCGATCAAGCGCCATGACGCGCGCGGAAACGCCCTGGCGGGCCACGATCCTCACTCTCTACCCGGAGATGTTCCCGGGACCGCTCGGCGTGTCCCTGTCGGGCGATGCGCTCGCCCGGGGCGACTGGAGCCTGGAAGCCCGCAACATCCGCGAGCACGGGCTCGGCCGTCACCGGGCGGTGGACGACACGCCGGCCGGCGGCGGCGCCGGCATGGTGCTGCGCTGCGACGTGCTCGCCGCCGCCATCGACGCCGCCGCCGGGCCGGACGACCCGCGTCCGCGGCTGCTGATGTCGCCGCGCGGAAAGCCGCTAAGCCAGGCCCGGGTGCGGGAACTCGCCGCCGGGCCGGGGGCGCTGATCGTCTGCGGCCGGTTCGAGGGCGTCGACGAACGGGTCATCGCCGGCCGCGGCCTGGAGGAGGTCTCGATCGGCGATTACGTGCTGTCGGGCGGTGAGATCGCCGCCCTGGTGGTGCTCGACGCCTGCGTGCGGCTCCTGCCCGGGGTGATGGGCAAGGCGCAATCCGGCATCGAGGAGAGCTTCGAGGGCGGGCTGCTCGAATATCCCCACTACACCCGGCCGCGCGACTGGGAGGACCGGCCGATCCCGGAGGTGCTGTCGGGCGGCAATCACGGGGCCATCGCCAGGTGGCGGCGCGCGGAAGCCGAGCGGATCACCGCCGAGCGGCGCCCGGACCTTCAGGCGGGTTCCAATCAGGCCGGCTCCAAGTCGATCACCGGTCCGTCGAGGTCGTAATCCAGCGGATCGAGCTGGAGCGGCTGCCCTGCGGGACGGCGCAGCCGACCCGCCAGGGCCGGGCGGGTCGCTAACGCACCGATAACCATAAGTAAAACCGACCAAGCCGACACTATCGCAGCACTGTGGAAAGACATCAGCGTACCTCAAACACAACACGGCACGGCATTAAGGCTAACGTCCCAAGATTAATCGACGGTTCCAGACCGCCGGACGGCTCGTCCCGGCCTTGGCCATGCGCCGAAGACTATAGACCGGACAAGCGCTTGCCAGGGCCCCGGATTGGGCGCATCCCCGGCGCGGGACACTCCTCCCCGCCGAGGAGCGCCCATCTGCAAGGATGGATCCGACGATGAGCCGACCCGACAGGCGCCCGCGCGTTCCGCATTTCTCGTCCGGCCCCTGCGCCAAGCGTCCGGGCTGGACGCCGGCCGCCCTGGCCGATGCCGCGCTCGGCCGGTCGCACCGCTCCAGCATCGGCAAGACCAAGCTCGGCCGGGCGATCGACCTGACCCGGTCGGTCCTGCGGGTGCCCGACGATTACCGGATCGGCATCGTGCCGGCCTCCGACACCGGCGCCGTCGAGATGGCGATGTGGACCCTGCTCGGGCCGCGCCCCGTGGAGGTCGCCGCCTGGGAGGCGTTCGGCAAGGAGTGGGTCACCGACGCGCTCAAGCAGCTCAAGATCGCGCCCCGGATCCACCAGACACCCTACGGCGTGCTGCCGGACCTGTCGGCGATCGACACCCGAAACAGCGACGTGGTCTTCACCTGGAACGGCACCGCCGCCGGCGTGAAGGTCCCGAACGGCGACTGGATCGCCGCCGACCGTGCCGGCCTGACGATCTGCGACGCCACCTCGGCGGCCTTCGCGCAGCCGCTGGCCTGGGACAAGCTCGATGTCGTCACCTTCTCCTGGCAGAAGGTGATGGGCGGCGAGGCCGCACACGGCATGCTGATCCTCTCGCCCCGGGCGGTGGAGCGTCTGGAAAGCCACGTCCCGGCCTGGCCGCTGCCGAAGGTGTTCCGGCTCGCCAAGGACGGCAAGCTGATCGAGGGCATCTTCAAGGGCGATACGATCAACACGCCCTCGATGCTGGCGGTGGAGGATTACCTGGACACCCTCGACTGGGCGGTGCGGATCGGCGGCCTGCCGGCGCTCCACGCCCGGGCGGACGCCAACGCCAAGGCGATCTACGACTGGGTCGCCCGGACCCCGTGGATCGCGCCGCTGGCGGTCGACCCCGCGACCTACTCGAACACCGGCGTCTGCCTGGTGATCGCCGACCCGGACGTCCTCGCCCGCGGCGACGCGGCGGTGGCGGCCCTGGCCTCGGGCATCGTCGAGCGCCTGGACCGCGAGGGCGTCGCCCTCGATGTCGGCGCCTACCGCGACGCCCCGGCGGGCCTGCGGATCTGGTGCGGCGCCACCGTGGAGACGGCCGATCTCGAAGCGCTGACGCCGTGGTTGGACTGGGCGTTCGCCGAGGAGAAGGCGGCGCTGAGCCAAGCGGCGTAGCGGGGTCGGGCGGGCGCAAGGCTGGTACGAACCTGTCGGCAGTCGTTCGGCCGGATCGACGCAGCGCTTCTCGGCGCAGCCATCCCTGTCCATCGGCCCGGCGCCCGTCAGGCGCGCCACCGCGCCTCTGCCGTCGGAAGGGCGGGGCCACCGCCGGATACGGCGCTTCCGGCGCCCATTCCGCAACAGACATGTCGGAGGCGTCGGCAGCCCGATCCCGGCTCCGGGCTGCAAAACGCGGCAGCTGCCCAGCCGGTTATGGCACGCTCACTGGTAAGGGCGCGGGTTGGAAAGCCGGTCGCTTCAAACCGCGATCCTCACCGGCGTTGTGAGGACCGCGTCGCACCCTCAGGCCTGAGGCCGATCCGTTCGCGTGGAAGAGGGTTTCGTTCGCCCCATGTCGGGGATGCCGGTCTCCATCCGAGTTGTCTTCGACGCGGACATCTGTCGGTCGTGCGTGATTCGCGATCGAAAGCGGGAACCGGCGAAGCAGCCCTTGAGATGCGCGACGCCTGCAATCGATCGAAGCCCGTCATCAGGACAATTTCGATCGTCGCGTCATCCGGCGACGGGCCTGACCACCACGTCTTCGGCGTCGACGAGGGTTGCCATGACATGGGTCTGGATCCGAGCGAAAACCCTGTCGCGATCACCCGTGTCCTGCATCAACAACACGCACGAGAGGGCGATCACCTGCGGGGTGCAGTCCGCCCCTTGAGCCAGGAACTCACGGATCGCATCCACGAGGGACGCGCGCGCGTCTTCCTCCGGCAGGGAGTTCAGGACATGCGCGCAGTCTTGCCGCAGCGATGCGATCTCGCTGTCCACGACAGAAACCCAGTGCCGGCTATGGTCATAGATGAGCCAGCGCACGGACCGCGCGGCCACGGGGGCTAGCCCCGCGAGATAGCGCTGAGCGGCTGCGTCATTGAACATGATGAGGGCTTTAGCTCCGGCGGCTTTGAACGCCAACGTCTCGGATGACCACTACAGAGTTCACCGGATACGCGTCGACAAGCGCCCGCAATCGGTCGCGCGGGGATGCGACGGCGGCGCCTGCCGTTTGCGACGCTCGCGCGAGAACGGACAGCCGCAAATCCACCCGGACCGTATCACGGCCAGGCGGATTGACGTCAGAGCCGTAGACACACGGGCACTGTCCAGCCTCGGCAGATCCGCAAATCGCGTCTGCCTGCGCGGTCACGAGGCACAACCAGCGGACCGTCCGAAGAACCCGGCCCCGGTGAGGTCGGCGGACAACGCCCATAACCGCTCAGCCGCCTCGGGATCCACGGCATACGCCTTCACGCCCACGAACGGCGCTCCGACCGCCTCAGCCCGCACGGCCACGTCGCAATCCTCACAATAGAGCCCCCCAAGCCCGTCGAGCAGGGGCGACGTCGCCGCCCAGACCTGGGTGGCGGCGCCCTGGGCCGGCGTCTTGAAGGTCGGGTCTGCCAGCGCGCCGGACGCGTCGAGCCAGCCCTCCGCGATCATCTCGGCCCGGGTCAGGTGGCGCTGGAGCGGCGTGAGGATTTTCCCCGGATGCAGCGAGAAGGCGCGGATGCCCCGGTCCCGGCTGAGCCGGTCGAGATGGACCGCGAACAGGGCGTTGGCGGTCTTCGCGTGGCCGTAGGCACGCCACTTGTCGTAGCCAGAGGCGAAGTGGAGATCGTCCCAGCGGATCGGCGAGAGGTGGTGCCCGGCCGAGGAGACCGCGATCACCCGGGCGCCGGGCCGGAGCAGCGGCAGGAGGTGATTGGTCAGGGCGAAATGACCGAGATGGTTGGTCGCGAATTGCGCCTCCCAGCCCGGCCCGACCCTTCTCTCCGGGCAGGCCATGAGGCCCGCATTGTTGATCAGCCAGTCGATTGGCCGGCCGGCGGCCAGCACGCGCTGGGCGAAACGCCGGACGCTGGCGAGGTCCGACAGGTCGAGGGCATCGACCGTGACCCCGGAAATCGTTCGCGTCGCCATCCGGGCGGCGTTCGTGTCGCGCGCGCCGACGAGCACCGCGGCGCCGGCTTCCGCGAGCGCCCGGGTGGTTTCGAGGCCAAGGCCCGAATAGCCTCCGGTGACGAGGACGTACCGCCCGGTCAGATCCCGCCCGGCCAGAACCTCGGCGGCCGTGCTGCGAGCATCGAAGCCCGATCCGAGGGGCTTTTGGTCATCGGTCATGGTCCTGCTCCGCGGCGGCGGCGATGGGCCGCTGTATCGCCGCGATGATCGACCCGGCGCGCCGGACGCTCCATGCTGCCCCGTCCGCGATTCCTATGCGGGCGTCCGGTTGTTGCCATGGACCCGCTCTCCGACATCCTGTCGCTGCTCAAGCCCAAAGGCGTTCTCAGCGCCGGCCTCGATGCCGGCGGGGATTGGGCGATTCGCTTCCCGGCCCATGACGGGATCAAGTTCAACACCGTGGTGCGGGGCGGTTGCTGGGTCGCAGTGGAGGACGAGGGCGGGCCCATTCGGATCGCGGCCGGCGACTGCTTCCTGCTGACCCGGGGGCGGCCGTTCCGGCTCGCCACCGATCCGGGGCTGCCGGCGATCGACTCCGCCACGATCTATGACCACGCGGAAAACGGCGTCGCGACCTGCAACGGCGGCGGCGACTTCTTCCTGGTGGGCGGACGCTTCCTCTTCTCGGGTGATGCGGCCGGCCTGCTGTTCGATGCACTCCCGGCCATCGTGTCGATCCGGGACGCCTCGAACCAGGCCGCGATCCTGCGCTGGGCGCTGGACCAACTGAGCGTCGAGTTGCGCCTCGGCGCGCCCGGCAGCACCCTGATGGCCGACCATCTCGCGCAGATCATGCTGCTGCAGGTGCTGCGGCTCTGGCTCGCCTCCGAGCGTCCGGTCGGCTGGCTCGGGGCCCTCGCCGATCCGCGGCTCACGCGGGCGCTCGGGGCCCTGCATGCCGAGCCGGCGCGCCGCTGGACGCTGGCGGAGCTCGCCGAGCGCGCCGGCATGTCGCGCACGACCTTCGCAGACCGGTTCCGGGCGGTGGTCGGGCAGCCGCCGCTGGCCTATCTCGCCGGCTGGCGGATGCAGCTCGCTGCCGACCGGCTGCGCTGCTCGGATGCGAGCATTGCGTCCGTCGCGTATGCCGTCGGCTACGAATCCGAGACTGCGTTCCGCACCGCCTTTCGCCGCCGGATGCTGTGCACCCCGATGCAGTATCGGCGGAGAATGGCCGCATTGTTGCTGCACCGCACCCTGCGCTAAAGCTCGTTCGGAAAAGGTGGAGGCCGGCTTTTCGGACGCGATGACGCGACCGAAACCGGACCGCCGGGACGCAGTCCGAGACCGAGCCGCGATGACGCCTTCCCTCTGGACCCGCCTGTCGAATCCCAGCCACTTCATGCGCTGGTCCGGCGCCCTGGTGCCGTGGCTCGCCGCCCTGTCGGTGGGCCTGGTCGGCCTGGGGCTGTACCAAACCTTCTTCGTCGTGCCGCCCGACTACCAGCAGGGCGAGACCGTGCGGATCATGTACATCCACGTCCCGGCGGCCTGGCTCGGGGTGTTCTTCTACGGCGCCATGAGCCTGTCGGCGATCGGCACCCTGGTTTGGCGCCATCCCCTGGCCGATGTCGCCCAGCGCGCTGCCGCGCCGATCGGGGCGGCCTTCACGCTGATCTGCCTCGTCACCGGCTCGCTCTGGGGCAAGCCGATGTGGGGCACCTACTGGGTCTGGGACGCGCGCCTGACCTCGATGCTGATCCTGCTGCTGATCTATTGCGGCATCATCGCCCTGTGGCGCACCCTCGAGGAGCCGAACCGCGCCGCCCGGGCCGTGGCGATCCTGACGCTCGTCGGCGCGGTGAACCTGCCGATCATCAAGTTCTCGGTGAACTGGTGGTCGACCCTGCACCAGCCGGCCTCGATCCTGCGCATGGGCGGTTCCACCATCGACCCGTCGATGCTCTACCCGCTGCTGATCATGATCGGCGCGGCGACGCTGGGCGGCACCACGCTCCACCTCTACGCGATGCGCACCGAAATCATGCGCCGCCGGGTGCGAACGCTGACCATCCGCGAGGCCGAGCGCCTCGACCGGACCCAGCCGCGCCTCACGCCGAAGCCCGCCGGGATGCCGGTCGGGCAGCCGGTCTAGGAATCTTGCTGATGGATCTCGGGTCTCATGGCGGCTTCATCGTCGCCGCCTACGCGTTCACGGCCCTGGTCATGGCCGGCCTGATCGGCAACGCGCTTCGCGACCGGCGTGCGCAGCTGCGCGCGCTCAAGGGTTTTGGGGAGGATCGGCGGTGAGCGGCGACGACATCGCGGATCGGCCGCCTCCGGTCCGCCGCTCGCTGCTGCTGGTCGTCCCGGTGCTGGCCTTTGCCGCCCTGGCCGCGGTGCTGTTCCTGCGCCTGCGCTCGGGCGCCGATCCGGCCGCCCTGCCCTCCGCGATGATCGGCAAGCCGGTGCCGAGCTTCACCCTGCCGGCGGTCCCGGGGCTCAAGGTCGGGGACGCTCCGGTGCCGGGCCTGTCCAGCGCCGACCTGAAGGGCCAGATCACGGTGATCAACGTGTTCGCCTCGTGGTGCGCGCCCTGCCAGGTCGAGCACCCGATGCTGATGCGGCTCGCCCGGGAGCCCGGGATCCGGCTGGTGGGCATCGACTACAAGGAGCCGAACCCGGCGGCCGGCCAGCGCTTCCTGGCCCGGCACGGAGTGCCGTTCAGCGCTGTCGGGGCCGATGCCGATGGACGCGCGGCGATCGATTTCGGCGTCTACGGGGTCCCTGAGACCTTCGTGATCGGACCGGACGGCGTGATCCGCGACAAGCTCGTCGGCATCCTCACGCCGGACAATTACGCCAGCGTGCTGACGCGGATCCGGGCGGCCGGGAAGGTCGCAGCCCGCTGACCTTCACTCGCCCGGCTGCGGCTCCTTGCGCTCGTAGCGGGTCAGCAGCGGCGTCTGGGCCAGGGCGAACAGCACGGTGAGCGGCATGATGCCGAACACCTTGAAATTGACCCAGAAATCCTCGGTCTGGGTCCGCCACACGACCTCGTTCAGCGCCGCCAGGACGAAGAAGAACAGACCCCAGCGGAAGGTGAGCTTGCGCCAGCCCTCCTC
The DNA here is from genome assembly GCF_022829565.1 of Methylobacterium sp. J-001. Lineage (NCBI taxonomy): Bacteria > Pseudomonadati > Pseudomonadota > Alphaproteobacteria > Hyphomicrobiales > Methylobacteriaceae > Methylobacterium > Methylobacterium sp. J-001. The sequence continues at coordinate 81,337 of NZ_JAKSYN010000203.1, forward strand.
GGTGAGGCTGAACATCGAATCGAGCACCACCGACAGGAGCGAGCGCCCGAAGGCGAGGCCTCCGAGGAGCACGGTGCCGAACAGCGCGTTCACGATGGTCGGCTTGACCATGATGAAGGTCTTGTCCTGCAGCGCGAGCGTCAGGCCGCCGAACACCACCACGACCACGCCGGACACGAGCGGCATGATCGGCAGGCGCCGCACCAGCACGAAGTGCACCGCCAGCGCCACCACGGTCGCCGCGATGAACACGCCGGTGGCCACGAACAGCTTCTGGTCGGGCGCGACGCCGAGCTTCTCCGAATAGGCGTTGCCCAGGAAGAAGATGACGAGCGGCCCGAGTTCCAGCGCCAGCTTCACGAGCGGCGGCAGGTGGCGGCGGGGAGGAACGGATTCGATCTGCATGCGCGTCAGTTGGCTCGGATGCGGCACCCGCGCTAGGCTGGCAGCTAGGCTGGCGGTTTCGGGGCTGTGTGGAACGGGGAGCCTACGATGTCCATCACGATCGACAACGCCGAGGTCGAGGCGCTTCTGGCCGACCTCACGGCCACCACCCACCGCGCGGCGCCGGATCTGTTGCTTGAGCTGCTCCGGCGGGAGCGGGCGCGGGTGGACGCGGATCGGGAGCGCGACCGCGCAGGCGCCGTTGCGTCCGGGCGGTTGCTGCACGAGCGAACATACGCGAGCCCGCTCGTCGATCCCCGGCCAATCGACGTGATCCTAGCCTACGACGAAAACGGCCTGCCGGTTTGAGCGTCGGTGTCGTCGATAGCTCCGTCTTCATCGCGATCCTCAATCAGGAGCCTGATGCGGACAGCTTCAGCCTTGCGATTCGCGATTTCCGGTACCGCTCGATGGCGGCAGCGTCTTATCTCGAATGCGCGATCGTGATGTCGCGCTGGGTGGTCGGCCGGGTCGAGCTCGACGATTGGCTCCTCCGCGAGTCGATCAAGGTCGTCCCGGTCGACCACGCCCTCGCGCAGGTCGCCGCCGACGCCTTCGCCCGCTACGGCAAGGGCCGGCATCCGGCCGGGTTGAACTTCGGCGATTGCTTCGCCTACGCGCTGGCCCGGTCGCTGAACGCGCCGCTCCTGTTCAAGGGCGACGACTTCGCCCGGACCGACGTCCTGCGCGTGGCGGCCTAATCCTTCTCCAGCCCGGCGATCGCCCGCGCGAAGTCCCGGGCCGCGAACGGCTCCAGATCCTCCACGCCCTCGCCGACGCCGATGAAGTGCACCGGCAGGCCGAACTTGGCCGCGAGCGCCACGAGTATGCCGCCGCGCGCCGTGCCGTCGAGCTTGGTCATCACCAGGCCCGAGACCGGCGCGGCCTGGGAGAACAGCTCCACCTGCGAGATCGCATTCTGGCCCACGGTGGCGTCGAGGACGAGGATCGTGGCGTGCGGCGCCTCCGGGTCCTGCTTGCGCAGCACGCGGACGATCTTCTCCAGCTCCGCCATCAGCCCGGTCTTGTTCTGGAGCCGGCCGGCGGTGTCGATCAGCAGCACGTCGGTCCCGGCGGCGGCCGCCTGCTTCAGGGCGTCGAAGGCGAGACCGGCCGCATCAGCCCCTTCCCCGCCGCTCACCACCGGGGTGCCGGTGCGCGCGCCCCAGACCTTGAGCTGCTCTACCGCCGCCGCCCGGAAGGTGTCGCCGGCCGCCAGCATCACGGTCCGGCCCTCCGCGCGCAGCTTGGAGGCGAGCTTGCCCAACGTCGTCGTCTTGCCGGCGCCGTTGACGCCGACCGTGAGGATCACGAACGGCTTCTTCGTCGCGTCGATGGAAAGCGGCACCGCCACGGGTTCCAGCGCCCGCTCGACCTCCGTCGCCAGGATCGACCGGACCTCGTCCGGCGAGATGCCCTTCTCGTAGCGGCCCTTGCCCACCGCATCCGAGATCCGCGTCGCGGTTTCCAGGCCGAAATCGGCCTGGATCAGGGCGTCCTCCAGATCCTCCAGGGTGTTGGCGTCGAGCTTGCGCTTGGTGAACAGGCCGGTGACCCGGTCGGTCAGGGCCGACGAGGTCCGCTTCATCCCGGAGGTGAGCCGGGTCCACCAGCCCGTGGCCTCGGGCTCCCGGTCCGGCCCGGCGCCGGCATCGTGGGCGAGCGCGGCGGCGGAATCCACCGGCTGGATGTCGGGCATCGGCTCGACCACCGGCGCCCGATTCACGTCCCCGGTATCGACCGGGTCGGCGCCGTGGGCCGGATCGTCCCCGGCCGTGCCGGCGGGGGGGCGCTCGGGCTCGCCCGCGATCGGCAGGAGGTCCGCCCCCTCGACCACGTCGGCGACGAGAGGCTCGGATTCGTCCGGCGGCAGCGGAATATGGGTGACGTCCTCCGCCCCGGTGGCGTAGTCGGGCTGGCCCTCGGAGGGCGAGGCCGGCGCATCGGCGGGCAGCTCCGTCTCCGCATTGTCCTCGGCCGTGCCATCGCCCGTGTTCTGGCCCTTGCGCCCGAACAGGCGCCCGAACCAGCCGGGCTTGTCCTCGCTCGCCATGAAACCTTGCCCTCGCCCCGCCTTGCCCACCCGATGTCGAACCCCTAGAGCCGTCGCCGACCGCGTTGCAATCGGCAACGGCTCCAAGTCCTTGGTTTGACGCGCTCGCCTGCGCCGAACCGGCCGCCGCTTCGGCGGCACGCGCTCAGGCCCGACCGGATGTCCCTCACCTTCGACATAGGTGCCCGCCTCCTCTACCGCGATGCCCTGCTGCTCGTCATCGACAAGCCGCCGGGCCTGCCGGTCCATCCGGGCCCGCGCGGCGGCGAGACCCTGACCGACCATCTCGACGGTCTTCGCTTCGGCCTGCCGCGCCGCCCGGAGGCCGCGCACCGGCTCGACCGCGACACTTCGGGCTGCCTGGCGCTCGGGCGTCACGCCAAGGCGCTCGCCCGCCTCGGCAAGCTGTTTTCCGGCAGCGTCGTGGACAAGACCTATTGGGCCGTGGTCGAGGGCGGCCCCGATGCGGAATCCGGCCGGATCGACCTGCCGCTGGCGCGCCGCTCCGACGATCCGCGCTCCTGGTGGATGAAGGCCGACCCGGCGGGCGACCCGGCCCTGACCCATTGGCGCGTCCTCGGCCGGGCCGGCGGCCGGACCTGGCTGGAGCTGAAGCCGGTCACCGGCCGCACGCACCAGCTCCGGGTCCATTGCGCCGCGTCCGGCTGGCCGATCCTCGGGGATTCGATCTACGGCAGCGGCCCGCGGGACGGCAGCCTGCACCTGCACGCGCGGACGCTGACGATCCCGCTCTATCCGAAGCGGGACGCGATCACCGTCGAGGCGCCGCCGCCGCCGCATATCGCGGCGGCTCTGGCGGACATGGATACGGCCTGAGGATCGGCCACGGGACCGCGCCGCGCATCGCCGACCTCCGATCGGACAGCGTCTAACGGCGCGGCGTCGGCCGCCAATCCGGGGGCGCCATCTCGAAGCCCGCAAAGTCGAAGCCCGGCGAGACCGTGCAGCCCACCAGCGTCCAGGCGCCGAGGCTGGTGGCGGTCTGCCAATGGCCGGCCGGTACCACGCATTGCGGGCGGTGCCCGGCGGCGAGGTCGGGTCCGAGATGCTGGGCGGTGGCGTCGTGGCCGTTCGGGCTCGTGGTGATCACCAGCGGCGCGCCGGCATGCCAGTGCCAGATCTCGGTGGCGTCCACGCGGTGCCAGGCCGAAGCCTCGCCGATGTCGAGCAGGAAGTAGATCGCGGTGCCGGCCGAGCGGCCGTCCACCATGCGCGGATCGCGGAAGGTCTCGCGGTAATGGCCGCCCTCCGGATGGGGTTTGAGGCCCAGGGTGGCGATCACCTCGGCTGCTGTCGTCATTCGCCTCTCCGCGTGCCGCGCCGGCGGCTTGCCGGCACTTGGCGCCGATGGTACCGGCGCAACACCCTCAAGGTCCCAAAAAAATGCCGAGCCCGATCGTACGCCTCCACCGCGGCGACCTGCCCGCCGATTACGATGCGGGCCGGGCGGTGGCCATCGACACCGAGACGCTCGGCCTCAACCCGCACCGGGACCGGCTCTGCGTGGTGCAGATCTCCACCGGCGACGGCACGGCGGACGTGGTCCAGATCCCGCAGGACGGCCCCGAGCCGGTGGTGCTCAAGCGGGTCCTGGCGGATCCCGGAGTCCTGAAGATCTTCCACTTCGCCCGGTTCGACGTGGCGGTGCTGTTCAAGGCGTTCGGCGTGATGCCGGAGCCGGCCTACTGCACCAAGATCGCCTCGAAGCTCGCCCGCACCTACACCGACCGCCACGGGCTCAAGGACGTGGTCCGCGAGCTGGTGGGCGTCGATCTCTCCAAGCAGCAGCAATCCTCCGATTGGGGCGCCGAGACCCTGACGCAGGCCCAGCAGGATTATGCGGCCTCCGACGTGCTCTACCTCCACGCGGCCCGGGAGCGGCTCGACGCCATGCTGGCCCGCGAGGGCCGCACCGATCTCGCCGCCGCCTGCTTCGCCTTCCTGCCCACCCGCGCCCGGCTCGACCTCGACGGCTGGCCGGAGACCGACATCTTCGCGCATACGTGAACGATGGTGCGGGTTTCCTGTGCAGAGTGAGCCGTTTCGGCAACCGCAGGGCGATGGACCCCTGCTAGGTTGCGCTTGCCGAGGCTCACGAGTCCCGGCCAGGCCCTCCTCGCCGGTCACCCACCCGATCAGGCCGGCAAGGAGGGTCCGTCCTCAGGTCAGCGTGCGCAGGCCGGACGGCGTCGCGATCCGGGCGGTCCAGCGCGGGGCCGGGCCGGGCTCGATCCGCGGCGGATCGGTCAGGCCGAGGTCCGCATGGAGCGCGGCCACCGCCTCCGGCTCCGGATGGGTCAGCCAGAAATTTTCGAGCCGCGCCCCGAGATCCGGCATCGTCCCGGCCGGGTGCGGACGGTCGCCCCAATCCATCACGCGGGGCGCGGCGCCGTCCGCCGGCCAGGTCCCGTCCGGACGCAGGCCGAAGCGCCACGACAGCGTGCCCCGGGTCATCGTCGCCGCCGTGCCGAGCAGATCGGGATGGGCCGCGAGCAGGGTGTCGAGATCATCGGTGCGGGCGACGAAGCCGCGCAGCCGCCGGCCGGCCCCCCAATCCGCCCGCACCCGCGCGGCGTCGCCGAGGCCGAACCAGCGAGCGCGCGCCGGCGGCTCTGCCTCGGGATCGACGGCGATCACTTCCAGGAACGTCGACGCGCCGAGGCGGAGCAGGTGGTTGCGGGTGCCCATCTCAGGGTGGCGCCCGCCCTCCGGCATGTCGAGGCCGAGGCAGGAACGGACATGGGCCACGCCCTTCGCGAGGTCGGGGGCCACGACGACGAGGTGGTCGAGGGTGAGCATCCGTGCATCCGCCACATTGAACGATCGAGATCGCAACGCGACAGACAATGAATTCCGGGGCTGCGGCAAGCGGCCCCAACTTCTACCGTACCCACCTCGTAAACGGCGTTCGCCGCCTCAGTACTCCTCTGCTGGTTCCCGGGCCGGACGTTACAGTCTATCCCGCACCCGTTCGAGGAAGGCTCTCAGTTCGGCACCGTCGTAGAACACGACATCGGCCGAAGACGACCACCACAATTTTCGCAACTCCTCATTCGAGACGTTGTCCTTGGTGATCGAGCCAAGATATGATCGCAGACGTGCGCGCTTCGAATTGTCTGAAAATGGAGATAGAGCAAAAGTAATAATTTCCTCCTCGGTTGCAATATCTTCCATCAGGTCCTGATAGAATTGGCGAGTGAATTCATCGAACTCTGGGGAAGTCAATTTAATCTCCCTCGGTTTGGGGGTGTGCCGTTCGAACTCTAAATCCGCGCGATAAAGTTGGTTCATGCATTATGAGTGCGCCTACACCAGTTGTATTTCGCAAATATAACACGCCATCATTTGTGCTGTAAGCCTCCCTGCCAGTTTTGTATCCAAATTATTTGGTAATAAATGCATCTTTAATAGTTCCTGATGCAACAAGATCAACTATCGATTTGTTTGCTTGTATGGTCTGATTTACGAGATCGTTCGCCGAATCAATCGATGAGAAACTTCCGTTCCGTTTTAACCCCCCGTGCGCAAGGGGAGTGCTCCATTGCGATTTACGGATTCGCTCCAGTAATTCATCGTCAGTCTTTCCGACGTGTCGACTTACTGTATGTCCTCCACGTGCCTGTTCGGCCATGAGATCAACTTTGTATCGCTGATCATCTTCATTGCCTACGAGGATAAGATGCGCGTCGTCGTCCGCTCCCAGACCTACGGGACGATCCTCATCTGTCCATTGTCCGCCGTCTGGACGTCCAGCAGGTACCCGCGGCTGACCGGGATTGTAGGCTTTGACAATGAGTTGGAGTCGAAAAAGCTTCAGCTCAAACTTAATAGCCGCGAGGTTCCACCGCGTCCGCTGAACAGCAATATCATCAGAAAGCATAGAGCACCCCGCCAGCTGCGGTCGCTCATATTAGGCAAATTATCTTATTTGTCAAGAAAGTTCGCTTTTTGTTCCATGACGGACTCAGCGCTTGTTAAGCGGCATCCTGTCACGTCAAATCGTGTAGGGGGCCGGGCTCCACGCCCGGCCCCCTCTCACATCACAGCGAGTAGTACTGCACGAACTCGATCGGGTGCGGGGTCATCTCATAGCGCAGCACCTCGGTCATTTTCAGCTCGATGAACGAGTCGATCTGGTCGTCCGTGAACACGCCGCCCTCCTTGAGGAAGGTCCGGTCCTTGTCGAGGCTGGAGAGCGCCTCGCGGAGCGAGCCGCACACGGTCGGGATCTGCTTCAGCTCCTTCGGCGGCAGCTCGTAGAGATCCTTGTCCATGGCCGGGCCCGGATCGATCTTGTTGCGGATGCCGTCGAGGCCGGCCATCAGCAGGGCCGAGAAGGCCAGATAGGGGTTGGCCATCGGGTCGGGGAAGCGGACCTCGACGCGCTTGGCGTTCGGGCTCTTGGTCCACGGGATCCGGCAGGAGGCCGAGCGGTTGCGCGCCGAGTAGGCGAGCAACACCGGCGCCTCGTAGCCCGGCACCAGCCGCTTGTAGGAATTGGTCGACGGGTTGGTGAAGGCGTTGAGCGCCTTGGCGTGGCGGATGATGCCGCCGATGTACCAGAGGCATTCCTGGCTGAGCCCGGCATACTTGTCGCCGGCGAAGACCGGCTTGCCGTCCTTCCAGATCGACTGGTGGACGTGCATGCCCGAGCCGTTGTCGCCGAAGACGGGCTTGGGCATGAACGTCGCCGACTTGCCGTAGCTCTGGGCGACGTTGTGGATGCAGTACTTGTAGATCTGCATGTGGTCGGCGAGCTTGGTCAGCACGTCGAACTTCATGCCGAGCTCGTGCTGGGCGCTCGCCACCTCGTGGTGGTGCTTCTCGACCTTCACGCCCATGGACTGCATCGCGGCCAGCATCTCGCCGCGCATGTCCTGGGCCGAATCCTGCGGCGGGACCGGGAAGTAGCCGCCCTTGGTCTGGACCCGGTGGCCGAGGTTGCCGCCCTCGTAATCGGTGAAGCCGTTGGTCGGCAGCTCGGTCGAATCGAGCTCGAAGCCGGTGCGGTACGGGTCGGCGGCGAACTTCACGTCGTCGAACACGAAGAACTCGGCCTCGGGGCCGACATAGATCGTGTCGCCGATCCCGGTCTGCTGCAGGTAGGCCTCGGCGCGCTTGGCGGTGCCGCGGGGATCGCGCGAATAGGGCTCGCCGGTGGCCGGCTCGAGCACGTCGCAGACGATCGACAGGGTCGAGGCGGAGAAGAACGGGTCGAGGCAGGCGGTGGACGGATCCGGCATCAGCAGCATGTCGGACTCATTGATCGCCTTCCAGCCGGCGATCGAGGAGCCGTCGAACATCGTACCTTCGGCGAAGATCTCGTCGTCGATCAGCGACACGTCGAACGTCACGTGCTGCCACTTGCCGCGCGGGTCGGTGAACCGGAAGTCCACGTAGCGTACGTCGTTGTCCCGGATATTCTTCAGAACGTCGGCCGCAGTCGTCATCGTGGGCATCCTCCTGGAAGGTCGTCGGGGATTCTCGCGCGGAGCGGGCACCTTAGGAACGGGCCGCACCGGCCGCGCCGCTTGATATCCGTCGGGAGGCCGCCTTGCCACCCGCGCGCGGGAGGAATCGCTCACGGAGCCGGGCGTTTGGCCCATATCGATGGTCCGTCATGGGTCCGGGGACCGCGGAGACCACGAATCTCTCTCGCCCGCCCCTGGGGGAGAAGATCCTGGCATGCTTCATGCAAGGGCGGCTGCGGCCGTCGAGACGGCGGCAAGCCGTTCGCGTCGCCCGGGCTTTGGCCGGATCGCGCATCGACAACGGACGAGAGAACCGGAATGACGAAATATAAGCTCGAGTATATATGGCTCGACGGGTATACGCCGGTCCCGAATCTGCGCGGCAAGACGCAGATCAAGGAATTCGACAGCTTCCCGACCCTCGACCAACTGCCGATGTGGGGCTTCGACGGCTCGTCCACGAAGCAGGCCGAGGGCGGCAGCTCCGACTGCATGCTCAAGCCCGTGCGCCACTTCCCCGATCCGGCCCGCAAGAACGGCGTCCTGGTCCTGTGCGAAGTGATGATGCCGGACGGCAAGACCCCGCACGAGTCCAACAAGCGCGCAACCATCCTGGACGATGCCGGCGCCTGGTTCGGCTTCGAGCAGGAGTACTTCCTGTACAAGGACGGCCGCCCGCTCGGCTTCCCGGCCAGCGGCTTCCCGGCCCCGCAGGGCCCGTACTACACCGGCGTCGGCTACTCGAATGTCGGCGATGTCGCCCGCAAGATCGTCGAGGAGCATCTCGACCTCTGCCTCGACGCCGGCATCAACCATGAGGGCATCAACGCCGAGGTGGCCAAGGGCCAGTGGGAATTCCAGATCTTCGGCAAGGGCTCCAAGAAGGCCGCCGACGAGATGTGGATGGCCCGCTACCTGCTGCAGCGCCTGTGCGAGTCCTACGGGATCGACGTCGAGTACCATTGCAAGCCGCTCGGCGACACCGACTGGAACGGCTCGGGCATGCACTGCAACTTCTCGACCGCGTTCCTGCGCGAGCACGGCGGCAAGGCGTATTTCGAGTCGCTCATGGAGGCGTTCAAGAACGCCCGCGAGGATCACATCGCCGTCTACGGTCCGGACAACCACATGCGGCTGACCGGCAAGCACGAGACGGCCTCGATCCACGAGTTCTCGTACGGCGTGGCTGACCGTGGCGCCTCGATCCGCGTGCCCCACTCCTTCGTCAACAACGGCTACAAGGGGTATCTGGAGGATCGCCGCCCGAACTCGCAGGGCGACCCCTACCAGATCGCCTCGCAGGTGCTGAAGACGATCTCTTCGGTACCGACCGAGGCCGCTGTCGCCGCCTGAGGCGGACCGGGTGCTTCGGGCGCCCGTCGATGGATCACCGGAGCCGGGCCTGCGTGCCCGGCTTCCTTGCGTTTCAGGTCCGGCGCGGGCGCTCGTCGTCGCGGATCGCGGCCTCATGGTACCAGGCGCCACCCCCGATGCTCGGGACGGGCGCCGGCTTGGCCGTCTCGATCGCCCGCGGCGTCATGCGTGCACGCCGGAACGCCGACAATTCGTAGATCTTGGCGGTCTCACGCCCGTCGGTACCGGCCATCATAGGGTCCTCCTGCGTGGGGCAAAGCGGCCGATCCGGCCGTCCGTTCCCCGGAGGATGTGGTGCTACCGACGCAGTACTCCATGGCCCGACGCGCAGATGCCGGACATTCGTGCAGCGTGAATTCTTAGGCAGAACGGGAAAAACGCCGGCTTTCGTTCGGAGAATGCTGGTCGTTCTTGGGATGAGACCCGGTGATTCATGGGCGCGGAGCGGCGCGAATCCTGGCTCACAGCCCGGCTGATCGCATGCCTGCCACCCGATGACGGCGGCAACGGCTTCGGAGCAGGTCGTTCGTCACTAAATCGTCAACCCACTGGCAACGACGCCAGTCTGGGAGCCGCCACGACCTGGAATCGAGCACACTCCTGGGCTGCTTCGCCACTTTCGCTCTGACGGTGAGGCCGCAACGATCCCGATGGTGTTGCAGCCCCGGCCGGGCTCAGATCGCGTCCGTGCCGGTCTCGCCCGTGCGGATACGGATGGCTTCTTCGATCGTCGAGACGAAGATCTTGCCGTCGCCGATGCGTCCGGTCTGGGCCGACTTGCGGATCGCCTCGACGGCGCCCTCGACCAGCGCGTCCGACAAGACGATCTCGAGCTTCACCTTGGGCAGGAAGTCGACCACGTATTCGGCGCCGCGATACAGCTCGGTATGGCCCTTCTGACGGCCGAAACCCTTCGCCTCGATGACGGTGATGCCCTGGAGGCCGACCTCCTGGAGCGCCTCCTTCACCTCGTCGAGCTTGAAAGGCTTGATGATCGCTTCGATCTTCTTCATGCCGCTCGGGCCTGCGCTACGCTGCCGGATATTTCTAACATCGTCGGTAAGACTCCGCCACGCCGTTTTCGCGACGCGCGTCACGTTAGTGCCCATTCGAAGCGCAGGCTACGCACATCCTTCGGGCTTTCGATGAATTTGTGGCGCATTTTTAATCAGCAGTGTTCGGTGCACGGGCAGACGTGGAGATGAGCATGCAGGTGCTGACGGTCGCGGCGATGCGACGGGTCGATGCGGCGGCCATCGATGGGGGAATCCCGGGCCGCCGGCTGATGGAAGCTGCCGGGACTGCGGTCGCCGAGCGGGCGGCGATGCGGCTACCGGAGGACGGGCGGGTTCTGGTGCTGTGCGGCCCCGGCAACAACGGCGGCGACGGGTTCGTGGCCGCCCGGCTGCTGGCGGAACGCGGCTACGCGGTCGACCTCCGCCTGCTCGGCGAGCGCGGAGCGCTCACGGGCGACGCGGCCCTGGCGTCCGAGGCCTGGACGGGCCGGGTGCAAGCGGCCGTGGGCGACGCCCTGCCGCCGTGCGACCTCGTGATCGATGCCCTGTTCGGCGCCGGCCTGTCGCGCGACCTCGACGGGGCCGCCCGCACTTTGGTCGAGGCCGTCAATGCATCCGGCCGCTCAGTGCTCGCCGTCGATGTGCCGAGCGGCGTCGACGGCGATACCGGTGCCGTGCGCGGCGTCGCGATCCGGGCCGTGGAGACCGTGACCTTCGTCGCGTTCAAGCCGGGTCATCTGCTCCAGCCCGGCCGAGGCCTGTGCGGCCACCGGCACCTGGCCGATATCGGAGCGGGCCAAGCGGCTCTGGAGGCCGGCCGCACCGCTGCCACGCCGCCGCTCTACCGCAACGGGCCGGAGCTGTGGGCGCCGACCTTTCCGCGCCTCACCGGCGAGAGCCACAAATATACCCGCGGCCACGCCCTGATCCTGTCGGGCCCGGCCACCAAGACCGGCGCAGCCCGGCTCGCCGCCCGGGGCGCCCTCCGGGTCGGGGCGGGTCTCGTCACCCTGGCCTCGCCCCAGGCCGCATTGGCGGAAAACGCGGCCCAGCTCACCGCGATCATGCTGCGTCCCTGCGAGACGGCGGACGATCTCGACGACATGCTCACCGACGAGCGCCTCAATGTCGTCCTGGCCGGGCCTGGCCTGGGCATCGGCGAGCCGACCCGCGAGCGCATCGCGGTGGCCGCCGCCGCCGGGCGGGGCCTCGTACTCGATGCCGATGCGCTCACGAGCTTTGCCGGACAGGCACCGCTGCTGGCCGCTCATCTCGCCGACGGCGACGCGCAGGCTATTCTCACCCCCCACGAGGGCGAATTCACGCGGCTGTTCAGCGGGACGGAGGCCACCGCCGAGGGCTCCGACAAGGTCGCCCGCACCCGCGCCGCTGCCGCACTCACCGGCGCGGTCGTGGTCCTGAAGGGGTCCGACACGGTGATCGCGAGCCGCGACGGGCGTGCGGCGATCAACGACCATGGCAGCCCCTATCTCGGCACCGCCGGCTCGGGCGACGTGCTCGGCGGCCTGATCGCCGGGTTGCTGGCGCAGGGCATGCCGCCCTTCGAGGCGGCGGCGGCCGGTGTCTGGCTGCACGGCGATGCCGGCCTGCGCCACGGTCCGGGCCTCATTGCCGAGGATCTCCCGGACCTGATGCCCGCCGTGCTCGGGGGCCTCCTCGACGCCGCGCTTATGTGACCTCGAACATCGTCCAGAGGCCCGTATCGAACCGTTCCAGCACCGTGGCGCTGATTAGCCAGCGCCCCGGATTGTCGGCGAGGAAGCCGATACGGGCGGTCCGGCCTTCGAGGAGCTGGAAGGTGTCGAGCCAGTAGGGCTCCCAGCCATCGTCCAACGGATGCAGCAGGCGGAAGCAGTGGCCGTGCAGGTGCAGGGCCTGCGGGAAGCCGGTCTCGTTGCGCAGCGCGAGCACGACAACCTGACCGCGCTTGACCGTGAAGATCGGCTGGAGCCCCGCGGTCGCGCTGGTGCCGTTCACCGCCCAGATCTTCTGAGGATCGCCGGTATAGACCGGCTCCGGGGCCGGCTTGTCCTTCGGCGCGTCCTTGGCAGCCTTCGGCACGAAGGCCCCGCCGGTGATCACCACGTCCCGCCGCAGGGCGTTCTGGAGCTTGATCTCGGCGGGCAGGCGCTTGTTCTCACCGATGGGGCCGATCGGCGGTCGCTTGTCGGTTATGCGGGCGCCCTTCGTGGTCACGGTCGCCAGGGTGAGCCCCTGGCCGACCAGGGCGATGATCGAGCAGGTCGCCCCCTCCTGTTCGGGCAGGTCGACCATCAGATCGTAGCGGGTGCCCGGGGGGAACGGCAGGGTCGCCCGCAGGGGCTCGAACGTGTCGGTCGGCTGCCCGTCGACCGCCGCCACGTAGACCTTCACGCCTTCGAAGCGGAGCCGCGTCCCACGCGCGTTGCAGGCATTGCCGAGCCGCAGGCGGACCCGGGCACCCGGGCGGGCCTCGAACGTGTCCGGCACAAGCTTGCCGTTGATCGTGACGAGATTGCCGAGGCGCCCGTTCGTCGCCGCGAACAGCGGCTGGCCGAACGGCATCAGGCTGGCATCGTCCTCCAGCCGCCAATCCTGCATCACCAGGCCGACATCGGCGTCGACCAGCGGCGGGCTCGCCTCCTCGACGATCAGCATGCCCGCCAGCCCCCGGCCGGACGGCTCGCTCGACCCGCCGACCACAAGGGGGCGGATCAGGTAGGTCCCGGCATCCGGGGGCGTGAACTGGTACAGGAAGTCGCCCCCCGGCGGGATCGGCGCCTGGGTCACGCCGCCGACCCCGTCCATCGCGTTGACGTTGCGCACCCCGTGCCAGTGCAGCGACAGCGGCTTGTCGGTGCGATTCTCGACCTTGAGCCGGACCGGCTGGCCGAGCTTGATCCGCACCAGGGGCGGCAGGGCCTTGCCGTCGAAGCACCAGACCGGTGTCTCGGCCGCGGGCTCGGGCCGCAGCCGGGTCTTCCCGGGCGCGGCCGGCAGGGCGGGTGCCGGGGCGGTGGGTTCGGACGGCAACGGGTTCGGGGCCGCCGGCGGCTTTTCGGGAGCCGTCGCCTGCGCCCGACCGGTCTCCGGCATCAGCGCGAAGGCGGTCGCCGTGGAGAGCAGGGTTCGGCGCGACGGTGCGGCCGTGCGCGGATCGGTCGGCGGCACGGGGCGGGATGGGGTCATGGGATCTCGACGGCGGCTCGCAACGGGCCTGGGTAGATAGCCGTGTGCCCAGGCGCGCGCCACCGCCGCCACGGGAGGTTAAGTTTTTTGCTGCGGGCCGTGCGGCCCATGCTATAGGGCGCGCTTCCGGCGGCCGGCGACGCGCCGGGTGTCGGCACGCGCGGGCGTGGCGGAACTGGTAGACGCGCTGGATTTAGGTTCCAGTGTCGCAAGACGTGGGGGTTCGAGCCCCTCCGCCCGCACCAGGACGCTTCGAGATGGCGCGGCCCCGCTCGGGGCCGCCTCATCCCCGTATCCGACACCGTCGTATCCCGGACCGCTCGACCAAGCCGCACGACGCCGGCCCGGCCGGCGACCACAAGGTCTTTTGAAGAGCGACGACGACGATGCAGGTGACCGAGATCAACGCCCAGGGTCTGAAGCGCGAGTTTCAGGTGCTGCTGGCCGCCCAGGAACTCGAGGAGCGCCTGACGACCGAGCTCTCCGGCATGAAGGACAAGGTCCAGCTGAAGGGCTTCCGCCCCGGCAAGGTCCCGGTCGCGCATCTGCGCAAGGTCTATGGCCGCTCGGTCATGGCCGAGGTGGTGCAGAACGCCGTCAACGAGGCCAACCGCAAGATCGTGGCCGATAACGGCCTCAAGCTGGCTCTGGAGCCGCAGGTCGAGTTCCCCACCGACCAGGCCGAGGTCGAGAAGGCGCTCGACGCCAAGGCCGACCTGGCCTTCAAGGTCGCCCTCGAGGTGATGCCGAGCTTCGAACTGGCCGATCTCTCCGACGTCAGCCTCAAGAAGCTCGTGGCGAAGCCCGAGGAGTCCGAGGTCGACGAGGCCCTGCAGCGCATGGCCGGCCAGAGCCGTCCCTTCAGCGAGCGGGATGAGGGCGCCGAGGCCCAGAACGGCGACCGCGTGACCATCGATTTCGTCGGCCGCATCGACGGCGAGGAATTCCAGGGCGGCAAGGGCGAGGGCATCGACCTGGAGCTCGGCTCCGGCTCGTTCATCCCGGGCTTCGAGGAGCAGCTGGTCGGCGCCAAGGTCGGCGACAAGCGCGTCGTCACGGCGACCTTCCCGGAGGCCTACGGGGCCGAGCACCTCGCCGGCAAGGATGCCGAGTTCGACGTGACCGTCACGAAGATCCAGGCCCCGGGCGAGTCAAAGATCGACGACGAGTTCGCCAAGTCGCTCGGCATGGACTCCCTTGAGAAGCTGCGCGAAGCGATCGCCAAGGCGATCGGCGGGGACTTCGAAGCGGCGTCGCGTCGCAAGCTCAAGAAGGACCTGCTGGACGCGCTGGACGGCAAGTACGCCTTCGAGCTGCCGCCGACCCTGGTCGCGCAGGAATTCGCCAGCGTCTGGGCGCAGGTGGAGCAGGACCTCAAGGCCCGCGGCAAGAGCTTCGAGGACGAGGACACCACCGAGGAGAAGGCCCAGGCCGACTACCGGAAGATCGCCGAGCGGCGCGTCCGGCTCGGACTCGTGCTTGCACAGGTCGGCGAGAGCGCCGATATCAAGGTTTCCGACGAGGAGGTGAACCAAGCCCTCATCGCTCGGGTCCGGCAGTTCCCGGGCCAGGAGCAGCAGGTGTGGGACTTCTACCGCAAGAACCCGCAGGCGCTCGCCGAGCTCCGGGCGCCGCTGTTCGAGGAGAAGGTGGTTGACCACGTCCTCGGCCAAGTCAAACTCGTCGAGGAGCCGGTCTCGAAAGAGACGCTTTTCGCCGATGAGGATGACGACGACACGACCGGCGAGAAGCCGGCAGACAAGGCCGAGGCCAAGGACGCGTCCAACGCCGAGGCAAAGGCCGACTGAGCCCCGCACTGTCCCAGGACGGCGGGCATAGGGTTAGGCGATGGTTAAGCATCGCCGGTGTTCGCTGACATGCCCGGGCTGCCCTGATTCGCGGCAGCCCCGGGCCTCACTCTGGGCAGGACGAGATGAGAGATCCGATCGACGTCTACAACAACGCACTCGTGCCGATGGTCGTCGAGCAGTCGAGCCGCGGCGAGCGCGCCTTCGACATCTACTCCCGCCTCCTGCGCGAGCGCATCATCTTCCTCACCGGTCCCGTGGAGGATTACGGTGCGTCGCTGATCGTGGCGCAGCTGCTGTTCCTCGAGGCCGAGAACCCCAAGAAGGAAATTTCCTTCTATATCAATTCCCCCGGCGGCGTCGTGACCTCGGGCCTGTCGATCTACGACACGATGCAGTTCATTCGTTGCCCGGTCACGACCCTCTGCGTCGGTCAGGCCGCCTCGATGGGCTCCCTGCTGCTCACCGCCGGTGAGCCCGGCCATCGCTTCGCCCTGCCGAACGCCCGGATCATGGTCCACCAGCCCTCCGGCGGCTTTCAGGGCCAGGCCACGGACATCCTGATCCATGCCCGCGAGATCGAGGCGCTGAAGCGGCGCCTGAACGAGATCTACGTGAAGCATACCGGCCGTGACTACGCAGCCATTGAGAACGCGCTGGAGCGCGACAATTTCATGACTTCGGATGCGGCCAAGGAGTTCGGCCTCATCGACGAGGTCATCCAGAAGCGTCCCGAGCCCGCCGCCGCCTGACGGTTGCGTCGCCTGACCGCCGCGGCGTGGCCTTGATCCCGCCGCGGCAGCGTGTTTGCATCCGATGACAGGGCCCATCGGTCAAAGGCGCGCAGCATACTGTTTCTTTAAACGGGCCCCCTTACGTTGAAGCGATGCGCGTGCGCCCTTAGCCGGCTGCGTACGCGACGAATCGGAGACCGATATGAGCAAGACTGGCGGCAACGACTCCAAGAGCACGCTGTATTGCTCGTTCTGCGGCAAGAGCCAGCACGAGGTCCGCAAGCTGATCGCCGGCCCGACCGTGTTCATCTGCGACGAGTGCGTCGAGCTGTGCATGGACATCATCCGCGAGGAATCGAAATCCTCGCTGGTGAAGAGCCGCGACGGGGTCCCGACCCCGAAGGAGATCCGGCGCGTCCTCGACGATTACGTCATCGGCCAGGACTTCGCCAAGAAGGTCCTCTCGGTCGCGGTGCACAACCACTACAAGCGGCTCGCGCACGCGACGAAGCACAACGACGTCGAGTTGGCCAAGTCCAACATCATGCTGATCGGGCCGACCGGCTCGGGCAAGACGCTGCTCGCGCAGACCCTGGCCCGCATCCTCGACGTGCCGTTCACCATGGCGGACGCCACGACCCTGACCGAGGCCGGCTATGTCGGCGAGGATGTGGAAAACATCATCCTCAAGCTGCTCCAGGCCTCCGACTACAACGTCGAGCGGGCGCAGCGCGGCATCGTCTACATCGACGAGATCGACAAGATCTCGCGCAAGTCCGACAACCCCTCGATCACCCGCGACGTCTCGGGCGAGGGCGTGCAGCAGGCGCTCCTGAAGATCATGGAGGGCACCGTCGCCTCCGTGCCGCCGCAGGGCGGCCGGAAGCACCCGCAGCAGGAATTCCTGCAGGTCGACACCACCAACATCCTGTTCATCTGCGGCGGCGCCTTCGCTGGGCTGGAGCGGATCATCTCCCAGCGCGGCAAGGGCACCTCGATCGGCTTCGGCGCGAGCGTGCAGGCCCCGGACGACCGCCGCACCGGCGAGATCTTCCGGTCGGTCGAGCCCGAGGATCTCTTGAAGTTCGGCCTCATCCCCGAGTTCGTCGGCCGCCTGCCGGTCCTGGCGACGCTCGAGGATCTCGACGAGGCTGCGCTGAAGAAGATCCTTCAGGAGCCGAAGAACGCCCTGGTCAAGCAGTACCAGCGGCTGTTCGAGATGGAGAACGTCGACCTGACGTTCCAGGACGATGCGCTGTCGCTGGTCGCCCGCAAGGCGATCGAGCGCAAGACCGGCGCCCGCGGCCTGCGTTCGATCCTGGAGACGATCCTGCTCGACACGATGTACGATCTGCCGGGTCTCGAATCCGTGGAGCAGGTCGTGATCGGTCCCGAGGTGGTCGAGGGCAAGTCGCGCCCGCTCTACATCCACGGCGACCGCAACAAGGAAGCGCCCGCCAGCGTGAGCGCGTAAGCGCTTGGTAGGGTTGCGTTAAACGCCCGGCTCCGGCCGGGCGCGCTGCGGGGAACATCTTGAAAACGCTGCTTCCCGCAGCCACCTCAGGCTCATCGCGGTGGCCGCTCGCTCCTTCGAGGAGCGGTCCGCGTCGCCAGCCGCAAAGTTCACGAGCATTCCGACCCTCGCGGCCCGGTCGGCCCCTGGCAGTCGGTTCGCCCCATCACCGGGGGAACCGAAGCCGGGTGTCCCTGAGAGGAAGTCCCCTATGACACAGTCGAAATCGCGCCAGCCGGTCGTCCCGGGTTCGACGGGCTCCTACGCCGTTCTGCCCCTGCGCGACATCGTCGTCTTTCCGCACATGATCGTGCCCCTGTTCGTCGGCCGCGAGAAGTCGATCCGCGCCCTCGAAGAGGCCGTGCGCACCGATCGCCACATCCTGCTCGCGACCCAGATCAACGCGGGCGACGACGATCCCGCCACCGACGCGATCTACAAGATCGGCACCCTCGCCTCCGTGCTGCAGCTCCTGAAGCTGCCCGACGGCACCGTGAAGGTGCTGGTCGAGGGCATTGGCCGCGCCAAGGTGACGGGCTTCACCCGCTCGGACGAGTATTACGAGGCGACCGCGGAGGCTCTGCACGACGAGCTCGGCGACCGCGTCGAGGCCGAGGCGCTGGCGCGCTCGGTGCTCTCGGAGTTCGAGAACTACGTCAAGCTCAACAAGAAGATCTCGCCCGAGGTCGTCTCGGCCGTGACCCAGATCGACGAGCCCTCGAAGCTCGCCGACACGATCGGTTCGCACCTGCTGGTCAAGATCTCTGACAAGCAGGGCATCCTGGAGACGCCCACGGTGGCGCAGCGCCTTGAGCGCGTGCTGTCGCTGATGGAGAGCGAGATCTCCGTGCTGCAGGTGGAGAAGCGCATCCGGACCCGCGTCAAGCGGCAGATGGAGAAGACCCAGCGCGAGTACTACCTGAACGAGCAGATGAAGGCGATCCAGAAGGAGCTGGGCGACTCCGAGGACGGTCGCGACGAGCTGGCCGAGCTCGAGGAGAAGATCGAGAAGACCAAGTTCACCAAGGAGGCCCGTGACAAGGCCACTGCCGAGCTGAAGAAGCTCCGCCAGATGTCGCCGATGTCGGCCGAGGCGACGGTGGTGCGCAACTATCTGGACTGGATGCTCGGCATCCCGTGGGGCAAGCGCTCGAAGATCAAGAAGGATCTGCTCGGCGCCCAGGTCCTGCTGGACAACGACCATTTCGGTCTGGACAAGGTCAAGGAGCGGATCGTCGAGTACCTCGCCGTGCAGCAGCGGGCGAACAAGCTCACCGGCCCAATCCTGTGCCTCGTCGGCCCCCCCGGCGTCGGCAAGACCTCGCTCGGCAAGTCCATCGCCAAGGCGACGGGTCGCGAGTTCGTGCGCATGTCGCTCGGCGGCGTACGGGACGAGGCCGAGATCCGCGGCCACCGTCGGACCTATATCGGTTCGATGCCCGGCAAGATCGTCCAGTCGATGCGCAAGGCCAAGACCTCGAACCCGCTCATCCTGCTCGACGAGATCGACAAGATGGGCATGGATTTCCGTGGCGATCCGTCCGCGGCGCTCCTCGAGGTGCTGGATCCGGAGCAGAACAGCACCTTCAACGACCACTACCTGGAGGTGGATTACGACCTCTCGAACGTGATGTTCGTGACGACGGCCAACACCCTCAACATCCCGGGCCCGCTGATGGACCGGATGGAGGTGATCCGTATCGCCGGATACACCGAGGAGGAGAAGGTCGAGATCGCGCGCAAGCACCTGATCCCGAATGCCTTGAAGAAGCACGGCCTCGGGACCCACGAGTGGTCGATCGACGACGACGGGTTGATGATGCTGGTCCGCCGCTACACGCGGGAAGCCGGCGTCCGTAACCTGGAGCGTGAGCTGTCCAACCTGATCCGCAAGGCGGTAAAGGAGATCCTGATCACCAAGACCAAGTCGGTCGCGGTGAACGTGGATACCCTTCCGGTCTTCCTCGGCCCGCCGAAGTTCCGCTACGGCGAGATCGACGCGGACGATCAGGTCGGCGTGGTCACGGGTCTGGCCTGGACCGAGGTCGGCGGCGAGTTGCTGACGATCGAGGGTGTCATGATGCCCGGTAAGGGCAAGATGACCGTCACGGGCAACCTGAAGGACGTGATGAAGGAGTCGATCTCGGCGGCCGCATCTTATGTGCGCTCGCGAGCGATCGACTTCGGGATCGAGCCGCCGCTGTTCGAGCGTCGCGACATCCACGTCCACGTTCCGGAGGGGGCGACCCCGAAGGACGGCCCGTCCGCCGGCATTGCCATGGCCACCGCCATCGTCTCGACGCTGACCGGCATCGCGGTGCGCCGCGATATCGCGATGACCGGCGAGGTGACGCTCCGCGGCCGGGTGCTCCCGATCGGCGGCCTGAAGGAGAAGCTGTTGGCGGCGCTGCGCGGCGGCATCAAGACGGTGCTAATCCCCGAGGAGAACGCCAAAGACATCGCCGAGGTGCCCGATAGCGTGAAGAACGGGCTGGAGATCATCCCGGTCTCCCGCATGGATCAGGTACTGGAGAAAGCCCTGGTGCGTGTGCCGGTTGCCATCGAGTGGGAGGAGCCCCTGCCGGTGGCTGCTAAACCCGCCCGGACAGACGAGGAAGGCGCGGCCTTCATCGCCCACTGACCGACCGGTGACGTGACGAGATCAGCCCCCGGAGCCCCGCTCCGGGGGCTTTTTCGTGGGGAGAGTCCGGTGACGCGTATCCTGCTGATCAATCCCAATACCAGCCAGGCCGTGACCGACCTCGTCGCCGGCCATGTCCGCCGCCAGATCGGCGACGCAGCGGAGGTCATGGCGGTGACCGGTCGCTTCGGCGCCCGCTACATCGCGAGCCGTGCGGCCGCGGCCATCGCCGCCCATGCCGCCCTCGACGCGCTGGCAGCGCATGGCGACGGGTGCGACGCGGTCTATCTCGCCTGCTTCGGCGATCCCGGCCTGCTCGCCCTGCAGGAGCTGTCGCCGGTCCCGGTAGTCGGCATGGCCCAGGCGGCCTGCCGGGAGGCTGCCACGGCGGGCCGCTTCGGCATCGTCACCGGCGGCGCGGCCTGGGGGCCGATGCTCCACGACTTCGTCGGCACGCTCGGCCTGTCCGACCGCCTCGCCGCCATCACCACGGTCGCCCCGAGCGGCGGCGAGATCGCCGAGGATCCGAACCGCGCCCTCGGCATCCTGGCGCGGGCCTGCCGGGACTGCCACGACGCCGGGGCCGCCACGGTGATCCTTGGCGGCGCCGGCCTCGCCGGCCTCGCCCGGCGCCTCGCCCCTCAGGTCCCCTGCCCGCTGATCTGCTCGGTGGAAGCCGGCACCCGCGCCGCCCTCGCCGTCGCAACGGCGCCCGAGGCTCGAACGATGCGCCCGGCCCCCACGGAGAGCATCGGCCTCGCGCCCGCCCTCGCGCGCCGGCTAGCCGCTCCCGAATGAAGCCCCCTTGCTTCACACCGACCCGATGCCGTAACGGTCGGCCGCCGGGCGGTTAGCTCAGTTGGTAGAGCGTCTCCTTTACACGGAGAGGGTCGGGGGTTCGAGTCCCTCACCGCCCACCAGAGCGCGCCGACCTGTTCGCTTTTTGCCAGGGGAGCGGGGGAAGCGGCCTCTTTCTCGATGGCGATACGCTGACGGGGCTTTGACCCGGGAAGGCGGCTCGGACCGCCCAGTATGCAAAACGTCCATCAGCTGCCGAAACCCGGATTCTCCTTGCTTGCGCGCGGGCCATGCGAGCGGTTTCGCGCTTTCGTGCATGCGCGATGAGGGCTGCGCTGGTCATGCGTCCCCCGCCGCGATCCCGCGAGCGGCCGAACGGAGCCGGGATTTATCCGCGCCCTGTTCGGCGGGGTTTCCGGTGTTCGCCCGTCGCAGGTGTCCTCACGCCGAGCGGACCTGGTCGAGGAAGACGGTCACCTGGTGTGTGAGCTGGTTCGCCTCGACAGCCAGTCGAGAGGACGATTCCAGGACCTCGTGCGCCGCGGCACCCGAGGTCTTGAGCGATTGCGCCACAGCCGAGATGTTGACCGTGACGTCGCTCGTCCCGCCCGAGGCTTCCGCGATGTTGCGCACGATATCGCCCGTCGCGGCGCCCTGCTGACTGACCGCCCTGTTGATGTCCGACGTCATGTCGTTCATCGCCTGGATCGTACCGGCGATCGACTGGATGGCGTCGACGGCCTTCGTCGTCGACGTCTGGATGCCGCTGATCTGCGCCGCGATATCGGCGGTCGCCTTGGCAGTCTGAGTCGCCAGGTCTTTGACTTCCGCCGCGACGACGGCAAAGCCCCGGCCAGCCTCGCCGGCACGCGCCGCCTCGATGGTCGCATTGAGCGCCAGGAGATTGGTCTGTCCGGCGATACTGGAGATGAGCCCGATCACCTCGTTGATCTGGCCCGCGCTCTGCGACAGGTCCTGGACAATCACGGCGGTGGCATTCGCCTCTTCGACCGCTGCCCGCGACATGGCCTGTGAATCCCGCACCTGACGGCCGATCTCTTCCACCGACAAACCGAGTTCCTCGGCCGCGCTCGCGACGACGGTGACGTTCACTGCGGCCTGCTCGGCGGCTGCCGCGACGGCCGTCGAGCGAGCGGTCGAGTCGGCCACGGCAGAATTCATCTGACTTGCGCCGGACTCGAGCGCGCGGGCGGATTGAGCGACGATCTCGACGATACGGCCGACATTGGTCTCGAAACCGCGGCTGAGATCCGCGAGCACGTCCTTCCGTCGCAGGTCCGCCTCGGCGCGACTGCGTTCGTTCTCGACCTCGAGTTCGCGATTGCGCTTCAAGCTGGTTTTGAAGACTTCGACCGCGGCGGCCATGCCGCCGATCTCATCGGCACGGCCGACGCCCGGTATCGTCTCATCAACGTCGCCGGCGGCAATCCGCGACATGCTGTCGGTCATCTGGCGGATCGGCCGCGACACCCGGCAATAGACCAGGATCGAGATCCCGATGCTGATGGACAGAGAGCCGACGATGATGGTGATCGCCAGGTAAAGGCGCTGTCGGGCGTCGGACAGTTTCGCGCCGATCGAAGCGTCGGCCTCGGCAAACGCAGCATCGCGCAGCGCGATGACCTTTATCCAGGTCGGCACCGTCTTCTGGCGATAGTCCTCACCGGCAAGGGGGTATTGCCCGGTGACCGCTCCATCGAGCACCTTCTGATTCAGGTCGCCGAACTGCTGGATGTAGATCGATTTGACGGCC
Organism: Methylobacterium sp. J-001; assembly: GCF_022829565.1. NCBI lineage: Bacteria > Pseudomonadati > Pseudomonadota > Alphaproteobacteria > Hyphomicrobiales > Methylobacteriaceae > Methylobacterium > Methylobacterium sp. J-001. Next base: position 104,173 of record NZ_JAKSYN010000203.1, read on the forward strand.
AAGACCGCGTCCTTGAGATTCTTCGGCGTCGTCTCCTGCTCGATCAGCGGCGAAAGTCTGTTCCAGGCCTCGAGGACCTGACCCCGCAGTTTGACGATCTGTTGTCGGTCGACGTCGGAAGCCGGCTTGCCGCTGGCGATGAAGTTCAACAGCATGCCGGCTTCACGGCCGCCCGCATCGCGCAGATCCAGGACAAGGGTGGCGAAATCGGCGTATCGGAAAGCGTTTCCGTCCACCGTCGCGAGCTGCCGCGTTTGGTCGAGCATCGCCGCCAGCACGACCTTGTTGATCTCGGCACTTTGTTCGCCGGCCAGTTTGATGGCGTCGCCCCGCGCGCCGGGTTGAGCATTGCGAATACGGTCATCCCCGGCGGCGCGCGCCGCGCTCCACATGCGCGTGATGCGGTCCGTCGTCTCGACCAGGGGCTGCGCGGCCGAATCGACGGCCGCCAAAGCACCGGCGGAAGCGCGTGCAGCCGTCATCGCCGTATCCGTAGCCTGACGCATGGTTACATGGGCATTGTTCTGCGACGCCCCGCCTTGCGGCTCCGTGCTGATCAGCAAGGTGAACATGCCGCGCTCAGGATTCAGCGTCGCCGGAACGTTCGACAGCGCCTTCAAGATGTCGAGCCGCGCCGAAGTCAATTTCACGGCAGATATTGCCGAAAATTGATCGACTGCGATGATGGAGCCCAGGCCGCAAGCAAGCAAAGCCAGCATCAGTATACAGATAGAGAGCAAACGATTCAGAGACATAAGCCCTCCACCCGGCTTCCTTTTTCGCAACGCCCAAGATGATGTTCCGCCACGATATAACAAGTCGTTAATGTTTACTTGAATCAAGTACCTGTCCAGCCATCAATCTCATTGCCGGTATAATTGAAGATATGAAGCCGGCATACCGGTTGTCAATTTTTATCAATATTGATTCATGCGAATACAAATACAGCAGGATATCATCTCTTTGTAGTTCCACTACCCGATACGGTTGTATCTTAATGACGGCGCGCTCTGCACTGGCGCATCGGCCAAAAACCCTGCCCATGACCGCATTGTTCGATCTCGACAGCCGCGAAGCTGCTCAAGCCGTTCTCGTTGGTTCGACAATCGGGAACGACACTGAGTCGTGGCAAGCGTCTGCACGTGCCGGATCGCGACCGGTCTCGGTCACCGACACGCGCAGACAGGGAAGTCACGCAAAGCGTGCCTGCACCTCGGGCATCAGCCCGTTCAGACTTCGCGCCAGCCAGGCTTCGTCGTGTCGGTAAGATGGTAGGTGATCGGCCCAAGCCCGCTGATCGCAATGATCGCCGGTTCCTTGATGCCCGACTTCACGCCGTCGTAATGCGGTGTCTTCGCGACGCGATGGACATAAGAGCCGGCCGGAACCGGCACCGTCGCCTCCGGGGAGAAATCCGATCCGCTCGCCACGTACCACGTGCCGGACAGAACCACGCAGAGGCGGTCGGTTTCGTACCAGTGGGGGGCGCTCATGTAGCCCGGATGCCAGCGGATCAGCACGAAATACTGTCCCGGGTCGCTGATTTTGCCGAACATCGGCGCCTGCTCAGCCATTCCAGGCGGGAAGTTGTAGAGGGGCTGCCACGGAATCTGATCCGGCAGCTTGACGATCGTCTGCGTGGGATCGACGCCTGCGGCCCGGGCAGAGCCTCCTCCGAGCGTCGCTGCGGCGGCGGCCAGTAACGGGGCAAGGAGCAAATCGCGCCGATTGGCTGCGAAGTCGACCATTGTATGTCTCCAAATGAACCGCACAGATCGCGGGTTGGTCGAGCCTCACCCATGAGGAGAATCGAGCCAGCGCAATCGTATAGCACGGCCATGACAATACGTTTTATGGCTCAACAACACCGTTCGCTAAAAATAACTTATAGCCATCGTAGACTAGCGACTCGACGATTTTCATATTGTTGATGTTATTATTATGTTCTGAAAAACGATCTTCACATTTTGTATTAACTTCGGAGCAATTTATTTGTATTGATGAGATCATCGGCCTTTGATCAGATGCTTAAATTTCTCTGTCAGTTTTTCACGCCATAAGTCTATTTCATCAACACATCGATTGCATATACCGCATAGATTGGCTGCATATGGTCCGCGTAAGGAATTCAGCCCGGGTGAGATGGTATCGGCCTGAATCGTAAGGCTTGTCGACACATCGCGATTGGCGGGGACGCGCTTTGCCAAGGAGAAGGTCTCGCGCCGTGCCGTCTCTGCGGCGTTGTCAGCGATGGCGATCGTGCTGAGCGGTAAGGCAGCGACGGCACACCTGTAAGCGTATTGGGCTCTCTGATTGGAGGAGCGCCTTCGGTTCGAGGTCGCTGCGCGATGCATTGAGGGCGGTCGCCAGGGAATACCGGACCTTGGACGTGCCGAGACGCCCCGAAACCGGTACGGCTCCGGCTCTCGGAAGGCCGGCTGGACAGGATCAAGATAGTCGTCCGGGGCGATATCGACGCTGCGCAGAGTGCTGCGCCGGCGACGACTCGCTGGCGCGCGCCAAGCTCCTCCCCGCGGCCCGGCATTCCATTGGTCGATCCACGCCGCCGCCACACTACATACCCGATCATAAGGGTGTGGCCGGAGATGTCGTGTGCCTGTGCGTCTGCTCAACAACGGCAATAACAGGATCCAGATCGCGCAGGATTTCTTGGACAATTCCGATGGGACGATCACCATCAACGGTGACGGCAGTCATGTCCTGATCGGGGATGGCGCCAACGCGTTCGAGCGGATGTCGCTCACCTGCGGGCCGAGCTCCACCGTCCATATCGGGCACGGCGTCCGCCTCGCCTCCGTGCAGATCTATGTCTGCCCCCATTCGAAGCTTTTGATCGGGCATCACAGCGCCTTCGCCAACGAGGGCCAGATCTTCGTCCACGAGACGAAGCCGATCACCATCGGGCACAATTGCCTGATCTCGGAGGGCGTCAATTTCTGGGTGAGCGACGCCCATTCGATCATCGATCTCGAATCCGGCCGGCGGATCAACCCGTCGCGACCGATCCATGTCGGCCATCGGGTCTGGCTCGGGCGCAATGTCAGCGTGTTCAAAGGCGCGCATATCGGCGACGGGGCAATCATCGGGGCCCAGTCGCTCGTCAGCGGCGTCATCCCGGGCAACACCCTGGCCTACGGATCGCCTGCCCGCGTCGTGCGCGAAAACGTCAGCTGGGACATCAATCTGATGCCCGACGATGGGGCCGATCCGGGCCCGTCGCCGGAGAAGATGGGGCCGACCGATGGCTTGTCCCGACCGGCGGATGCCCGGCTCGCCCTGGCCGAAGCGCAGTACCGGACGGAGGCGGTCCAGACCGTGCTGGCGGCGGTCCTCGCCAGCCAGAGCTGGCGCGGCCTGAACCGCAAGAAATTCCGGCGGCTGATCGCCGAGGCGAGCAGCGCCGTTCCCGACGCGGGGCCGGCCGCCGTGCAACACGCGGTCCTGCTCGCCGAGGCCCGCAAGGTCCTGTGGCTTGGGTGAGCGTCCCTCCGCCCCCTCGGTCCATTATGTCGGCTTCCGGGACGACCGGTACTGGAACGCCTACCGGATCTTCGGCGGCCCGCGGGTGATCCACCGGCGCTGGGATTTCTACGCCACGCGCGATGTCGGGCCGGGCGATGTCGTGATCTTCGCCCAGGGCGACGAGACACAGCCGCTCGCCGACCGCAACGCCACCGACATCGACGAGCGCTGGCTGCTTGGCCCCCGCCCGGATCCGCTCGAGGACGTCTAACGCCCGATCGACCGGGCCGCCCGCACGACCGCGTCGGGATGGGTATGCGGGAACATGTGCCCGGCCCCGGGCAGCATCTCCAGTGTCGCCGTGGGGATCATTTGGGCAGCAGCAGCCCCGTGAAGGTAGGAGTTCACGACGATGTCGGCGCCGCCGCACAGGATGCGCGTGGGAACCCGGAGGCTAGAATAGCGCATCGCGCTGCGGGTGAGCGCCGGCCAGAGCCAGCCGGCATCCTCGCCCTCGGCGGTTATCTGCGCGGCGCGCCCGGCGAGGGCGAACGGAAAGTCCTGACGAAAGCGCTGCGGCATCGCCTGGGGCAGGAACATCGCGTTCCAGAGCAGCGGGAGAAGCGAGGGATCGCTCGACGCGTGCAGGATTCGGGTCAGCAGCTCGCCACCCAGCGGCAGCGCCCGCGGTCCGAACAGCAGATGCTCCAGGCGCAGTTCCGGGAAGCACACCGGCGCCAGGGAAACGACCCCGGCGATCTCATCCGGGTAGAGCATTCCGTAGGCCAGGGCGACTGCCCCACCGAACGAGTGGCCGAGGATCACCGGACGCTCCAGACCGAGCTGCCGGACCGCGTCCCGGATGCACGCGGCCTGGTCCCAGATGTCGGCGGCGCGCCCCCGCGGCCGCAGGCTGAACCCGTGGCCGGGGCGGTCGACGGCAACCACCCGGAAATGCTCGGCCAAGGCCGGCACCGGCCCGAGCCATTGGTCCTCCAGGCACATCATCATGCCGTGGATCGCAACGAGATCGGGCCCCGAGCCCATCTCGGCATACGCGATGGTCCGATCGTCCGGCAGGTGGACGAGCCGGCGCGGAACGATGCGGGGATCGGCCTGCTCACCTGGGGTCGGCTGAGCCGGCCCCGGGAGCGAACGCGCAGAGTGGGTCAATTACAGGCGCTTCCGGCGCCTGGGGCTGGTGCCGAGCAGGGCCAGGGCCGCCACCGTGCCGACACCGAGCAACCCGGCTGCCGTGGCGAGCGGGTGCAGGCTCGCCCGGGTATAGGCGCTGGTGCGCATCACGTAGACGGGCGGGTCGCCGCGGGTGATACCGGCCGGGACCGGCGCATGCAGGGCTCCGGTCGGATCGCGGGGCGGAATTCCGCGCTTCTGCATCGCGATGATCGCTGGGCCCATGTAATCGTAGGCGCCCGGGGCGAATTCCTTGCCGGCGACAAAGGCCTTGCCGGCGCCGCCGACGAAGATGTCGCGCTGCGGATGCACGGCCGCGTGCAGGATCGCGTTGGCGACTTCCTCGGGCGGGTAGATCGGCGGCGGCAGGGTCGGCTCGCGATCCATGTAGTTGCGCGCACGCTGCGGCAGGGGCGTGTCGATCGAGGCCGGCTTGACCAGCGTCACCGAGATCGGTGCGTCCTCGACCATCAATTCCATGCGCAGGGCGTCGGTGAAGCCCTTCACGGCATGTTTCGAGGCCGCGTACATACCCTGGAACGGGAAGGCGAGGTCGGAGGCGATGCTGCCGACATTGATCAGCGCGCCACCCTGCGCGTGCAGGTGCTCCACGGCCACCAGCGACCCGTAGATCGTGCCCCAGAGATTGGTCTGGATCAGGCGCTGATGGTCTTCGTCGCTGATCTCGCGGAGGCGGCCATAGATCGAGGCGCCCGCGACGTTCACCCAGGTGTCGAAGCCGCCGAACGTCGCGATCGCCCGGTCGGCGATGGCCTGGACGTCGGCGCGGTTGCCGACATCGGCGACGACGTGAAGCGCCTTGCCGCCGACGCCCTCGATCTCGGCCTGGATCCTGGCCAGGGCATCGCCGCTGCGCGCCGCCAGCACGACCCGGGCGCCGCGCTCCGCCGCCATCCGGGCGGTCGCGAGGCCGATCCCGGACGACGCGCCGGTGATCACCACAACCTGCTCGCTGAGCGGCTTATGCTTCATCATTCTTCCCCATCGGGCGATTCCCGCGCCTGGCCCTGTGGGACCGGCGCGTTCACACTCTCAAGGGTAGTCGCCCGGCAGGCCGCATGGTTCCGGCGCGGCCGGGCGTGATCGCGTCGCAGGCGCCTTCGGGACGGCTCAGCGTCCGTAGATATCCTCGACGCGGATGATGTCGTCCTCGCCGGTGTAGGATCCGACCTGGACCTCGATCAGCTCCAGCGGGATCTTGCCCGGGTTGTTCAGCCGGTGCATCGACCCGATCGGCAGGTACACCGCCTCGTTCTCGTGGACCAGCACCACCCTCTCGTCCACGGTCACCTCCGCGGTGCCGCGCACCACCACCCAGTGCTCGGCCCGGTGATAGTGCTTCTGCAGCGATAGACGCCCGCCCGGAACCACCTGGATCCGCTTCACCTGGAAGCGCTCGCCGATGTCGATCCGCTGGTACCACCCCCACGGCCGGTACATCCGCAGATGCGCGTCCGCCTCCGGCTCGCCCGACGCCCGCAGCGCGTTGACCAGCTGCTTGACCTCCCCCGAGCGGGCTTTCGACGCCACCAGCACAGCGTCCGGCGTCGAGACCACGACCACGTCCTCCAGCCCGACCACCGCGGTCAGGCCCTCGCCCTGGCTGTGCACCAGGCTGTTCTTCGTCCCGATCAGCGACACCCGGCCCCGCACCGCGTTGCCCTCGGCATCGTGGTCCAGCACCTGCCAGACCGCGTCCCAGGTCCCGACATCCGACCATGGGAACGACACCGGCAGCACGCCCGCCCGGGCGGTCCGCTCCATCACCGCGTAGTCGATCGAGATCTTCGGCGCCCGCGCGAACGCCTCGCCGTCCAGCCGGACGAAGTCGAGGTCGGTCACCGCAGCGTCCAGCGCGGCGCGGGCGGCCTCGAGCACCTCCGGCACGAAGGCCTCGAGCTCGGCCAGCATCAGGTCGGCGCGGAACAGGAAGTAGCCCGAGTTCCACAGGGCGCCGTCGGCGATCAGCGCCTCGGCGCCGGCACGGTCCGGCTTCTCGACGAACTTCTCCACCCGGGCGGCGCCGGGGGCCTCGGAGATCGGCGCGCCGCGGCGGATGTAGCCGTAATCCGAGGCCGGGCGGGTCGGCTCGATGCCGAGCGTCATGGTGTAGCCGGCCCGCGCGCCCACGGCGGCGGCCTTCACGGCGTCGACGAAGGCCTGGGTGTCGGGCACGACGTGGTCGGCGGCCATGATCAGCACCACCGCCTGCGGGTCGATCGCGGCGGCATGCAGCGCGGCCACCGCCACGGCGGCGGCGGAGTCGCGCCCTTGCGGCTCGAGCACGATGTCGGCGGCGATCCCGAGCTGGCCGCACTGCTCGGCGACGATGAAGCGGGCCTCGGCCGAGGCGATCACGGTCGGCCTGGCGAACACCGACGCATCCGCGACCCGCTCGAGGCTGGCCTGGAAGGTCGAGGTCTTCGCATCCACCAGCCGGGCGAACTGCTTGGGCATGCTCTCCCGCGAGGCCGGCCAAAGCCGGGTGCCCGTGCCGCCGCACAGGATCATGGGATAGACCGTATCGATAGTCTCAGGCATCAAGATCGATCTTTCACAAATAACGTTCTGAACTTTAAGACAGAACGATTAGCCAAAACTCAATTCAATAGGTCCAGCTGTTCGCCGGCCCTGACCGGTCGGTGGCCGTGGTCCTCGCGCTTGAGGACGCCGTCGATGAACTGTGCCATCGCGCCGGTGAAGCGCTCGATGCTGAACTCGGAGGCCCGGCTGACCAAGTCGCTGGGCTTCGGCGCAATCGCCTTGCACCGCGCGATGGCGTCGATCAGAGCGTCCACCGACTGCTCGTGGAAGAACGTACCGGTTACCCCCTCCTGCACCGTTTCGGTCGCGCCACCCTTGCCATAGGCGATTACCGGCCGGCCACTCGCCATGGCCTCGACCGGAACGATGCCAAAATCCTCCTCGCCGGGGAAGATCAGCGCTTGGCAGCGGGCGTAATGATGCTTCAAAACCGCGAAGGGCTGAGGGCCGAGCATCGTGACGTGCGGCCCGGCCAGGCTCCGCAACTCGCGCAGCATTTCGCCGCCACCGATCACCACCAGGGGTTTCTGCAGCCGGTTGAATGCCTCGATCGCCAGTTCCGGGCGCTTGTAGCGAACGAGTTCGCCGACCATCAGATGGTAATCGCCGATCTCGTGCTCCGGGACGGGACCGAACGCGTCGGTGTCGACCGGGGGATAAATGACGGTGGCGCTGCGCCGATAGTAGGTCTCGATCCGCCGTGCGACGGTCGCCGAATTCGCCACGAATTCGTGGACGCGGCTCGCCGAGATGGCGTCCCAGTTCCGGATGTAATGCGCCGCCGGTGGCATGAGGAGCCGGTTCAAGAATCCCGTCCGCTCGCGGTAATCGTGGAACATGTTCCAGACGTAGCGCATCGGGGAATGGCAGTAGCAAATGTGCGTCGCGTTCGAGGGCGGGATGATCCCCTTGGCCGGCCCGGACTCGCTGCTGATCACCAGATCGTAGCCGCGCAGGTCGAGCTGCTCGAGGGCCATCGGCATCAGCGGCAGATAGGATTTGTAGCGCGTCGCGGAGAACGGGAGCCGGCCGATGAACGAGGTCTGGATGCGATGAGCCTTGATCAGTGGCGATATCGAATCCGGTGCATAGGCATGGGTAAAAATATCCGCCTCGGGATACATCTTGCAGAGCGCTTCAACAACCTTCTCACCGCCTCGCATGCCCACGAGCCAATAATGAACAATCGCAACTCGCATACAGGCAACCTCGGTCGGGGCTTATGGCTTGAGGCTTGAGGCTTGTATTAGCACGCTTTAGCGTCGTTCAGATCCGGTTGCGCATACTGAGTTTGTCCTCCCAGGCCAGCGCCTGGGCGACGATGGCGTCGAGATCGTCGTGGCGGGGCTGCCAGCCCAGCTGCGACCGGATCCGGCCCGCCTCCGCCACGATCCGCGCCGGATCCCCGGGCCGGCGCGGGCACAGCCGGACCGCGAAGTCCCGCCCCGAGATCCGCTTGACCACCTCGATCACCTCCAGCACCGAGTAGCCCCGGCCGTAGCCGCAGTTCAGCGTCAGGCTCGCGCCGCCCCCGCGCAGATGGTCGAGCGCCACCCGGTGCGCGTCGGCGAGGTCCGAGACCTGGATGTAGTCGCGCAGGCACGAGCCGTCCGGGGTCGGGTAGTCGGTGCCGTAGACGTCGAGCCGGTCGCGCCGCCCGAGCGCGGCCTGCGTGGCCACCTTGATCAGGTGCGTCGCGTTCGGGGTCGACTGGCCCGAGCGCCCGGCCGGATCCGCGCCGGCGACGTTGAAGTAGCGCAGCACGACATACGAGAAGCCGTGGGCGGCCGCCGCATCGGCGATCATCCACTCGCTCATCAGCTTGGAGCGGCCGTAGGGGTTGATCGGGGCGAGCGGCAGGTCCTCGGGCACCGGCACCACCTCGGGCTCGCCGTAGACGGCGGCCGTGGAGGAGAAGATCACGTGGCGCACGCCTGCGCGGGTGGCGGCCTCGATCAGGGCGCGGGTCTTGACCGTGTTGGCGAGGTAGTAGCCGAGCGGGTCGGCGACCGAGTCCGGCACGACGATCCGGGCGGCGAAGTGGGCCAGCGCGTCGATCCGGTGCTGCAGGATGGTCTGGGTGACCAGCGCCTGGTCGGCGACGTCGCCGACCACGAGCTTGACCCCCTCGGGCACGGCCCAGTCGAAGCCGGTGGAGAGATCGTCGAGCACCACGATCTCCTCGTGGCCGGCATCCAGCAGCGCCAGAACCATGTGGCTGCCGATATACCCGGCCCCGCCCGTCACCAGAACCGCCATGTCACTTCTCCCTTGTACCCGCGACCAGCCCTGTTTGATCGTCCGGACCGAGCTGTCACGTCGCTTGGGCCGCCAGCCTTGCTTCCGGTTGATGGCGCTCACGCCGATTTCATCCGCCACCCGAAAAAGGGCTCGGCTTATCCCTGCTCTGTTCCGCGCGAGCACCCATCTCGCCATCGGGATGCGTAGTCTTCACCGATGCCGCCGATCGGCCGCTCCGTCCGGCCCCCGTCCCGCTTGTAAGCTGAGCGCCAGCCTGGGCCGAGGTCTGCGACGGCACAAGCCGGTAACCGAGGCTGCCGATATCGGTCTTGCGTGCGCCGCACCAATGGAAACGGAGCCATCTCGCGGCCGACGCCTATACCGACACTATACCGTCTCATCCCCAAACCGGGGTTTCTACAGCCTGATCTTTTCTCAAGTTGCCCCAAGGCCGCGCCTTATTTAAGTCGAAACATTGCATAACCGCATAATATGAACCCAGTTTAGACTATCCTCATCGGTATAGCCCAGCTTGTAACAGCGCGAATAATTTGTTAGAAAGACACTATTAACGAGTTGTTAACCAACTCACCGACACCGTCCGTCAGGAAGCGAGTCCATGTTGCGTGAGGCCGGCCCCCCTATCTCCCACCTCGCTTCTGCGCCGCACCATAGGGTTGAGATGTCCGATGTGGCCGATCAGATTGCCGGTCAGGTGAGCGGGGTGGCGGAGGCAATGCTGCCGGAGACGCCGTTTGTCGCGCGGGGGCTGCGGCTCGACTGGGCGGCCAAGCGCGGTCTCGACATCGGGGTGGCTTCCACCGCGCTGTTCCTGCTTCTGCCGCTGATGCTGGTGATCGCCGCGCTGGTGTGGGC
>NZ_JAKSYN010000207.1:0-286 GCF_022829565.1 Methylobacterium sp. J-001
CATCACCACCGATCCGGGCCACGGTGTCCGTGGGCCTCACGGTCGAGCGCAGCCGGTCGGCGACCTTCGCCAGAAGTGCGTCGCCGATCGGGTGACCGAGCGTGTCGTTGACCGGCTTGAACCGGTCGAGATCGATGAGAAGGAGAGCGCAAGTCTCTTCGTTGCGCTGCAAGCGTGCCACGGCTCCAGCCAGGCGTTCTTGCAAGAGCAGGCGGTTTGGCAGGCCGGTGAGTGGATCGAGACGCGCCAACTCGTCAGCACGCGCCTCGTTCGCCTTGCGGGCGCT
>NZ_JAKSYN010000208.1:0-351 GCF_022829565.1 Methylobacterium sp. J-001
CCCGGGCGTCGAGCGGGCCTTCAGGTGGGGCCCTCTGGTCGAAGGTGCAGGCCTGCGTGAGTGGCTCGTCAACATGGGTGGACGTGCCCCAGGGAAGCGCATTGCCCACCTTATGTGCGAACGTCTCATGCGCCTGGAAGCGGTCGGACGTGTTACCCATAACAGCTACGCGTTCCCGCTGACGCAGACCGAGATCGCCGCGACGTTGGTCCTGTCCGACGTGCACGTGAACCGGACCCTGCGGGAGCTGCGCGCGCTCGGCCTGATCCACCTCAAGAGCCGGGTGCTCACCATCCTCGATGTCGAACGGCTGAAGGCCTTCTGTAGCTTCGCGCCGAACTACCTGCACCT